>CAJOOC010000081.1 GCA_905236165.1 uncultured Prevotella sp. | reverse complement strand
AGCCAAGCCAGAGGTGCTAAGAGCCAAGATGCTGTACAGCGGGCTGAAATGGGGATGGAATTACCACCCAAATTGATGCAGAACCAATATTGACAGACGATACCTAATGAACATTGAAGAAACATAGAAATAGTCCGTAAAGGGTGCTCCTCTAACCTGAATTATTCATAAGGCACAAAAAAAGAAGCGTTTATTAGAGAGAGTACCGAAATCCTGTTAACAATACGAAAGATATTTTAACTATTAAATGATTCCATTGTTCCATTGTTCCATTTACTCTTTTTAGACTCTAATTCTAATATAATAATGTCTGCGCGAGTATGTATATGATAATGTGTAGGTATTCCAAAAAACGCTAAATGGAACTTTGGAACTTTGGAACTTTTCATTTTTTTGTTGTTTCCTTTGCGGTTTGAAAGAAAAGTAGTATATTTGCAACTGAATACATACACCTAAACAGAGAGAGGCGTGACAGGTACTGTCCTGTGTCTGAATAGAAGCGATAGATGCTATAGATACTATAGATACTATAGATGCTATAGAGAACAGAAAACAATAACATAAAACAGAAGGATCAATGGCAAAAGATAGTGCTAAGCCTTTTAAGAGTATTTTCCGGCAGGTGCCGAAGTGGCAGGATCTCTGGTTTTATCAGAAGTCGGAGGTGCTCTATCAGATGACCTATGTCTTCTGTGAGCGGTTTCTTCCGCAGTATGGCGACCGCACGGTGGACTAGATGGTTCAGGCGGCTCGTTCCGGGAAGCAGAACATCGTAGAGGGTAGCGAGGACGGGAAGACCTCTACCGAGATGGAGCTGAAGCTATTGAATGTTGCCAGGTCGAGCATTGGGGAGTTGCGGCAGGACTTTGAGGATTTCCTCAAGTCGAGGCAGTTGCGCCAATGGACGCCTGATGATGAGCGGTTCCAACCCATGCAGGGTTTCACGAAGAGCCATAACCGCCTCAGCGACTATGAGCCGTATTTCACGCATTGGTCGGCAGAAGAGATGGCGAATGTGGGTCTGACGCTGTGCTTTCAGGTGGATACGATGATGAACAAATACATGGAGAGTCTTGAAAAGACCTTTGTGACTCAAGGTGGTATAAAAGAACGTATGCACTCCGCCCGAACAGGCTACCGTCAGCAACAAGACCTCCGTCTCGCAGAACTGGAGAAGGCGGTTCCCGCCTTGCAGCAGCAACTGGCACAGGCCCAAGCCGAAGCCGCTGACTGGAAATCCAGGTACGAGGACTTGAAGCAACGTGCCCTTAATGCCTATCATCAGCAGAAAGAGGAAATCGAAAGATTGAAAGAGAGTAACAAGGATAAACAAGGATGAACAGGAAGAATGGCTTTCTTTTGGTAGTGCATTAAAGCCTAAAGAGGAAAACATGAGCGACTACTGTCGCAATGCTGCTCTTGCTGCCTTTACTGACTTGGTGAGCCACATCAAGAGCCGCTATCTGGTGGTTTCTTACAACAATACCTACCACTCCAAGAGTTCTTCATCTGAGAACAAGATAAAGTTAGAACAACTTGAAGAGGTGCTTAACAAGTGTGGCAACACACAGGTCTTCAATCATGAGTTCAAAGCGTTCAATTCTGGCAAGACATGATGGACTATGCTCTCTCGCATCCCCAATTAGGGTTACACACATCGAAAGACACGAAAGAAACTAACAACTAATTAATGGCTGATTAACGGCAATTAATGTTCAACTCCACCATCAGCATTGGCGTTATAGTTGTTTTTTGACAAAATCAAGGGAAAAGTTTGGAGAATTGAAGAATTTATTGTATTTTTGCAGCGTGATTCTCTTTGTTGCAACCATTGATGATGGTTTTGCAGACATGATGGAAGTCACGGACATTTGGTATATTTGCTCAATCGCTTCACGAACTACCACCTCGGAAAAGAAAAAAGAGCAGAAAATAACGACATACATTGAAGTTCGCACATAAGTGCGGATTTCCTCATAGTATGTTGTGGGCTGTGGTAGGCCTGTGAAGCGTATGACGGAAGTCTGCGCTTTCTTTTTTGTCCAAAGGTTTGCGCATAAAATCGGACACATAAGTTAACATTATAATATTCAAAAACTATATTACTATGGACTTTAAAGATTCAATTCTACAGTTGGCCGAGCGAGTCTCTTCCCTGAAAGAATCCATCCAAACGGAAGAGGCGACGAAGAATGCTTTCATCATGCCGTTCATTCAGATACTGGGTTACGACGTGTTCAATCCGCTGGAGGTGGTTCCCGAGATGGATTGCGACATTGCCAAGAAGAAAGGTGAAAAGATAGACTATGCCATCATGAAAGACGGCTCACCCATCATGCTCATCGAATGTAAGCATTGGAAGCAAGACCTGAACCTACACGACAACCAGCTGAAGCGTTACTACGTAGCCTCTAAAGCGAAGTTCGGCGTACTGACGAATGGTATTGTTTTCAGGTTCTATGCTGACCTGGTTAAGGAGAACATCATGGACGATATTCCATTTCTGGAAATAAACCTGGAGAAGATTCGTGAGGCGCAGATTGAGGAAGTCAAGAAGTTCTGCAAAGAAAACTTTGACCTGGACAACATTCTTAGTAGTGCCAATGAACTGAAGTACATGTCGGAGGTAAAGAAGGTTATCCGCTCCGAATTCACCGAGCCGTCTCCAGAACTCGTTAAGTTGCTGACGAAAAGAGTCTATGAAGGTATCGTCACTCAAAAGGTGCTTGATCAGTTCACCGACATTGTCAAGCGGGCTTTGCAGAGTCATATTAATGACGTAATGAGTGAGAAGCTTGGCATAGCCATAAAGGCTACAGAGGCTGCAGGTGCTCCTATTCAAACCACTCCGGCTGCTGTTGAGCAGAAAGAGGAAGAGACTTCGAAGGAAGAAGAAAAGGCTTCAAAGATTGTAACTACTGTCCAGGAACTGGAGGGCTATTACATTGTAAAGAGCATTGTATGTGAGGTTATAGCTGCCGAACGTGTAACACACCGCGACTCCCAGTCATACTTTGCCATCTTTGCAGATGACAACAATCGCAGGCCCATATGCAGGCTTCACTTCAATAACCCCAATAACAAGCGCATTGGTTTCGTTGATGAAAATCGTAATGAGCAGATGGAAAGTATCGACAAAGTGGAAGACATCTACAATTTCAAGAAACAACTATTAGAAGCCGCTAAACGGTACGTATAGAATGAATACCATAAAACGTTTCTTTACAAACGACAGTATAATGCTGGTGTTGGTGCTTATCAATACTGGCATTATCTTTATCAGTGGTTTCAGCGCTAATCATTCAGGAATACTCCTTATTGCTGATAGTGTGTTCACCATGCTGTTCTTGCTTGAGGCTGCAGTAAAAATTCAAGACAAGGGATTCGCACATTACTGGTCGGATGGCTGGAACCGTTTCGACTTTATAATCGTACTGTTGGCCGTGCCTTCATGCCTCAACATCTTCGGATTAGACACCCCCGGAACTGGTGTTCTCTTATCGTTGAGAACTTTGCGAGCCTTCAAATCGTTCAGGCTACTTAAGTTTGTCCCCAATATCGATAATTTGGTAAACGGCCTCAAACTAGCATTCAAAGCGTCCTTCATAGTCTCTTTTGGATTAGGAGTCCTGCTGTTGGTTGTTAGCATCGCGACAACATTTCTATTCGGGAGTTCAGCGCCACAGTACTTTGGAAATCCGGCGCTTAGCGTATATTCTATCTTCCGCCTCTTTACTATCGAGGGATGGTATGACATGCCTGAAGCTATAGCATCACAGAGCGGGTCCGCAATGGCCGTAGTCGCAAGAATCTATTTCTCGGTCCTTCTGTTCTTTGGAGGAATCATTGGCATGAGTTTGGTGAATAGCATTTTTGTTGACGCAATGGCTGCGGACAACAATGACGAAGTTTTGAAGAAACTGTCACAATTGGAAAGGAAGCTTGACAATCTTCAAAAAACGGAAGATAAGGACAGTTTCGACAAGTAAGGCTATATTTTGTTGTGAACACAAGGAGATTACCGAATGAGACAGTCCGAATCAAACGATAACAGAACTCGCAGGCACCCCGTAGATAACAATCGGTCAGCTACTAACTTACAAAAGTTTCCCACCCTTTGTGCAGCCGATTCCGTAGGCATCAGATAATGGTAGCCAGCCATACAGCCGTGCCGTATGTACGGCGAAATGGCTGGGATTCATGTGACAGGTAGGATGCGTGCCCTTAGGTGCCCACCTATACGATATTGTTCGATTGCAGATTGTAACGAAATGATATGTTTTTAGTGCAAAGTGACAGCAAAAGAGGAGAAAAAGCAGTTGAAATATTGACACATTGTAAGGTGTTGTAGTTTTTAACAAACAAAAAGCAAGTGTTTGTAGTAGGTTTTACGACATAATGTTGTAATTTTGCATCCAAAATCTTACAAAATGTCAGAAAATGTATTATTAAAAAGATAAAAAGGTATGAAGATTAAGAAGCGTTGGATAATCCTGATGACGGCGATGACGTTGATAGCCGTTGCAGGGCTTGGCGTAGGGGAGCCTACGTTTGAATGTGACTGGTCGGTAATCTCTGCTGCTGATGTGGCGTGGCTTATTACCGCTACAATTTTTGTACTGATGATGACGCCCGGACTGTCGTTCTTCTATGGCGGCATGGTGGGTGCGAAGAATGTTATTTCGACGATGCTGCAGTCGTTCATCGCCATGGGACTGATCTCGGTGCTGTGGGTGGTGATAGGCTTCTCGCTGTGCTTTGGCGATGACATCGGCGGGCTGATAGGCAATCCGCTGACGTTCCTGATGTTCCGGAACGTGGGAGCAGAGGTGTATACCACTCCGGCGGGCAACGTGCTGGGTGGTGCCACGATACCGCTGGCTCTGTATGCGCTGTTCCAGATGAAGTTCGCCATCATCACGCCGTCGCTGATAACGGGTTCGTTTGCCGAGCGCGTGAGATTTTCGGCATACATGTTCTTCATGATGTTTTTCTTCTTCGCCATCTACTGTCCGCTGGCCCACATGACGTGGCATCCCGAGGGGCTGTTCTGCCGTTGGGGCGTCATCGACTTTGCCGGTGGTATCGTGGTGCACGCATCGAGCGGCGTGGCTGCCCTCGCAGGAGCCATTTATTTAGGCAGACGCAAGGCCGAGACGCGCAGGAGCGAACCGGCCAACATTCCCTTTGTGCTTCTGGGAGCGGCCCTGTTGTGGCTGGGATGGTTCGGCTTCAATGCGGGTTCGTCGCTGCATGCTGACGGGCAGGCCGTCAAGGCGTTCCTGAACACGAATACGGCCTCGGCAACGGCGATGATGACGTGGATATTCTTCGACTGCCTGCGTGGCCGCAAGCCGTCAGCGATGGGTGCCGCCGTGGGTTGCGTAGTGGGTCTGGTGGCCATCACGCCGTCGGCAGGCTATGTCACCGTAGGGCAGAGCATCTTCATCGCCTTCGTCATCACGCTGATATGCAACATCGCGGTCTATTGGCGTTCGCACACCAGCATCGACGATGCCCTCGACGTGTTCCCCACACATGGCACAGGCGGTATCTTCGGCACGGTGTTGACTGGCATCTTCATCCAAGAGGGACTCATCGCAGGCACATGGGACGGCTTCGTAATTTTCCTCTACCATCTGCTGGCTATCGTCATAGTCTTTGGCTATACCTTCGTCATGAGCTGGATTGGCTATTCGCTCATCGACCGTCTTATCCCGATGCGTGTATCCGTCTTTAGCGAGAAGGTGGGACTCGACTATAGCCAGCACGACGAGCACTACGGCCTGGCTCATGTCGGTGAACGTGAAATAGCTGAATACGAAGAGCACATCAGGCAGAAGGTGAAGATTGAAGATTGAAACCCCACCCCCGGCCCTCCCCCAAGGGGAGGGAGGGGTTATCGCGGGCGGGACGCCCACGTCCCTGGGGATTGAACATTGGCTTCGCCGACCCCCTGAACTCTTGCGTCCCCCTCAGCGTTGTCCGCAGAGAAAATGGTGACGCGATCATCGGTTATCATCACGTCGCGACACAGGCTCGGCCATACGCTGGTGACCTGCCGCTGTGGGGTGAATACCGTCCCATATCCAGTAGTTCTTACAAGGCTCGTTCTTTTGCAGCTCAGCAAACATATTGTCGTAAGGCACGAGTACGGCCTTGTAGTCGCTGGCTATAAGGCGTACTATCTGCGCCAGGCTATCGGCGATGGTCTGGCGCTCCCGTTCTTTAGACTTGCCCACGAAGGGTGTGCACAGCACCATCTCTGCCTTGGGCAGCACCATACGGGTGGTATCGAGCAGGTGGCGGTATTTCTGTTCCCAGCGGCTGTAGTCGAAGCCTTCTGCGGAGAACGTCCTGCCGTTCTTTTTACATTCGTCAAGATAGGCTCCCACGTCGTTCGTACCGATGAGGATGGAGATGACATCGGGCTTAAGGTCGAGGGCATCCTCCTGCCAGCGGTCAGCCATCTGAAAGAGCGTATTGCCGGAGATGCCTCGGTTCCAGAACTGCCACTCGGCATCAGGCCACTGGCTCTGGTAATAGGCAGCACAGAACAGCATGTAGCTATGTCCGTAGACGTGGTTGAGGTCCCAGTGGACACGGTCTTTCGAGGCTTGGGCGCTACCTCCGCTGCGTCCCCAACCGCCATCGGTGATGGAGTCGCCGATATAGAGCACACGACGGGCTGTTACACTGCCCAGTAAAACGCTCTGCATCATTAACAATAAGAGAAGAATCCGTTTCATTTGTTGGAGTTGATTGTTCGCTTTTTAGTTCTTTCGGGGACAAAGTTAGTCAAAATAATCGATATTCCTATCAGAAATTATCATCTAATGACAGGATAACACATATTTTATTAAATAGAAAGTTCAATTTGTTATAGCGCTCAAGGGCTTGATGCATTTTTTCGGCTTTTCTTTTGGTGGTGAAAGTTTTTTTTCGTAACTTTGCCCACGTACTTTATCTTTTAACCATAATTTAATCGACAATATTATGTTTGGATTAGGCATGCAGGAAATACTTGTCATTGCGTTTATCATCCTTCTTCTTTTCGGAGGCAAGAAGATTCCTGAGATGATGCAAGGACTTGGACGCGGTGTAAAGAGTTTCAAGGATGGGATGAACGGAAACGGGAACCTCACCCCCGACCCCTCTCCAGAAGAGAGGGGAGACAAGAACGGAAACGATAACGGGAACGATGTCAAGTGACAGCGGTACTTTCTGGGATCATCTTGATGCTCTGCGCACGTCTTTGATGCGTATGCTGCTTGCCGTAGCGCTGCTTGCCGTAGCGGCTTTCGTGATGAAAGACTGGCTGTTCAGCGTGGTGCTGGCACCCCGTAGCAGCGATTTCATCACCTATCGGCTGCTGGGAACGGAGACGTTCCAGTTGCACCTGATGAACACAGGTCTGACGGAGCAGTTCATGGTGCACATTCGCACGGCGATGTATGCAGGTCTGCTGCTGGCTTCACCTTACATTATATATGAGGCGTTCCGCTTCGTCTCGCCTGCGCTGTACAGGAACGAGCGTCGCTACGCCGTGTGGATTGTCGGAGCGGCATACGTGATGTTCATCCTCGGCACCATCGTAAACTATTTCGTGGTATTCCCCTTGACAGTGCGTTTCTTGGGCACCTACCAGGTGAGTGCCGACGTCGATAATATGCTTACCCTGCAGTCATATATCGACACGCTGCTGAGCATGAGCCTGGTGATGGGGGTGGTGTTCGAACTGCCCGTAGTATCGGCCCTCATGGGACGCATGGGACTTATCAATGCCTCGATGATGTCTGACTATCGCCGACATGCCCTCGTGGCCATTCTCATCGTGGCAGCCATCATAACACCTACGGCAGATGCCTTCACACTCTTCGTGGTGGCCCTGCCTATATACCTGCTCTATGAGATGAGCATCCTTGTGGTGGCGGTTAGCCATTGAAGATTGAAGATTGAAAATTGAAGATTGGAACCAACTATATGTTAAGAAAAATTCGCATAGCCCTTGCCTCGCTGGTGTTTATTGGCATCACGTGGCTGTTTGTTGACTTTACCGGCACTGCCCATCACATGGTGGGAGATCTGGCGAAACTGCAGTTATTGGAGGCCATCCTTGCCCTCAACGTCATCGTCATTGCGTTTCTGCTGGTGCTGACACTCATCTTCGGACGTATCTACTGCTCCGTCATCTGCCCCTTGGGCATCATGCAAGACATCTTCGGGTGGTTTGGCAAGAAGGCAAAGAAAAACCGCTACACCTTCTCGAAGGAGAAGAGGTGGCTGCGCATAGGCGTGCTGGTAGGCTTCATAGCCTGCTTCTTCCTGGGATTGGGAACCATCGTACAGCTGCTGGCCCCCTACTCTGCCTTCGGACGCATTGCCACGAACCTGCTACAACCCGTCTATCAGGCTGGCAACAATGTGCTTGCTGCTATTGCCGAGCATTATGACAGCTACGCCTTCTACCACTCCGACATCTGGCTGCGGGCCCTACCATCACTGGTGATTGCAGCAGTAACACTCATCGTGCTGGCTGTCCTGGCGTGGCGCAACGGACGTACCTATTGTAACACCATCTGTCCGGTGGGTACGATACTATCGTTCTTCTCACGCTTCTCGCTGCTGAAGATACGCTTCGACGTGGAGAAGTGCAAGAACTGCTCCCTCTGTACCAAGAACTGCAAGGCCGCCTGCATCGACTATAAGACACACACGGTGGATGCCTCGCGCTGCGTAGTATGCGGCGATTGCCAGAAGAGCTGCCGCCACGGGGCACTGAAGTATTCTATGAGATTTAGTGGTACTATAGATTCAAGAAATTCTACAGATTCTATGGATTCTACAGGTTCCAGCGAATCAAGTATCGCAAGCAATACCGACTCTTCCCGCCGCACTTTCCTTGCATCGAGTGCGCTGTTGGCAACGGCTGCTATGGCTCAGGAGAAAAAGAAGGTTGACGGTGGCCTTGCCGAGATAGCCGACAAGGTTGCTCCGACGCGACAGACACCTCTCACGCCTCCAGGCTCCCTCTCCCTGCGCAATATGCAGCAACGCTGCACGGGATGTCAGCTGTGCATCTCAGAATGCCCCAACCAGGTGCTGCGTCCCTCTACCGACCTGCTGCACCTCATGCAACCCGTCATGAGCTATGAGCGCGGCTATTGCCGCCCCGAATGCAACCGCTGCTCAGAGGTATGTCCGGCAGGAGCCATCAAACCTATCAAGAAGGAGGACAAAGCCTCCACACAGATAGGACATGCCGTATGGATAAAGAAGAACTGCGTCTCCGTCACGGACGGTGTAGAATGCGGCAACTGTGCCCGCCACTGTCCCGTGCAGGCCATCGAGATGGTGCCACTCGACCCCGACGATGAGGAGGGACCATACGTGCCTGCCGTGAACGAGGAAAGATGCATAGGATGCGGAGCATGCGAGTATCTGTGTCCGGCACGACCTTTCTCTGCCATATACGTTGAGGGGCATGAGGTTCACAAAGAAATATAAAAGCCCCCCGGCCCTCCCCTGGGGGAGGGAGAGATTGATAATTGAATATTGAATATTAACGGTATAACGTAATAACGGTATAACGACAAAAAACAACGTCCAATGAACAACAACAATATAGACCGACGTCAATTCCTGAAACTTTTTGCTGGTGGCACCGCTGGTGCTGCGGCGTTGCTGACAGGCTGCAAGAAGCAGGCTGATAACCCCGCTGCCGAAGACTATGTTCGTCAGGTGGAGCCACCCGTGGGTAAGATGACCTACCGCACCAACCCCAAGACTCGCGAGGAGGTGTCGCTGCTGGGCTTTGGCATGATGCGTCTTCCGACCAAAGGCAGCAGTCCCTCAGCGCGCGAGAGTAGCGATGAGATTGACCAGGAGATGGTGAACCGCCAAGTGGACTATGCCATAGAGCACGGCGTGAACTATTTCGACACCTCCCCAGCCTATTGCCAAGGACTATCGGAACGCAGCACAGGCATAGCCCTGAGCCGCCACAAGCGGTCAGAATATCATGTGGCCACGAAGCTGTCGAACTTCGCGCCTGACACCTGGAGCCGTGAGGCCAGCATCGAGATGTACCACAACTCCATGAAGGAGCTGCAGGTGAACTACATCGACTACTACCTCCTGCACGGCATCGGCATGGGTGGGATGGAGTCCCTTGAGGGGCGCTACCTGAATAACGGCATCCTCGACTTTCTGCTCGCAGAACGCAAGGCAGGACGCATACGCAACCTCGGTTTCTCCTATCACGGCGACATAGAGGTGTTTGACTATCTGCTGGCTCATCACGACAAATACCAATGGGACTTTGTGCAGATAGAGCTCAACTACCTTGACTGGAATTATGCCGACGAGATCAACGACCAGAACACCGATGCTCGCTATCTCTATGGAGAACTGCAGAAGCTGGGCATCCCCGCCGTCATTATGGAGCCGCTGCTGGGAGGGCGTCTTAGCAAGTTGCCACAGTATCTCGCTACGGAGCTGAAGCGCCGCGACCCTGAGCGCAGCGTAGCATCGTGGGCCTTCCGCTATGCCGGTACGCCCGAAGGGGTGCTCACCGTACTCTCAGGCATGACATTTATGGAACACCTGAAGGACAACCTCCTCTCCTACTGTCCACTGAAACCTCTTACCAACGTTGAGATGCAATACCTGCAGACAACCGTTGCCGAGCAGATAGTGGGGTTGGAGACCATACCATGCAATGACTGTAAATACTGCATGCCCTGCCCTTACGGCATCGATATACCTGGCATCTTCGTGCACTATAACAAATGCAAGAACGACGGTACGCTGCCGCGCCTGAAGATGAACAAACAATACTGGGAACTGCGCGACAAATACCTCATAGGGCTGGATCGTGCCGTGCCTCGCGCACGTCAGGCAGACCACTGCATAGGATGCGGACAATGTGAGCCTCACTGTCCACAGAGAATACGCATACCGAGAGAGATGCATAAAATCAGTGAGTTTGTTGAGGCCCTGAAACAGAATAAAGCTTTGAACACTGAAGATTGAACCCCGAGCGGGACGCCCACGTCCCTGGGTACGAAACGGTGCTTTGCACCTACGAAGACGAAAACGAAAACGGGAACGGGAACGAAGACGAATTAAAGATTGAAAATTTAAGATTGAAAAGTGGAACTAACATTTATAACCCGAATATTTATTGCTTCGTGCTTAGGCGGCATGATTGGCCTTGAGCGCGAATATCGTGAGAAGGCCGTAGGCTTTCGCACACATTTCCTCGTGGCCCTCGGTTCGGCGCTGTTCATGATAATATCAGCCTATGGCTTTGAGGGCGTGCTGAGCGATGATTTCCAGTCACCCATCCGTCTCGACGTGTCGCGCATCGCTGCACAGGTGGTAACAGGCATTGGTTTCATCGGTGCCGGCACTATCATGATACACAAGAACACCGTTCGCGGCCTCACCACCGCAGCTGGCGTATGGGTCACTGCTGCCATCGGAATGGCCTGCGGCGGAGGAATGTATCTCCTCGCCATAGCATCAACAGTATTCGTGCTGATAGGTCTGGAGGCATTTAACTTCTTCCTGCACCGCTTTGACCTTCACCGAGGGAAGCATGAGAACGATAACGATAACGAAAACGGGGACGGGAACGCCAATAAATAATCACATAAACAGACAAAAAATATGATTATACGTTTACTTACATTATTAATTATTTCGACATGCTTGCCATTTTCTGCAAGGGCAGAAAACTTTAGCATTACTACGCTGAATGTTGAAGGCCTACCACAGAAGATTCTGATGTTCAACGTGAACCCGGAAGGCCCAGGTAGTGCAGGCAGCGTGAGGATAAGCAAGTACCTCACCAAAAAGAATTATGACATGGTCTTCATGCAGGAGGACTTTAATTATCACGATGAACTGACATCGGTGCTGGAAGACACTTACACCTTCGACACATGGTCGGGCAGCATTGGTTTGGAGGGCTACTCCATCGACTTCCGCTACCTGCAGAACCTCCGTTTCCCATGTGACGGTCTTGGTGCCTGCTGGAGGAGCAACATCACAATGCAGCCCGGCAGCGGTGAGCGCACAGCATGGAACGACGGTTTCGGAAAGTTCAGTCACGACAATGACATGATGGTGACCAAGGGTTTTCGCCGCTATGAGGCCACGCTGACCGACGGCACAGGCATCGTGGTGTACAACATGCACATGGATGCCGAGAATGAACTTGACACCGCTGAGGGCAAGGCCACACCCGACCGTCAGGCACGCCAGGCACAGTGGGAGCAGCTGCGCGACTATATCATGGAGCATTTTGACGAGAGACCCGTGATAGTGCTGGGTGACGTCAACTCCTTCTATCTGCGCGACCGTGTGAAGGAAATCTTCATTGATGCCATCGAGGCTACCGGCAAGGCAACGGTGAAGGACGTGTGGGTAGAACTGAAGAACAGTGGTGTCTATCCCACTTACGAGGAGGGCAACACCACCCTCGACCATGAAGTGACGACAGGCGAGACGCTCGACAAAATTCTGTATATCAACCCCACAGTGGGCAAGCAGATAAAAGCCGTAAGCTTCAGCTGCGACAAAGAGGGTTACATGGTAAATGGTGCACCTTTAGGTGATCATTTCCCTATTGCCGCCACATTCGAAGTGACTGACAGCAAGAGCGGGATTATCAACGTTAACGGGAACGGGAGCGAAAACACTAACGGGACTGTTTGGTACAACCTTCAGGGACAGCGCGTGGACAAGCCTACGAAGGGTATGTTCATAGTGTTTGACGGCAAGAAGGCGAGAAAAATAACTATTGAATGAAAGGAGGAATGACATGAACAAGATATCAGCAATACTACTCATAATGATGCTTAGTGTCCTGAAACTGTCAGCGCAGGACACCTCTTATAAAATAGTAATGGAGAATGACACCTCCATCCGTGCCTTCATAGATACCATTCCCATAACAATGGGAAGACGCGACGTTCACCGCATACATTACGAATACACCTCAACGGATGCTGACGGCAAGCCCCTGACCATCAGCGGACTCATCCTCATCCCTTCTGAGATATATTCGCGCACAGTGCCCTGCGACGGTGTCATACTCTACAACCACTACACCCATTCCGATGCCAAGGCTGCTCCTACGGTCAGAGGCGAAGACCTGAGCCAGTGCATCATAGCCAACCCCCTGAAGCCCAACTACATCATGGTGATGAGCGACTATATCGGCCTCGGTGCTTCAGCAGACCGTCCACAGGCCTTCCTCTGCGGTAGTGTCAATGCCCGCAACTCGCTCGACGGACTGCTGGCGGCACGACAGCTCATGAAGGACCGTAACATAGACCAGGGTAAATACCTCTTCAATATAGGATACTCACAGGGAGGCAGCGAGGCGATGTTTGTTGCCAAGGTACGCGACAATGAGTATCGTGACAAGGGCATTGTCTTCGACAAGACTTTCGCTGGAGGCGGTCCCCTCGATCTCGAAAAGGCTTATACAGAGATGGTGAAACAGCCCACAGCAAGCTACATGCCCGGCATAGTGCTGATGATTGTAAGTCTCAACGAGACATACCATCTCGGACTGGACTATACCAAGGTCTTCAAGGACCCTGTGGCTTCCCACATCAATGAGTGGATACTACAGAAGAAGTACCACACAGACGCATTGAAGACACTCATTGCCACCGACAGCCTGAAACATGTCTTTCAGCCCCTCTACCTTGACGTGAACAGCGAAGAAGCGAAGGTGATACGCAATAAACTGAAAGAGATAAGCCTCACTGAGGGCTGGGACATCGACAAGACACAGAAATTCTTCATCACCAATTCACGTCACGACTCCTATACGCCCATACAGTCAGTACGCGGTGTCTTCTCATGGATGAAGGATCAGGGATTCAAGCCAAGCATAGTGCCCGGAAAGACAAACCTGCAGACCAACACCATCCTCTTCAAGGTAGATCACGGTGTGACGGCAGTAACATGGTTCATACAGACAGCTGCGGCGCTGCAGTTGTGGCCTGTGATGTATTATGAAGGTGAATTGAACCGCGGCTATAACACTATAGTGAAGGATCTTGACCTGATGAAAGCGATAAAGGCCCTTGAGAGTTGGGGCATCGACCTGAGGAAAATCATCAAAGACGCCACCAGCGGCAACGGCAACGGTTCAGGTGCGGCACCTGATTTCTTCTCAATACTGACAAAGGTGAATAACGCTCTGGAGAAGGTGGGCTTGGACCTCACGGCACTCTACGAGATGCTGGATGACTCTGGTATAAGCATTACCGACCTTATGGCTGTGTATAACTACCTCACCACCGCGCCTTCTGGTGCTAAGGGAGAAGTAGCCACCGTTGATGAGGCGTATAACACCATAATGACAAGAGAACTCGACGGGCCCGCATACCTGCTGCGACAATACCAGTCGATTCTTGCAAACTGGTTTATCTCTGCCGGTATTCAGGTAGAATTAGCTGAGTGATTGTCCGGTAAGACGGAAGTACTTGTCAAGGACACGTACTGAAATCAGGTCTTCACGCTTTTTATCGTGGAACTGCTTGCACCACTGGTGGGCATGTTCCACGATTTCTTTTGCCTCCCCGGGGTGTGCCTCATAATAAGAAATCTTATCAATGAGGTCGTGATAGTCGGCGGCTATCTCAATATAATGATAGCCGGGGATGAGGCGTTCTTCCATAAACCACGTCTCACACGTGGGACGCGGCATGACGGCAGCAGAGTTGCTGCTCATCACCCACTTCAGGTTGCTCGCTACGTCGTTGCCCTCGAGGGCCATGATGTAACGATAGGACAGATGGTCGTAGAGCGACATATTGCCCGTGCTGACAAGGTCGCACCAAGGATGGTCCTTCCACATCTCAATGAAACGCAGACGGCGCGGCTTATTCGAGGCATCGCCACGGAAGAGGATGCGGCACTCCTTCTCCTCCCACGAGAACGGGTCGGTAATCCAAGTGAAGTGGCGCACCTTGTCGAGGTTGAGAAGGATGTTGTTGCGGTTTGTCTGCGATGGTATCGCAGACTCTCCAACGGGAAGAGGCATTTCTGGCTCTCCAGCGGGGGGAGAGGCAACAGGACGGCTCTTCGTTATCTCAGGAACGGGGAAGAGATAGTTCACGTCGCCTGGGTTATAGGCCCAACGCAGATGTTTGGGATAGAAGCGTATGTATTCGTAGGCATCAAAGAAATATGTGCTGTTGACGTAGTCATGAACATATGACTCCCGCTGCTTATACGTGAACCCAGAGAGCTGCGGAGCATCATCGGGCAAAAGTATGCTGTCGCAGAACTTGCAGTAGTAGTCAACGCGGTCATCAACATACTTACGTTCCTCTTCCGTCATACGTGAGTAACGGCGACGTATGGCCCTCACTCTCAGGTTGAGATACCATTGCGGCATGATATACCTGATGATGCTACGCAGGAAATAGCTCAGGTGGCTGTTCTTGCGGGTATGGCGAAAGTATGTATAATAAAAACGTTTCAACGCAGAGAGTAAAGCAGGTGTTTATAGATGCGCTTATAGAGCCATTTGAGTCGCTTGAGCGGGCGTGGCCGCGTCGGTATCATGGTGGGCATAGTGCCGTCACAGCTACACTGGCATGCAAGGCAGGGATAGCTCCAGTAATAGTTTATCAGACCTTTCTCCGTCAAGAGGCTGTGCAGACGGTCGATGGGCACGTCGGTCTTATGCTCCCTGACAAAGGAGAGGATCGTCAGAGCGGCAGTGCGGTTAACATAGTAGCAGCCAGCGAAACGGTCGCGTGAGGCAAGATGTAGCACCTTGCCCTTGATGCGCTTGCTGCGTGGCACAAGCATGAGACTGCTCTCCTCATAGTTGGTGATAAGCGGCTCATCAGCATGCAAGGTACGTATCTCGTCAAGGCTCTTCATAAAAAAGTTCTTGAAACGAGAGTAGAAACGCAGGTCATCCTCTATTATCAATGCCCCATCCAGGTCGTTATCAACAATATGCTGACAAGCCAGCAGATGTTTGTAGGTACAGCTGGCAGCAGGGCCCACGCTATGCATCTCGCCACTGAACCAAGTGTCGAGTATCTCAGGCGTGAGGTCCTCCTTGTTGCCATCAAGGATGTAGCTGTAAGGCATATCAAGAGCCGCGAGCTGCTGTTCTATGAACGCCTCACGCGAGCGCTGACCTTTTACATGTATAACGAGAAAGTTTGTTTTCATTGAACATTGAACATTGTCGCGGGCGAGACGCCCACGTCCCTTTAAGCTTTAAATAAGCTAAATGCTTAGTGCAGCAGTTTGAGGAGGGTCCTCTTTATTGCAAGTTTGCGTGCAAGGCTTCGGTGGTGGGTGTGGCGTATCGCTTCCAGTTCCTGCTCAAGGGTTCGTCCGTATGCATAGGAATATGTGAAGAAACGCGTGATGTATTCACACCAAACATATTTGTGATGCCAATAGTGACCGAAGAGCCGGTGTGCCTCACGTATGGTGTGCTGCCTCACCTCTTCCTGCAGGGCAATAGCTACAGCCCACTGCTCAAGATTAAAGCATGTTACTCCAGCAGCAAGAAAGGCATCGCACAGTTCTAACGCCTTGTCCATAACAGTTACCGCGTTTGCGGCAGGGATAGCCACGATGCCGCTGTTCCACATGTGGTGCTGCAGACCTATGGTGATGCCGGCAAAGGTCTTGCCGCAGGTCTGCTGCCACATCTCCCCTGACTGTCCCTTCATCTGCTCCATACTCCCTTCGTCAAGATGCATCACGCCATACCCCTGTGAGAGCAACGCTGGGATGCCGGAGAAGTCCTGTATGCAATAGGTGTCGCTATCCATAAACATCACATCCTCGTCGGGATGAGCCGCAACAAACTTGCGTATAGCATTGATCTTCACGCGGAAGAAATATCCCTGGTCTCCCTTCCAACGGCTTATCTCTTCGGCAGTCAGCGGTAACACCGTCACGATGGGCAGGCTGGCATATAGCGCTGGTGCATCGGTGAGGATGTATAACCTGTCATCGGGACGTGCATGGGCATAGGCAGTACGAATGGCGTACATTGCCTGCATGTGGAGTATGGGGGCTGGGCCTACGACGAAGAAAAGAAGGTTCATGACGATAACGATAACGGGAACGAAAACGAAAACGATAACGAAAACGATAACGGGAACGGGGACGATAACGGGAACGATAACGAAAACGATAACGGGAACGGGAACGATAACGGGAACGGGAACGGGGATTAGAATACGGAGTGGAAGAATCGGCGTATCTTTTCCCATGGTGTGAGATGCCAGCTGTGTGCACAGAGGTGTATGGCATAGCTGCGCGGCGTCACCTCGTGTTTGTTGCCTGCAAAAGTCTCTGATGGGTAGATATGTATGCGGCCTGGCAGCTGCTGATCTATATCCTTATATACGAAACCTCGTTTCTCAGCCACACGGGCATAGATATATGGCGACAGCACATCGGTGCGCAGCGAGCCGTCCTCCTTGACGAAATGCTTGTCGCTGTACCAGTCGAGCACTTCCTTGACGAAGGGGCTGCCAGCCTCGGCCCCCATCACGGCTGCCTGTATCTGTATGCCTTCAATAAACACATCGGCGGTGCGATGACCCTCTGCATCAATATACTGCATGCAGCCCGTCTTCTCAATCTGTATGGGGTGATACTCCATACTGGAGAAGAAGGCATTGTCGAGGAAATCATCAAACTTCTTCAGCAGCAACACATCAGAGTCGAGATATATGCCACCCTCGGTGTAGAGGGCGTACATGCGGATATAGTCTGCAGCAAAGGCCCATTTGCGAGCCTCGTAAGCCTCCTTGACATAAGGCACGGAATTGATGTCGAAATTCTTGGTGCTCCAACGCTTTATCTCGTATTCCGGGTGCGTCTTCTGCCATGAGTCCATGCAGCGACGTATCTTACGAGGGAACGGATCGTCGCTGAGCCAGCAGTAGTGTATTATCTTGGGTATCATATCTGTCTTTACATCTGGTTAATGCCATGAACGGCATGGTGTTCGCCTAATTTCAATCCTCCCTCAGTGATGCGCAGCCAGTCTTCCTTGGTGCGCTTCCAACGCCTGTGACTCCACAGCCAGTAGGCTGGGGCCCTGTTGATAGTCTCTTCAAGCATGCGTGTATATGTCTCAGTAAGATAGAAATCCTCACAGTCGTTGGGCTTCGTGGTAATGAGCTTGCATTCTACCACATAATGCCCGCGGCTGACACGCTGCACGTCCATATAGTAGACATCCATATCGAATTTCTTCATGATACGCTCAGCCCCAGTAAAGACCGGAGTGTCGGGATGATTGAGGAATGAAGTCCAATAATAGATATTGCTCCAGAAAGGTGCCTGGTCGGCAATGAATCCCACGAGGATAGGACGACCCTCTTTCCTGTACTTCACGAAATGCCTTATAGACTCGTTAGTAGGGATATTGGTGCTACCGAAACGCTCACGGGTATAAGAGATGAGGCGATCGGTGACATAGTTCTCCAATGGATGATAGAGCTGCGTACACTTACCTGTCTTCGGATCGAGCCACAGCGGTATGCTGCTTATCCACTCCCAGTTGCCGTAATGTCCGAGGAAGAACCCGCATGACTTGCCCCTGCGGCAGGAGTCTTCGAGTAACTCCAGTCCCTTGAACTGCATGCGCTTACGTATCTCCTTCTCAGAGATAGAGAAGAACTTCACGCTCTCCATGAGGATGTCGCAGAAATACACATAGAAGCGACGCTCTATCTTCCAGCGCTCCTTATCGGAAAGGGCGGGGTAAGACTCCTTGATGTTCTGGTGCACCACCTTCCTGCGATACCTTATTATATAAAATAGTATGGCAGAAACGAATGAAGAGATGGCGTACAGGAACCACATAGGCAGACACGACACCACATACCACACGCCAAACAAGATGTAGTATGCAATATTCTTCAGAGTACGGTATCGCTCCTTGTTGTATCCCATTACGCCTGCAAAGTTAGCATCTTTTTGTGAAATAACGAAATTTCAGAGTGATTTTTTGCATATCTCATGACTTAATCGTACCTTTGGCTTACACCGAAAGTACTCCGCCACGGATATGCAAGAAAAAAGTGAGTTCTTTTTCTTGCATATCTCATGACTTAATCGTACCTTTGTACCATGATTAGGCATATTCGTACATTTATATACCTGTTTCTGCTGTGGGTCATAGTAGGCGTGGTGGGACGATTGGGGTTCCTGGCATATTATCAGGATCTTCTCTCAGCGTCCTCTTTTGGCGAACAGGCCCTGTCGCTGTTTTATGGTTTGCGCCTTGACATGGCTGTGGCGGGGTATCTGATGCTCTTGCCGGGACTGATGCTCATCGTTTCATTGTGGTATAAAGGCAGTGCGCTGCATTGGCTTTGGCGAGGATACACAGTCGTGACGGCCTTCCTTGTTGGCTTGGCCTATGTATCAAACATAGGCTTATACAGTTATTGGGGCTTTCCCCTTGACAGTACGTCGCTGCTATACCTGCGCACCTCCCCCGCCGATGCTATGGCCAGCCTCTCATGGGAGCAGGTGACGGTGGCGCTGGCCGCTATAATACTGCTGACAATAGCCATCTCTCTCCCTTTGCTGTTGGTTGTGCGTAGCCTGAAGCGGATAGAGTTTCGCAAACAGAAGCTATTGGGAAGCATCGTGTTGCTTATTCTCACCGCCTTGCTAATAATTCCCATACGCGGCGGGTTCGGCACGGGTACCAACCATACGGGCAGCGTGTATTTCTCCGACGATATAAGGATGAACCATGCAACGGTAAATCCCGTCTTCTCCTTCGTTGAGTCTGCCTTGCATCAGGAAGAAATCGGTAGCAAATACCGCTTTATGAGCGATGAGGATGCGACAAAAGTGATGGAGGAATTGGCTTCCCCTTCCCAAACCAACACTCATGAGGCGACGGATACGCTGAAGGCGGAGGGAGCAAACCTTATACTCATCTCGCTTGAGAGTTTCTCTAAGTTTATCATGTCAGATGTGGGCCGTGTCAGGGGAGTCACACCGTGTCTTGACAGCATCAGCAGGGATGGGCTTTACTTCACGCGTTTCTATGCCAACACCTTTAGGACCGACCGCGCTCTGGTGGCCATACACAGTGCCTTGCCTGCCCAGACAACCATGAGCATTATGGACCAGCCGCGAAAGAGCACCGTCCTGCCCTCAATAGCCCGCACCCTGAGTGCCAATGGATATGCTACGGCGTTCTATTACGGTGGTGACATAAACTATAGCAACATGCGCTCCTACTTCGTAGGGACGGGCTTTCAGAAGATAGTGTCAGACGCAGACTTCCCCCGTAAGCAGCATACGGGGAAATGGGGCGTAGCCGACGGACCTGTCTATGAGCGTATCATAGCTGATATTGAGGCCAACAAGGCCGGCGGAAAGCCTTTCTTCTACAGCCTTATGACCTCCAGTAGCCATGAACCATTCGATGTACCTGACTACAACAAGATACCGTCCTCTCCTGAACTCAATGCCTTCAGTTATGCCGACATGTGTTTGGGCAGGTTCATAAAAAGGATGAGGGCGTTACCGTGTTGGGATAAGACTATCATAGTCATAGTGTCCGACCATCTGGGTGCTTACCCCAAGCAACTCGACAACTACGAACTATGGCGCTATGAGATACCGCTCATAATCACCGGCGGCGCATTGCCCAAGGACCTGGTAGGACGGAACAACACAGTAGGTTGTCAGACAGACATTGCAGCTACAGTGCTGTCTCTGCTGGGATATGGCCATGAGGAGTTTAAGTTCTCAAAGAACCTGCTCGATGCAGAGACTGCCCACTATGCCATCTTCACTTTCCCAGATGCGATAGGACTTGTCAAAGACAAGGGGTACGTGATATACGACAACACCACCAGCAAGACCGTCAGCGCACAAGGAGACACCACACACCTCACACGCCAGTCAAAGGCCTACCTGCAAAAATTATATGACTATATTGAAGAACGGTGACGAACTAAATCCCCGACGCAAGCCGATTCTTCACTCTTCACTTTCGTCCGAGAGTCTGCGATACTATCGCAGACATCTTCAATTCTCACTCTTCACTCTTCACTTAAATGATATTCGCAAGAGACAAAAGCCAGATGTGCAACAACCTGTTGCAGTATGCACATGTATATGCCTGGGGCCGTGAACATGGCCGCAAGGTCATCTCCATGCGTTTCAGCTACAAATACAAGTTCTTCAAGATTAGCCACTCCGACCTTGTCAGCTTTCCTCTATACCTGTTGGCAAAATACGGTGCGGCGTTGCGTCTCATCCCTACGGCCAGTTTCAAGCATGAAGACTGTGACGCTGCAGCCCTTGAGCAACTGATGCTGCGAAAGAGACACATCGTGGTGAGCGGATGGTATGCAAGGTTCTATGACCTCTTCCTGAAATATCGCAATGAAATCTGCGGCCTCTTCACCATCGATCCGCAATATACGGAGCCCGTTGACAATAAGATGAGCGAGTGTGAAGGGGGCACTGCCGGCAAGCCTATTGTAAGGCTGGGCGTACACATACGTCGCGGTGACTATGCGCAATGGAAAGACGGCATGTACTGTTATGACGATGCCACCTACGCGGACTATATCAGACAGTTTGCAGGATTGTTCCCAGGCCATGTGGTTCATGTGTATCTTGCCACTAACGACCCCGCAGTATCGGCCAGCACCTTCGAATCTTTGACAGATGATGCAGACATTCACATACACCACCTTGCAGGCAACGCCGTAGAAGACCTGCACATGCTCTCACAATGCGACTTTATCATTGGTCCACCCAGCACTTATTCCCTCGTGGCTGCCATGTACAGGGACATACCGCTATGCCGCCTCGACACCCTACGCCCCACAACAGGCGATGCACCAGAGATGACGCTGTCACATTTCAAGCTCTTTGATCATTGGTTCAGGGAGATTGTATAAAGTGATTCAACTTTCGCATGTCTATAACGACCACGAATTTCACGAATTTCACGAACCCCGAATGAGGCGACTATGAAACGCTTGTCGTTTCAAGGAGCATCCTGAGCGGGTCAACGAAGTTAATGTATAAAGCTTAAAGCTTAATGCTTAAAGGGACGTGGGCGTCTCGCCCGCGATAATTCTCAATTTTCAATTCTCAATTCTCAATTTGTTGATCTGCTGTGATTCACCAGATACACACCCGTGAAGACAAGGGCTACGGCAAGCAAATGGCTGTAGCCGAAGATTCCCAGACCCATTATCACACTTAGCGTGCATGCAACAATCGGCTGCACATAGTTATACATCGCCACAACGGTAGGACGAAGAATCTGCTGTGCCTTTGTGCAACAGAGGAACGACAAGAACGTGCCACCCACGATGACGAAGGCTGTCTCAGCGTATGTCACAGGAGAGAGCCCTGCCCAGTCAACCTTCATCAATGAGGGAAGGGCAAAAGGCATCACCACAATAGCAGCAAAGAGCATCATCCACTTTTGGCACGTCACGGCGCTGTGGCGCGATATGACATCCTTGAAAGCCGTGAGGTAGAAAGCATAAGAGAACTGTCCACCCATGCACAACAAGTCGCCAAGAAGCACACCACCCTCTCTTCGTCCTCCTACAGAAGCGGTGATCAGCGTCAGCGCTCCCAGGCATCCCAGCATCAGGCCGCACAGCTTCCTTTTGGTGACGCGCTCATTCAGTATCAGCACAGCAAGTCCCATCGTGATAATGGGCATTGTGGTGGTCATGATTGAAGCATTAAGGGGCGAGGTAATGCTCAGGCCAATGATAAAGCCACATTGATTGAACACCATCGCAAACAGCGATGCACCAAACAGAGCCAGCAGTTCTTTCCTGCCAAGCCGCACGGTATGCTCCTCCTTATGAGGAGTGACGGCACTGGCCAGCCAGAAGAGCAAAGCTCCGCCGCAAGCACGGATGCCCACCATACTTAAGCCGCTGATACCATGAAGCATGGCATCCTTACCGATAGGTGCCATCATGCCCCACATCAAAGTGGCTATCAACATGTATATGTGTCCCCTGAGCATCAGTCTTCCGTTGCTGTCTGTCATCTAAGCGTTGGCTGCCTATATCGTGTTTATCAGCCTTCTATGAATCGTAGTATCTGCTGAAGCGTTTCCTGCTTGGCTGTTTCAAGGTCATCGTTGATGATGACCGTATCGAATTTCTCAGCATACGTCAGCTCATACGCTGCACGCGCAATTCTTTTCTCTATCTCCTCAGCCTTCTCTGTGCCCCTGCCCTCAAGGCGCTGGCGCAGAGCCTCTATCGACGGGGGCTGGATGAAGAGACTCAGGGCGTCATTGCCGTATGCCTGCTTGATGTTCATGGCACCATGCACGTCAACATCAAACACCACATTTTCGCCAGCCTCAAGCTGACGTTCCACCTGTGCCTTCAATGTTCCGTAATAACGGTCAGCATATACCTCTTCATATTCCACAAACTCCCCGTTCTCTATCTTCTTGCGGAACTCCTCTGGCGTGAGGAAGAAATACTCCACACCGTCCTGCTCCTGTCCTCGGGGAGGACGCGAGGTACAGCTGATGGAGAAATGCATCCGCAACTCGGGATGCTCCTGCATCAGCCAATTGATAATAGTAGACTTTCCACTACCAGATGGTGCGGAGAAGATTAGTAACCTCCCCCTGCCCCCTCCCAAGGAGGGGGTGGCACAGGTTGTAGGCTTATTGCTAAAATTACACTCTTTCTGAATTTTAACCATTTTTTCCTTTGTAACTGATATCACTGATGCGATGTCTAGTAAGATTTCCTCATTAGTGAAACGGATTATGTGGTATCCACTTTCTATTAAGAATGCAGACCGCTGTTCATCCAATTCTGTCTGATAATCTGTTCTATGATATCCGCCATCTACTTCTACAACCAGCTTTAATGGCAAACATAAGAAGTCCACAATGAAATCATCTATTGGATGCTGCCTTCTAAATCGGTATCACAGCTTCTTGTTCCTAATATATCCCCAAAGAAATGATTCGGCAGCAGTCATTGTCTTCCTGTTCTCTTTTGCCAATTCCTTAAGAATATCGTAGTTTCCTGTTTTGGATGTCACATAAGCATGTACCATATTATATTAAAGTTCAGTCGTCCATTCTTTTGAAGTTCCCCTCTCCTTGGGAGAGGGGTTAGGGGTGAGGTCCTACATCACTCCAAAGAACCTCAGGATATCGTTGAGGTTTGCTACCACCATGAGCAGCAGCAGTATACCCATACCCACGTATTCTGCACGGAGCATGAACTTGTCGCTTGGCTTGCGTCCGAATATCATCTCGTAGAGCAGGAAGAGCACATGTCCGCCATCAAGAGCAGGGATAGGCAGGATGTTCATGAATGCGAGAATGATGGACAGGAAGGCTGTCATCATCCAGAACATATACCAGTCCCACATGGGTGGGAACATGGAGCCGATGGCACCGAAGCCGCCGAGGCTCTTCGCTCCTTCCTTGGTAAACACATACTGCAGGTCGCTGACATATCCTCCCAGCATGTCGATGGCATATCCACAGCCGGCAGGGATGCAGCTCAACAGGTTATAGTCGATGTGGGTTGGCTCGACATATTTCGCAATGCTTGTCATTCCTACTCCCATAAGAGGAGACTCCGCGCCCTGGGGCATATCGAAAGTCACCGTCACGGTGTCCTGCTCTCCGCCTGCCCTCTGGTAAGCTATCTCCTTCGTCAGTATACGCAGGGAGTCGGCAGGAGTGATGCCTTCTTCCAGCATATCCGCCATGCGGCCCACCTCGTATGTGAACGTATTCCAAGAGTCTATCTGAGTCCATGCTATGCTGTCAGCAGAAGCCTTGCTGCCCATTGCTATAATCTTGTCACCCTTCTTCAGGCCAGCCTTCTGTGCCGGAGTATTGACAAGAATGGTGTCAATGTCGGCAGGCACGAAGGGACGGCAGAATATTGGGTCGGCCTTGAGCATTGTGAGCAAAGACATATCGGCGGGAGTGGAGATAGCCATCTCCTTACCGTCACGCTTCACCCTTACCTCTTTCGATGATATGATGTCGCGGAACAACTGCGCTCCAAACTCGCGGAACTCTACCTCGTCGGTGCCTATGAGCACGTCACCGTCCTTAAAGCCTATCTCCTTGGCCTGCTCATTGAACTTCATGCCGTAGGGCATATCCTTCACTGCGATATAGTCCTCGCCCCAAGCGAAGAACACGGCGCAGTATATCACCAAGGCCAGGAGGAAGTTCACCAGCACACCACCAATCATGATGAGCAGTCGCTGCCACGCAGGCTTACCACGAAACTCCCACGACTTGGCGGGCTCTGAGAGCTTCGCCAGGTCATGCTGCGTCTCGTCTATCATACCCTCTATCTGGCAATAGCCGCCAAGGGGTATCCAGCCAATGCCGTATTCCGTACCCTCATACTCGTATGAGCCGTCTTCTTTCTTCTTGGCCGGGGGCAGGCCACGCAGCTTGCGCCACCAACCGAACTTGGTGGAGAACAGTTTGAACTTGTAGTCGAAGAAGACATAGAACTTGTTCACTCTCACTCCGAAGAGCTTCGAGAAAAAGTAATGTCCGCCCTCATGAAGAGCCACAAGGATGGTAATCGCAAGAATAAACTCTAATGTGCGTATAAAAAAAGGAGTCATTAACAAATTAATGAATTAACAAATTAACAAATTAACGAATTAGCAATCTCTCTTGCCTCATGGTCGCTGTTGATATAGTCCTCGTATGTAGGAGTCTTTATCACCGTAGCTTTCTCCAGTGTCTGCTCAATGATGTCGCCCATATCGAGGAAGCCTATCCTTCCATCCCTGAAAGCAAGGTTCACCACCTCGTTGGCTGCATTCACAACGCAGCAGGCATTTCCGCCGCGGCGTAGAGCCTCGAAGGCCAGCGCCAGGCACTTGAACTTCTGCATATCGGGCTCAAAGAACTCCAACGGATGCTTGAAGAGGTCCAGACGGTCACCCCCAAGGAAGAGACGGTCAGGGTAAGTGAAGGCATACTGTATGGGCAGCCTCATGTCGGGCACACCCAGCTGGGCCTTCACGCTGCCGTCATGAAACTGCACGGCGCTGTGCATGATGCTCTGCGGGTGTATCAGCACCTGTATCTTCTCTGCCGGAACGCCAAAGAGCCACTTTGCCTCTATCACCTCAAAGCCTTTGTTCATCATCGAGGCAGAGTCGATGGTAATCTTCGCTCCCATGTCCCATGTGGGGTGGTGCAGCGCATCGGCAGCTGTCACCGAGCGCATCTCGTCGAGGGTCTTGAGGCGGAACGGACCACCGCTGGCCGTCAAGAGTATCTTCTCTATCTCATTGTCGCCCTCGCCCGCAATGCTCTGGAAGATGGCGCTGTGCTCTGAGTCTACCGGCAGTATCGGAACCCTGTATTGCTGCGCCAGAGAGCATATCAGCTCTCCCGCCACCACCAGCGTCTCCTTGTTGGCAAGACATATCTTCTTTCCGGCCTTGATGGCGCTAATGGTCGGTGCAAGGCCGGCAAAGCCCACCATCGCAGTCAGAACCATATCGATAGGTTGTGAGGTGACGACCTCACACAAGGACTCTGCTCCTGCATACACCTTGATATCGGGGCAGTCAGCCAACATCTCCGTAAGCTCACCATACCTCGCCTCGTTGGCTATCACCACGCAGGCAGGGCGGAACTTCCTGGCCTGCTCTGCAAGCAGCTCCACCTGATTGTTCGCCGTGAGGCAATAGGCCTCAAACAGTTCACTGTGAGCCTCTATCACCTCCAGAGCCTGAGTACCTATCGAACCCGTAGAGCCTAATATACAAACCTGTTGTTTCAAATTAACAAATTAACAAATTAACAAATTAATACCTCTCCCCAGCCCTCTCCCAAGGGGCGTTCAAATTGAAAATTGAAAATTGAGAATCAGCCCCCAGCCCAAGCCTCCCAAAGGGAGGGAGAGTGTAGATTGTCCCCCTCTCCTTGGGAGAGGGGTTAGGGGTGAGGTTTTCAGTCCATCCTGTCCCTGTAGTCCTCGAAAGTGAAATGCCTTAGCAGTTCCATCGTCCCGTCCATGCGCCTTATTGCTATGTCGGGGTGCTGGATGCCGTTGAACATTGTCGTCTTCACCGTGGTATAGTGTATCATATCCTCCAGTATCAGTTCTTCCCCCACCTGCAGCTCGTGGTCGAACGTCCACGACTCCATCCAGTCGCCGCTCAAGCAACTGTTGCCACCGAGGCGATAAGTGTGGGGCAGATTCTGCGGATACTCACCTTCGTTACATTGTGCACCACGTACCGCAGGCCAGTAAGGCATCTCCAGACAGTCGGGCATGTGACATGTAAAACTGACGTCGAGTATAGCGGTGCGGATACCGTGATTCTCCACTATGTCCACCACGTGGCAGTGCAGCCCTCCTGTCTGCCATGCAAAGGCGCTACCAGGCTCCAGTATAACCTTCAGGTTAGGGTATCTGCTGCGGAAGTCCTTCAACAGGCTTATCAGCAGTTCCACGTTATAGCCCTTGCGCGTCATAAGGTGCCCGCCACCGAAGTTTATCCATTTCAGTTGAGGAAGCCACTGTCCGAAGCGTTCCTCCACATGCTTCACGGTACGTTCAAACTCCTCGGCGCTGCTCTCGCAATGACAATGGATGTGAAAGCCGTCAATGGATTGAAGGTTGAAGGTTGAAGACTGGGAATTGGCTTCCAGCTGTTCGCACGTGACTCCGAACCTGCTCCCCGGTGCGCAGGGGTCATAGAGCGCGGTCTCTATCTCAGAGTACTCCGGGTTGACGCGCAGCCCGATGCTTGCCTTCCCCTCTGCGTAACGGCCTAAGCGTTGCAGCTGACTCAGCGAGTTAAACGTCACATGGCTGCTGCACCTCACGATGTCCTCCATCTCCTCTTCTATATATGCAGGGCTGTACGTATGACATGGCGCCCCGAACAGTTCCTTGCCAAGCCGCGCCTCATTAAGGCTGCTGGCCGTAGTGGCGTTCACGTATTCCCTGAAAACGGGGAATGTCTTCCAAAGGGCAAAGGCCTTGAAGGCGAGGATTATCTCCACACCCGCACGCTCTGCCACGCTGCGTATCAACGCAAGGTTGCGGCGCAGCAGTCGTTCCTCTATTATGTAGCAAGGGGCGTTCAAATTGAAAATTGAGAATTGAGAATTACCCCCATCGCAACCCTCCCAAAGGGAGAGGGAGAGTGTAGATTGTCCCCTTCTCTTTGGGAGAGGGGTTAGGGGTGCGGTTCTGCAATTGAGGTGCAAAGTTACGAATAATTTTCCAATTCCATGCCCGTCAACGTTAAATTTAACATTAATTCGTCAATTGACTGACGTAACGTAATGATTTCTACATAGTTTTTCTTATATTTGCAGTCCAAACTAACAAAACAATCTCTTATCATGCGCCTCTCATCAACCCTGATATACCTATGCATATTCCTGCTGTGCAACGCCCAGCCCTACGTCAATGTGCGCACGTTCAGCATACGTGACGGCTTGGCCGCCAACCTCATTTCCGGCATGGAGCAGACCCCTGACGGCCTGATGTGGTTTCCTACGTGGAACGGCCTCTGCTGTTATGACGGATATACCTTCACAACATATCGCGGCAATCCGCATTCCCTCTCCTCTAACCGCATAATCTCGTGCAAGTCTGACAGGCAGGGCCACATTTGGTGCATCACCTACGACCGCAAGCTCTACCTTTTCGATACCGGCCAGAGCCGCTTCGTCAATATCAGCAGCATCCTGCAAAGTAAATACCATCAGGATGCCGCACCACGAAACGTCTATCCCCTGGGCAACGGGCATACGTGGGTGACATGCAACGATGGCCACCGCTCATTCTTCCGCCTTGCCGATGCACATCCTGCCGAGCCGGACAGCGTAAGGCGCTATCTCATTGACGGCAAGCAGATAAGGGGGACACTGATAATGAAGGTGATGGAGGACAGCGACGGGCATGAGACCATCGTCACCGACAAGGGTATGCTGCTTCTTCACAATGGCAAATGGTACGACATAGAGGGCGAATATATGGAGCAGGCAGGGGGCAGTGTGTATTATGCCTCGCCACAGGGAAAGTTCGCCAGATACGACAAGCAGACAAGGAAGCTGACGCTCATACCCATGCCACAGGGCGTTACGGCCATCCACTGCATGATAAAGGCGGGTGACAATCTCCTCATGGGCACCAACCGGGGCATTGTGACATTTTCCGTTCCCGCTACATCTCACCACCCCTCACCTCTCACCCCTCACCTCTCACCTCTCACCCCAATCTACAATCTCTACGCTGACAGCAAGGGCCGCGTATGGGCTTTCGCCGACAACGGCGGCGTGTTCCTAATCACCCCACCTTCCCCCGTAAGTCGCGATTTCACCGCGGCCACCCCCGCCACCGTGCCCAATGTTTTACCACCGGGCAGCCCCTCCTACACCACCAGCAGAAGCCCCCTCTTCGTGGAGGACAGCCACCACAGCATCTGGCTCATACCGCGAGACGGTGTCTTCTCCTATTATGACGAGACCGCTGGAAGCCTCGTGCCTTACCAGCTGCAGTCAGAGGGCTACACATACGCAAACATCCCCGTCATCAACAAATTCCACATAGACCAGCAGCACAATGTGTGGGTATGCGGCACTCACGACCTCTCGCTGCTCAACTTCCGCTACCGTTCCTTCCACCATGCCAAGACAACAGACAACGAAGAGACGCGAGCCCTATGTGCCACCCACGACGGACGCCTCTGGACCGGCGACGGCAATGGACACGTCATGCTCTTCACCCCTCACCTCTCACCCCTCACCTCTCGCCTCTTCAACCCTAAAGTCACGGGCTACCTTAACAGCCAGGGCAACATAGTGCAGCAGCCTGTCAAAATGAGCAACCGCGTCTATGCTATGCTCGAAGACCGACGGCACCGCCTGTGGATAGGCACCAAGGGCGACGGCCTCTACCTGCTTGAGGCACCGGGACGGCTGCGCCATTTCATGCCTGACCCCAATAACCCCTACTCCATCTCTGACAGCAACGTCTATGCCCTGGACCAAGACCGGCAGGGCAACATCTGGGTGGGCACATACGGTACGGGCATCAACAAGATAGCGGAGCAGGACGGCCAAATAGCCTTTATCCATTCGGGCAACGACCTGAAGGGCTACCCAGCCAAGGGATTCCAGCGCATACGCCGCATCACCCACACAGCGCAGGGCATCCTAATCCTTTCTACCACCGACGGCCTCGTCACCTTCGTCGGCGGGTCTGCGATACCATCCTCACCCCTAACCCCTCTCCCAAGGAGAGGAGGACAATCTACACTCTCCCTCCCCTTGGGGGAGGGCTGGGGGAGAGGCACCTTCTACACCAGCTCCCACATACCCGACAACGGCTCTTCGCTGCTTACCAACGACGTCCTGCAGACCCTCGTAACAAAAAGCGGACAGGTCTATGTAACCACAATGGGAGGAGGCATACAGCAACTCACAAGCAAGACACTCCTCTCAGACAGCCTGACCTTCCGCACCCTCGATGAGTTTCCCACAGAAGAGGGCAATGCCTGGTCGCTGACAGAAGACCGCAAAGGCAATATATGGGTGACACGCGAGGCCGCCATCAATTGCTATAATCCCGCTACGGGAGCCATCCTGCAATATGGTGCCAACGACCTCAACACCAAGACCGAGTTCACCGAGGCCCTGCCGGCACAGGATGCTGCGGGGCAGATATATATGGCAACCATTGGAGGCTACATAGCTTTCCAGCCCGATGAGATACGCAAAGACCAGTCGAAACCCCGCATCATCTTCACAAGAGTGCAGTATCAGGGCGATGCAACGCCGAAGCCGCTGCTGCGCAGCAAAGAAATCACGATAGAGAGCCATCAGCGCAGCCTCACAATTCATTTTGCCGCCATCGACTATGCCGACAAACACCTTGTGCAGTATGCATATCGCATGCACCCCGATGAAGAATGGACCGTCATTGGCAGCACGCCGCGCATCACCTTCAGCAACCTCTCGCCCGGGCGATATACCCTGCAGGTGAAGAGCACGAACAGCGATGGCGTGTGGACCGATAATGCCAATGCCATCGTTCTTGATGTCACGCCCATGCTATGGGAGCGCATGGGGGTAAAGATACTTGCCCTGCTGCTCATCATTGCAGGTGCGGTATGGAGCATACAGACCTATAAGAAGCACCGCCAGACAGCACAAGAGCGCGAGAGACACCTGCAGAACATCCTGCGCCAATATCGCGAAGCCAACGCACAACTTGCCGCACTGACGGCAGCCTCCAGCACACAACACCCAGACAACCCGACACCTCAGACAACCGATACCCCACCTTCCCAGCTCGCTAACACCCCAATACACCCCGCACCCTCTTCGCCCGTTGTGCCGGATGGCAGCGGGCATCCCCAGCCCCTTGACTCCCTGCCTCCCCAGCCCACCAACTACCGCCTTGAGGAGCCGGAGGTACGCAACGAGGATGACGAGATGATGCAGACGCTCATGGTCTTCATCGAACAGCACATAGGCGATGAGAACCTTAAGATAGAGGATATGGCTGATGCCGTAAACATGAGCCGCACCACATTCTATGAGAGACTGAAGTCGCTGGTGGGCACCTCTCCATCTGACTTCCTGCGCCATCTCCGAATGCAACGCGCACAGGACCTCATGGCCCTCTCTACGCTCAACGTGTCACAGGTGGCTTACTCCGTAGGTTTCACCGACCCGAAATATTTCACGCGCTGCTTCAGGAAAGCAGTGGGAATGTCTCCGACAGAGTATCGCGAACAGCACAGGCAGTAAAGCATGGAGCGCCCCCCGTTGCAACGAAAATGGACCTTTGCACAAAACGCAACAAAAAAAGGGATGCTCGGCATCCCTGCCAAACATCCCGTGAGATAATATATAAAACTAACAAAAACTACTTTCTTAATCTATTTCCTCATTTTCTTTACCATCACCCTTGTAGTCGTCCATGCCTTCAAGGCCTGATGCCGCAAAGGAACCGGCAAGTATCATTTCAGCATGTTCTATCTTTCCAAAACGCACATGGGGGGCAATATAGTTCTTTTTCATATCTTAGTCTCCTTATTTATACGTATACTTCTTTCCGTTCGTAATGTACAGTCCCCTCTGGGCAGGTTTGCCAGAACGCTGACCGTTGAGATTATATATTGTAGAAGATTGACCGTTTACGTTCCCGTTAACGTTCCCGTTAACGTTCTTTACCCCTGTTGTCTCGCCATCGAAGGTTACATCAAGCACAGCGGCATGGGCGGCATTGGTGCTGCTTGGTGTGAAGTAAGCACGGAACGTCTTCACCTTCTGGGTACCTGTAGCGCGGTAAGGACTGTTGTCCTTGAAGTAATAAGAGCCGGCAGGAACGGTTCCTTCTGTGTATGAGCCATTGAACGTCCAGCCCTCGACGGTCTGTACGGGCTCACCCTCAACGATTACGACGTTGTTGATGACAGCCTGAGAGAAATCCGTCTGCACCTTGATAGCGTATGGCTGGTTGGCCTTCATCTTACCATCGGAGAGCGTGGTGCTGAAGTTAAGCATATTCTCTGTACCGTCTGTAAGCTCTGCAACAGAAGTCTGTGCTCCGAAGACGTTAGCAATGTCTGCCTCATCTATATCAAACGGCACAACGATAGTGCTCCAGTTGCCAGCGGTGATGCTGCGCTTGAAGACTACAGACGTTGTCTCTTCGCCTAAGCCGCCCATCTCATTTGCGGCTCGGACGGTATAGATACCCTCTTCAGTCAGTTCATAGGTCGTAGCTGTCTGATTGGCCAGGTATTCGCCATTCTTGAAGATAACGTAGCAACGGGCATCATCAACAGCCGTCCATGTTAGGTTGCCGCCTGTGAGGCTCACTACAGGTGCTGCCACCACGTTGGTATAGTCAGTAGGCAGCCATGAGTCGGTGCCACCCAGCACGTTCTCCAAGGTGTATTTGGCAGCCTCATCTGCTGTCAGAACCGGTGTATAGGTATTGGTTGATGTGGATGAGTTGGTGCGGTCGGAGAGGTCAACGGCACTACCGTCAGCCTTCATTGAGTTATACTCATAGAAATAGGTAGGCAAGGTGCTCATAGCAGCCCATCCACCAGCAGAGGCAAGCACGTTCATCGTGGTGTTGAGGTATGTAGCACGTGGCGTGTTCTGCCAAGGACGCCCGAGGTTCCAGCTGCCGTCAACCACTGATGTAGCACCTTCAACGGCACTTACGGTACAATGCTGGAAGACATAGCCCCACTTGAGTGATGAACTGGTGGAAGGAGCGCTGATAACGTTACCGTTACGATCCTCCAAAACGAGGGCGGTGTTATAATAGAAATTGTCGCCGCCACCACAGATGAAGTCAACAGTGCCGTGTATCTCACAGTTCTCAAAGTAAGCACGATGTCCCGTCACCTGAGTGTCCTGATTGGAGAGCATGCGAACATTCTTCATAATGGTCTTATCGCCGCCATAGATGGCAACGGCTACGCCCTTGAAATCGCCAGTCTTAGGAGCACCATAATCGCAATCGTTACGCACGGTGAGGTCCTGCAGATAGAAGCCTGTACGGTCGCGCAGGTTGAGGACGGGGTTAGAGATACCACTGCGGTTGCCATGCAGTATGACACCATCGCGGCTCTCGCCGATGAGAGATACATTATAGCCCGTGATGCGCTGCTCTACAGCACCGAAGTCATAGTCGCCGTTCTTGACGAAGATGGTCTTACGGGCTGCTGCAGCAGTGCTGTTTGAACTATTCACGGCTGCAACGGCAGCAGAGAACTCCTCTGCAGTACCTACCACATAGTCGTAAGCCTGCTTCTCTGTAACAGCCTTTGCCTCTGTATTCACAGCCACATTGATGGATTCTGCGTTGGCATTGTTATATGTATCCTTGGCTGCTCCGGCTGGGATGGTGAGGGTATAGCTATTGTCATAGTCAAGATTCCATACAGCGAAGTCGAGCGTGGCCGAGCCGCCCTCTGCCGTTACGTTGCCACCATTGATGGTTGCTGTGGTGCTGGTCATCTCACGGTCGAAAGTGAGGGATACTACGGCGTGGTTATTGACCACCGTCACGCTCTGGCTCTGTACCGTAGGAGCTGTGGTGATGGCCTGCTTTTCTATTGTCAGTTCGAACCAACCCGTAGGCTGTGAGCCGTCGTTGAGGGTGAAGACGATAGGTGTGCCTGCCTCGTGGCCTTCAAGGTTTATGACGAGGTCGTACTGCTGACCATTCACAAAGTTGTGCTTTGCCGGGATGTAGGCCGTCATGCCTTCGCTGGTAATGGTTCCGAAGGAGCCTGGGGCATAGTTGTCGCTGAACTGATGTATGATGAATTGCTTTACCTTGACATCGCTTGGCATTGAGAGTGTGTTTGTGCTGTTGCTCTTCATCTTGAAACCACTGTTTGACCAACCATCACCGATTGGAGTGAGGCTGTAGAGGCCATTGCTCCAAATGTTGTTGGTTTTGTCATTGCCCTCAGTGGTGTATTTCAGTTCCACCTTCTCGTCAGCCTCGCCAGCCTCATAGATGTTCAGGCCATTGATGACAAGGGTATAGTTCTTAGTCTGACCCGCCATTTCCACGCTTATGCTATAAGTGGCTTGTGCTCCATCAATGGTAGGGGCCGGAGCTGTAACAACCGAACCGTCAACCACCTTCACCTTTACCGTAGGCACGGCAGTATAGCAGTCATTGTATGTTGCAGACTGATTGCTGTTCATTTCGCTCAGAACGTCAATGCTGATGTCATCAACGAGTACGTCTGTCAAGGAAATCTCACCGATGCGGAAGAGCTTGAAGGTGTATTCTGTCTTGCTGGAAGCAGCATCGGCATCCGGGGTGAGGGTCATAGTAACCGTTGTGGCAGAGCCGGGAGCAGGTGTAGGCATGGTAAACGTGCCGTCACCGTTATCAGTCACGTCAACAGCATTCGCACTGCCATCTGCCCGAGTGACGCTCACCGTGCCGCTCTGCACAAGTACACTGAAGGTGGTTGTTGCATCGTATGAGGCAGGCAACTGGCAATACCAGTCGCTGTCATCGCCTGTCGTTACGGTCTGGCCTGACAATGACACACCGTTGATCTTGGCATAGTGGTCGCATAGACGCACTACCTCAAAGTCTTTATAGTTGAAGAGGAAGCTTGATGTAGTGGCAAACTGCATGGTGAGTGTCTTCATGCCTGTGGTCAGCTCGCCCTCGATAGGCACATCAGTGGGAGCGTAGTCTGAGGCATTGGTCACTGTCCACGTGCCCCGCGCCTCTTCTATGCCTGTCTCTTCGTCCGTTACGATGGTGGTGATGGTACCATCTCCATAGCGTGTCATGGGGATGGTCATCTTATATACACCGGCCTGCGAACAGATGAAGCTGTATGTGGCTGATGTGTTGTTTGATATCCAACCGACGTTGGTATCGTTGTTCTCAAGGCGTGCCCCGCCGCCATATCCGCCAGTGGCAACGGCTATAGTACCGGGAATGCTGTTGTAGCCGTCTGTGCTATAAACGGCCAGCTTGCCCCAATTGCCTGCGTATGACGTGGCTGCCGTAACCTGCATCTTCAGTTCGTAGGTGCCGGCAGGGAGTTGTGACAGGAGGATGTTGTTGATGGTTGATGGGGTCCAGCTGCCCGTATTCTCTACTGTTACACTTTTGCTGAGTGCCACAGCATCGGTAGCAGTATTGGTTAGGGTTACGAGGATGGTTGCCTCGTACTTTGAGCCGGTGGCAAAGGTTAGGATGTAGTCCTGCACGTTGGTGTTGTTCAGAGTGAACGTGGCCACTGTGTTCTTACCTGTAGAACCGATGTTCGCGCCGCTGTTCTCTACAGTGGCTGCGGTGAGGTCGCAGTCATTCCAGTCAATGAACGTCCCCGATGCCGTGGGGATGGTGACGGTGTTGGCAGCCAGCATCACCAAAGGCAACAGTAAGGCTGCAAGAGTTGTTTTTAGTCTCATTGTTATAGCAGTATGTTAGTTGGTTTGTTTCTGTCCGTTGAGGATATATATGCCTTTTGGCAGTGACTGCAGTTTGTTGGCAGTTCCTACGGCTGTGCCGTTAAGGTTGTAGATTGTTGAAGATTGAACATTGTTCCCGTTAACGTTATCGTTCCCGTTAACGTTATCGTTCCCGTTAACATTCTTTATCCCTGTGCCACTGTCGCTGAGGTATGTATCGGCAAGCTTATGGGCTGTGGTGGTAATGGTGGTGCTGAGGCGCTCGTCGTCAGAGGAAGACCCGATGGACAGTTTCACCGTGCCGCCCTCAACCTGCCAGGTGTGGGTAGCCTCGTCATAGTATGCCAGTTCCTTCTCACGCACGGGGATGGTGACGGTCTTCGTCTCACCCGGCTCCAGTTCTACACGCTCAAAACCTACGAGCTTGCGTGTGGGACGGTGGCTGACGCTGCTGCCAGGGAAGCTGGCATATACCTGCACCACCTCTGCACCCTTGCGCGTACCAGTGTTTTTAAGTGAAAAACTAAGGGTGAAGAGTGAAGAGTCATCGTTTCCGTTCCCGTTAACGTTATCGTTCCCGTACTCAAACGTGGTATATGAAAGTCCGTATCCGAAGGGGTACATAGGTTTCTCGGCCTGACGGGCCACATTGCCCCCTGTGCCGCGACCATAATACATATAGGTGTAGCCCCACTGGTCTATGTCATACTCCAGCATGCCGTTGTTCTTATACTTTGAGTCGCTCTCGCTGGGCAGTTCTCCGAGGTTGTTGTACCATGTGGAGGTGAGCTTGCCCGAGGGGTTCACATCGCCGAAGAGCACATCGCAGATGGCCTGTCCCTGTGCCTGACCACCATACCAGGCAGCCATGATGGCGGGAACGTTCTCCTTTGCCCATGTGATATCGAGAGAGGAGTTCGACTCCAGAACCAGCACCACATTCTTGTTCACCTCATAGATAGCCTTCAGCAGCTCTTCCTGATTGCCCGGCAGGGTGATGATGAAGCGGTCGTGGCTCTCCGTGCCGGTGGCGTGGTCGTCGGGCTTGCTATAGTCGGTACCACCAAGGAACACCACCACATCGGCTCTCTGTGCTACGGCAACGGCGCGCTGTATCATCTCCGCCGAAGCCTTCTCGTTTACGCCGCCCGAGGTGGTGAGCATATACAACGGGCCCTGGGTCTCAAGGGGTTCCGCGCCCTTGGTATAGAAACGGAAGGTCTTCCAGTTGCCCACATAGCTCTGTGTGCCGATGAACTTCACCGTCACCTTGTGCTTGCCCTTGAACTGGGCTGGATCGAGGCTGACCGTTATATCCTTGTATGTGGTCCATCCTCCTGCTGCGATGCTGCTGTTGCTCACGCTCACGGCGGCATCGGCCTCGGTGAGGCTGCCCACAGAGGCATCGTCGGCATCGAGATAGAAGTTCACGGTACCCTCACCGCTGCCGCTCTTCGTGGAGCAGTTGATAGTGAGGCTTGAGCAGCCGGCTCCAAAGTCTATCTCCTCAAAGACCATCCAGTCGCCAGAAGCGGTATTCTCCACCACGTCAGCTCCCTTGAACTTCGTCTCGCCGCGCTTGGCATAGCCCAGACGGTCATAGGCATTGAACTTATACGTACCGTCGCTAAGAGAGAAGTTCATCTTCTTCGCAACGGCCTGGAACGGTGTCGTGGTGTGTGTGGGCGTACCGCTATAGTCGCCCAGCATGATAGCATCGGCGTAAGGGCCTATGAGGGCTATGGTCTTGCCTGCCGAGAGGGGCAGCAACGTCTCCTCCCCCTTGGTGGAGGTTGGGAGGGGGCTATTCTTCAGCAACACGATACTCTCCTGCGCAGCCTTCAGCGCCAGCTGCTGGTACTCCTCACACTCCAGCTTCGATGCCGGCACATTGCGCCAGGGGCAGTTGTCATCAAACTCGCCCAGGGCAAAACGTGTCTCCAACACCCTTACGAGGGCCCTGTCAAGCTCCTCCACGGTCAGCAAGCCATCCTCCACGGCCTGCTGCACAGCAGTCTGGAATACGGAAGTGCGGTTCATAAACTCACAGTTGATGTCGTTGCCGGCCTTGATGGATGCCGCCGTCGAGACGGCCATATACATGTCGTTGATATCTCCGGCATCGTCGGTATACGTGCCGTAGTTATTGCCAAAGTAGAAGTGCTTCACATAACGGTAGATGCAGCTCACTCCGGCACAGTCGCTCGTCACGTAGCCCTTGAAGCCCCACTCATCGCGCAGGATGCTGGTGAGCAGCCAGTCGTTCATGGCATTGGGCTTACCGCCATAGACCTTGCCGCGTGCACCAGGGTCGCCAAAGCCTATGCCGGCGGCGTTCTTCTCATTGGGATCAGTGCTGAGGGCGTTGTAAGAAGACATGATGCTCCTCACGTCACCTTCCTTCACACACATCTCAAAGGCAGGGAGATAGTATTCGCGCAGCATGCGCTCCGAGACGAACGAAGTAGAGCCCTGACGACCCTGCTCATAGTTGTTCGCGGCGAAATGTTTCGCGCAGGCTATGGTCTTAAAATACGGGTTCTCCGCAGTCTGTTCACCCTGCATGCCCTTGATGAACTGCACGGCCAGCTGTCCGGCCAGGAAAGGGTCCTCGCCATAATTCTCCTCGTCGCGTCCCCAACGCGGGTCGCGGCTCATGTTGATGGTGGGACACCAGTAGTTCAGTCCCTTCTTATATACATTATTATATATACGCGCCTCATCGCTGATGGCCGAGGCGCAGTCGTATATGAGCTGTCTGTCCCATGTGGCCGACATGGCCTTCGACTCAGGGAAGCTGGTAGCGGCTCCTGAGCGGGCCACGCCGTGCAGTGCCTCGTTCCAATACTGGTAGGAGGGCAGCACCACACGCCCGGTGCCGCCATAGTCGGCGCGGTTGATGTCGGCATCAACATAGTTGCCCAGCTGCGATGCCTTCTCCTCAAGGGAGAGACGGCTGACCAGGTCAACGGCACGGTCATGGAAACTGAGACTTGGGTCCTGATACGGGAGCATCTGGGCCACTGCCGTCGTGGCAGAACCCAGAAGCACCATGAAAGAGTAAACGAAAAAATTGCGATAGGTCTGTATCATATTGGGTTTACGAATTATATGTGGGTGCAAAATTACACCTTTTCCATAAACCCGATAGGGTAAAATCTATCGCAAAGGGTGGAGAATGGCGTGAAAACCACAAGGAAACGCGCCTCTGGTGCTGCAATGAGCTATTCAGCCACCTCCATTATTATTACGGTTATGTTGTCCAGTCCTCCAGCTTCTTTGGCGGCGGCTACGAGGGCGTCGGCATCGCCTCCCTGGGAGAGGATTTTCTCTATTGCCTCATCGCCGATCATGTCTGTCAGGCCGTCAGAGCAGACGATGAACTTATCGCCCGCCACAATCTTCGTCTGCAGCACATCGATGAAGGCTCCCTCGGCGCCAAGGGCATTATAAATAAGGTTGGAGGGCACGGACTCGTCACCCATTCGCTCACGCTCAGAATGGTCGGTAGTGAGCTGCTTGAGATAGTCGTAGCGCAGACGGTACGTGCGGCTGTCTCCGATATTGACCACAAAGACGTGTCCGCCGTAAGTGAGGATACCCGTGAAGGTGGTGCCCATGCCCGATCCGGACGCAGCAGCGAGAATCTCTGCATTAATCTGCTGACACCATTTCTTCAGAGCCATCACTATGGCGCTATCGTCAAGGTCTGGTGCAAGGCCGTTAAGGAATTTCTCAAACGACTCCGTAGCCATTGCCGAGGCTTCCTCACCCCGCTCGTAGCCGCCCATACCGTCGGCCACGATGGCCGTGAAGCGCTCATCGTCACGCAGCTCGAAGGTTATCTTCATCGTGTCATCACGAAGCTGCTCTCCGAAGATGAGAGCCATGTCTTCATTGTTGGTGCGAACGCATCCCACGTCGCTTACCGCATCTATTCTTATTTTCATAGCTACTCTGCTTTGAAGTCATAGGTATTGGCAATTCTCACGATGTCTCCCATACGGAAAGGCATCGGAACATTGGGTGTGGTACGGATGCCGTTGACCTTCGTACCGTTGGTTGAGCCCACGTCGGTGATGGTCCAGCCATTAGGAGTCATCTGCAGCACGGCATGCCGACCTGAGATATAGTTGAAGGTGCCGAGCTGCGAAGCATACTGTCCCTGGGTGCGGCCTATCAGTGCACCGTCAATAAGTTGTATGCGGGTGTTCATAGCTGCGCAATAGAGGGACCCAGGGATATAACCGAGGTCTTCGATATTGTCAGCAGGAGCCGGGGCATTGGCGTTACAGGTCTTCTGATCGTTAAAGTTCCCGTTTGCCGGCTGCGACGGTGATACATTCGGTATTGTTGAAGGTGCGGGGGTAGTGTCATTACCTATTGAGGAGGCCTCTACCAACAGGCTTCCACAACGGCCACAGCACCTTCCCTTGCCCTTGCCTATGATATGACACTTGGGGCAGGCATATAGCTTCGTGCCACAGTGCTCGCAGAAATAACTGTCGTCATCTATCTGCTTATTGCATTTTGGACATATTGCCATGTATTGAAAATTGAAAGTTGAAAATTGAAAATTGAAAGATAAGCTCCCTTCCCAACCCTCTCAAGGGGAGGGAGAGGGCAGATTGTCCCCCTCTCCTTGGGAGAGGGGTTAGGGGTGAGGTTCAATTATGTATTATCATATCGTCTCGACGCAGTATGTAGAGTTCTTCTTTGTCGAAGCCCGGGAGAGCCATCATGCTGCGCAGGCGGCGTCCTTGGTTGAGTTTCACGCGGTCAAAGTAGTTGCGGGCCTCGCGGGCGTTGGCGAAGTTTGCGCCTTTGTTGGCAGGATAGGCCAGCACCTGGAAGTAGTGCAGCATCTCCTCGTCGGCACCCTCGTCCATGCGAAGTGCGTTGCTCTTCACTATATTACGGAAAATCTGCGCCAGCTCCTCACCCGTATAGTCCTCAAAGAATATCTTCCTCGTATAACGCGACTCCAGCCCGCTGTTGGTGTCTATCCACTGCTGCATCTCGCGGGGATAGCCGGCAGCGATGCTTACCATCTTGCCCTTATAGTCGATGAGTTTGGTGAGCAGCACGGGCATGGCATCCTTGCCGAAGCCGTTGGCACCGTCGTTCAGACCGTATGCCTCATCAATGAAGAAGATGCCTCCCAGTGCACGGTCTATCATCTGCTCCGTCTTCGGCGCTGTCTGGCCCACATAGGGCGCTATGAGGTCTTTCGTCGTAACCTCCACCACCTTGTTGGATGGCAGCAGTCCCAATGAATAGAAGATGTTACCCATGATGCGCGCCACGGTGGTCTTGCCTGTACCGGGGTTGCCAAGGAAGAGGTAATGGTCGAGGTTGATGTTGGGACGCCCCTGCCCCTGGTTGCGCTCACGCTCTATGATGAGCGTGTCGGCCAGTTCGCGAACGGCATCCTTCACGGAGCTGAGTCCCACCAGCTGGTCGAGTTCGCGCAGGCATTCGCTGACGTCAATCTTCTTCGGAGCCTCGTAAGGGATGTCCTCTGGCTCGAAGGTGAACAGCTGTTCCTCGGTGGGGTCGGAAAGAAGCGTTGACAAACGCTCTGACTGACGGTCCTTCACGGCATTGAGAAGGTTGACCATCTCTCCGGCATTGCCGAAGTTCTTGTCCTTCATCGTCACCATCTCCTCCACCTTCTTGAACAGCAGCTCCTCAGCCGCCTTGGAGAGTTCGAAGCCCTCCTTGCCGGCATGCATCTTGAAGATGTCCACGAGGTTCTCCACGGAGTAGTCGTCGATGTGAATACGGTATGTGAAGCGTCGCTTCAGACCGGGATTAGCATTGGCAACAAACTCATCAATCTCGGCCTTGTAGCCTGCTATGACACATACGAACTTTCCGGCATCGTTCTCCATGCGTGTCATGAGGGCCTCCACCGCCTCCGTACCCGACTTGTCCTTCTCGCCCGGGGTGTTCATAGGAATGAGGTTGTAGGCCTCATCGATGAAGAGTACGCCCCCCATAGCCTCGTCCACTGCCTTGTCCATATTGATGGCAGCAGAGTTGGCATAGCTGTCGAGGAGTGTGCGGCGCTCACGCTCCACCACATGCCCCTTCGTCAGCACACCCATAGCCTTCAGCACGCTGCCGAGTTTCTTGGCCACCACGGTCTTTCCCGTGCCGGGGTTGCCGGTGATGATGAAGTGTATCTTGGGCTGGGTGGCCTTTCCGCCACGCAGGCTGCGCAGTTTGTCTTGCTTTACCCTGTTGGCAATGGCGCGTAGCTGACGCTTGACGCCATCCATGCCTATCATATCGTCGAGAGAGCTGAGGATGTCGTCGATGCTCGCGGTGTCAGCGGTCTCTCCCTCAATGTCGCGCATGGTGATGACGCGCTGCATGGAAGGGTCGAGATGTCCTTCCTCACGCAGCTTCGCATTGCGGTCCTTCAGTCTCTGCACCGCCGACTGATAGGCATTGCGCACCTCACGGGCGTTGCCGAAGGTGCGGGTGCGGCCCAGATACATCTTGTCAAAGAAGGCCCCCACCTGCTGCTCGGCATCCTCGGAGAGTGTATAGCCCTCTTCGGAGTGCTTCACCATTTGGCGGAATATCTCGGTCAGCTCCTTACCCGTATAGTCGCGGAAGTTCACGATGCGGTTGAAGCGCGAGGCGATGCCTGAGTTGGCCTGCTGGAACTCACCCATCTCCTTGGTGTAGCCTGCCAGGATGACGACGAGCTGTCCACGTCTGTTCTCGGCAAGCTGTATCATCGTGTCGATGGCCTCCTGACCTATACTGTCGTGTTCGCCGTTCTTCAGCGAGTAGGCCTCATCGATGAAGAGCACGCCGCCCATAGCCTTGTCGAAGCATTTCGTCACCATCTTCGGCGTCTCTCCAACATACTGCGAGATGAGGTCGGCCCTTGACACCTCCACGAGATGTCCCGAGGGCAGGGCCCCAAGAGCCTTCAGCGCATCGGCAAAGAGACGCGCCATCGTGGTCTTGCCTGTACCGGGGTTGCCGAGGAAGAGGAAATGGTCCGTCAGCTCTATCTTCGCATCGGGTCCCTTGGCCAGACGCTCCTCCTGCAGGGAGTTGGCAATGGAGCGCAGACAGCTCTTTATCTCGTCCACGCCGACATACTTGTCGAAGTCGGCCATAACGTCGTTGAACGTCTTGGGAACGAATTCCTTGCCCTCCACCATATCAGCTCCCACAGCACCGTCGGCCACATCCTTCTCTATGCACTTCAGCTGTATGTTGTATGCACGCTTGCTGGCATTATGTCCGTTGGCACCCTTGGCATCGGCAGGGTTGCGATGATCGTTCAGATATATGCGGCGCAGCTTCTGAAGGGCATCGTCGGAGAGCGTCAGCTTATAGTCTTGAGACAGTATGCGACGTGTTATCTCCGTCAGTCCGTCAGGGCTTATCTCTTCGGTGTTGAAGAAATAGTTGACCGCCGCAGCCGCGTTGGGGTTACTCTTGAAGAACTTGGCCAGACGCTGCGTTCCGGTGAAGACCACGATGGGCTTCTCCGAGTCCTGCCTCCAGTTGGTGATATGTGTCAGGATATGGTCTATGGGCGACACATCGACGGCCTGTCCCTCCGGCACCAGCTTCTCTGCCTCCTCTATGAGCAGCACACCGTTGCCGATGCTCTTGATGTTGGTGTCGATATCGTCAACAAAGTTGCTGTAGTCAAGAGGGTAAACCACCTTGGGCTGATCGGAGGGCACGAGGCCGGCCTTGTAGAGCTCCTGCGTGATGGCTTTGGCCACGGTGCTCTTGCCCGTACCTGCATCACCCGTGATGACGAAACTCAGCTCCATGCGCCCCTTGGTGCCGCGACGCATGAAGTTGTCGGCCCATTTCTTTGCCTTCGCAACAATCTCGGTAAGGCTTTTCTTGATTACATCCTTATCAACGAGACAGTCCAGACCCGTCCCCGTCTGAGAGCCACCCCCCGCATGAGAAGCTGCCCCCGTCTGAGAGCCTGCGATATCATCGCAGGCACCACCACCAGCACCAGCTGCCCCCGTTGACATCAGCGTTCCGCACCACTTACAATACGTGGCGGTATCATTATTCTGCCTATGGCATGCTTTACATTCTTTCATCCTCTATTCCTGCTGTGTGAAGTAAAAGTCGTGCTTGGAACCCTTCGTATTGTTGAAGTACTGTCCGGAGTACTCATAGATACCAGAGTCGAAGGGTGCCATGCTTCCCGTGTAGTAGATGTTGTTGTTGATAGAACCGTCGCTGTCGAGCACATAGAGCACCAGGCGGTCATGGTTATTATAGTCATACGACCCCTTCACCTGGTGTGTGAGCTGCTTGCGATAGTTGATGACGATGGTGCCCTCCACGGTGCCTGCCGCACCACCCTCACGAAGGGTCATCGTGGCGGTACGACCGTCGAACTGTCCGCTGAAGTTTCCCACAGCATGGGGATAGTCCACCTGCGTCACGCTGGCAGAGCCGCCACCCGAGCTCAGGAGGTTGCCACCAGTAGCCCAATAGTAGAGACCCATCACCACGGCGGCCACGACAATCATTATCAAGGCATGCCATTTCCTGAGGCTCAGTCCTGTCTCTATGCTGCTGGCCGTGTTCTCATATACACAGGCGGGGTAGTCATTGGGCAGCCCCGGCATCAGTTTGTCGCGACACTGGAAGCCATCGGCCAGGCAAGCCCTCTTTGCTGCTTCGTCAAGGTCGTTGCCTGAGCTCCACGTGTCGTTGAGCTTCGTCGACGTGTTGCTGTCGAAGAGCACGGCGGTGAATACGAAGAGTATGACAGCGAGTATTGCCACCAATATCCACGGCACAAGCGGTGTGAGCAGTCCTATGAGCCAGCAGGTGAGGTAGTAGAGGCCAATGCCGCCAATAATACCCACGATGGGGTTGGCGGCACACAGGGCCAGACCGCCGCCGATGCCTACGATCCATCCCATGATGTTGCCGATGCTCTCCATAGTGCCCCGGAAGGACTCCGACTCGATATTGAACACCAGGTTCCAGATGATGAAGCCGCAGACGGCGATGAGGGGCAGGTATCCCAGCAGCACCACGAGGCCCTTCATGACCGTCACCTTGCTGACAGCACTGTGGTAGCGGCTCTTCGCGCTGTCAATCTTGCGCTTTGTGCGGAGGGCGAGGCTGGCCGGGCCGCATGACGGAAGGTTCTGCATCAGGCAGCTCAGGTAGTCAGAGGCCAGCTTGGTGTAGCGTCCGCCACTGAGGTCGGCGGCGGGGTCCTCCTGATACTGTAGCGCGAGCCATGCCTCCAGCTGCTCTCCCTTGCGCCCCTGGGCGGCAGAGTTGAAGCTGCCACGACCCTTTTCATATTCAGAAAGGGTACTGATGGTCTTGCCCGCGATGTCGAGTGGGAAGCGGTTGCCCAGCAGGCCGGCAACGGCCTTCATGCGTGCCATGAGGTCGGTATATGGCGCAGACTTCTTCTGGTTGTCGCTGGAATGGATGTCGAGACAGTGGCGTATCCACTTGATGTGCTTGTCGTACTTCTTGCGGGTGTACAGATAATAGAACAGGCGCGAGTCGGTGAAGAGACGCTCATCGAGCATGCCAGCCAGCGAACCGGCTCCCATATTGTCGGCATTGATTTCCTTGGCTATCTGCTGTCCTATCTGCTCTATAGTGCCGAGTTTCGAGGGGTTGCTGCCCTTCAGCGGCGCGAAGTCGTAGCCGTAGGCCGAGCCTATGGAGTAGGCCACGAGCCAGCCCATCTGCATGCTGTTCATGTCCAGGCCCGACTCCAGCATGATGTCCACCAGCTCAAGCGACATCACGGGGTCTCTGTTGCTGTACCACTCTAAGAAGTCCTCCTCCGTCAGTTCGCGAACGAGGTATGCGGGGTTGATCTGGTTAAGCGTCTTGAAGAGGTCTTCCAGGCTTCGAATGACATAGGAATGTCCTGATGCCTCCACGCGATATGGCAGCCGGGGGTCGAGGGCATAGGTGAGCTGCCGTACGGCTCTCACACCACGGTCCTTGATGAAGCCCGGATATTGTGATGCCACATCCTGGCCGTCCCTGGAGCGCATATATACCCACAGCTGATGGTCGGGACTGGCGAGCTGCTTGGCGTATGCCTGTTCGTTCTGCGTCAGCTCGGCAGCAATATCCTCCGATGTCTCCACCTTGTTGCCGGAGAGACCCGTGTAGGTCATGTCCTCGTCAAGGAGCAGACAGGCGGCAAAGAGTCCCGCGTCACGGCTGTCGGGATATTCATCCTCGGTGATAACGCTGATACGCACAGCCAGCTCTGAGCGCTTCAGCTCATAGAGCCAGTTCTTTATCTGGTCTTTATAAAGGTATTGCTTGGCCAGCGTGCGGTTCTTCGGATCCCACATTATCTCTGCCAGTTCCTCGGGCGAATGGGCCGTTTCCGTCGAGCTGAAGGCGATGCTGAACGCCGTCTGAGGCTCTTCCTCCTTGAACACATCCTCACCCTTGGCCCAGCGCTCTATGTCGGCGAAAGTGGCACGCTTCGACTCGTCGAAACGCGTCAGGGCCCTGATGAGCGAGAGCAGCTCGTCACCAATCTCTTTCCTCTGCGGATAGGGCAGTGTCATGAGCTGCTTGTCCTTCACCAGCTTGCCCTCGTCGGCGGTAAGCACGCTCTCACCCATCCACAGGGCCATGAGCGCCATACCCATAGAATAGAAGTCGGCAGCGGGAGTGACAGAGAGTGGACGGCCAGGGATCTGCGTGTACATCTCGGGGGCGGCATAGATAGGCGTGCGTCCCACGTCGATGATGGCAATGCCGTCGGGGCCTATCATCTTGCCTATGCCGAAATCGGTAAGGACGAAGTTCATCATGTCCGTGCCGTCATAGAGAAAGTTGGCGGGCTTGATATCGCGGTGCAGCACGCGGCGCTCGTGGCAGTAGGCTATCTCCGTAGCCATGCGTATGGCTATCTTCTTCAGCTTCTCGCGTCCGTCCTTGTCGTTGCGCAACGGACGCACATCGGCCAATGAGCCGCCCTCGTAATATGGCATGAGCTCGTAGTCATACTGCTTGCCCGACATGGGCGAGGCCCAGATGCCGAAGTCATAGAGGTCGATAAGCAGGCCATTGCCGCGAGGTGCATTCTTCACGGCATTCAGCACGGCGGTGTCGGGATGACGCTTATACCGGTAGAGCTTCAGCGCATAGTTGCGCCCACCTGCCGTAACCTGAAACATGCGCGCCTCTCCTGACTGGTCGGAGATGAGCCGCACCACGCCGTATGATACGCCATTGATGACAAACTGAGCGAACTGCTCCTGCGGCTCTTGCTGAGGAGACTGACCATCAGGGTCATTTTTCACGGCGGTACCAGCGGCAACGGCGGTACCAGCGGCAACGGCGGTGCCAGAAGGAGCAACAGCGGTACCAGCGGCAACGGCGGTACCAGCGGCAACGGCGGTACCAGCGGCAACGGCGGTGCCTGAAGGAGCAACAGCGGTGCCAGAAGGGGCAACAGCGGTACCAGAAGGGGCGACAGCGGTACCTGAGGGAGCAACGGCGGTACCTGAGGGTGGAGGAACGGTTGTTCTTGGTGGTGGAGGAACGGTTGTTCTTGGTGGTGGCGGAACGGTGTCCACCGGATTAATTGGCTTTGACATAATATTTCAATTTTAGAATTAACGGTATAACGGTATAACGGAATAACGGCATCACAGGTAAATCGTCGTTTTCGTCTTCACCCTCGTGACGATCTCATTCTCCTTGTATAGCCACGTGCCGCCCAGCTCGGGTCGGCAACATTCGCTGGGCTTGCTGTGGTGGCAGCCGCAGAAGTTGCACACCCACCCCACGCATTGCGTCTGCTTCGTCACCGTAGTGGTGAACGTCTCCATAAGGCATGCACAAAGGAAGTTGCGCTGCATCTCGGGAGGGTCGGCGGGGTCGGGCAGCATATCATCGACGGCAGCCTGCATCTCTGCCGCCTTAGCCTCGTATTCTGCGAGGAGCTGCCTCACGCGATCCTTATTGTTAAACAGGGACTTGCGCTCCCTGGGCTTCTGAGGTGCCTGAGGCGCCTCGCGCTTAGGCTGCGGGGATACAGGCTTCATATTCAGTATGCTGTAGAACCTGTCCAGCTGTGCACGGTCGGCATCGCTCATCTCCGGAGCATCGTCGAAAGGAGGCAGCATCTCCTCAGCAGGCTCATCGGCCAGAGCCACGAGCTGCTCCATCTCCTTCTCTATCCGTTCCATCTCCGAAGCTATCTGCTTTGCACGCTGCACCGCAGGATGGTTGCGGGCCTTCTGGCGTGCCTGCTCAGCAAGCTCGTTGAGAGGCGTGTTGCAATGGCGGCAGAAACTCCTGAAGTTCAGTGTAGAGCAGGTAGGACACACTATGCCCTTGCGGGGATTGCCGCATGAAGAACAGAACAGCTCATCGTCGTCGAGGGACTCGCCGCAGAACGAGCAGCTGCCCACGTCAACAGGTCCGCCGCAATAGGGACATAACGCCAGGCCGGGCTCTATGGCATGCTGGCAATGCGGGCACTCGCTGATGCCCAAGGGAGCACCGCACTCCTCGCAGAACCGCTGCCAAGACTCCACCCGGGCGCCGCACTGGGGACACTGGCTCGCGTCAGTACGTTGAGGAGCAGGCCTGCGAAGCACCTGAGAGGCAGAACGATATTGTTGTTGCTTCTCTTTCTCTCGCTGTAATATACGGTTGTTTTCCATATAATAGTCAGGTTTTCAGGTAAGCTAATAATGATTGTAGGTCGCAAATTTACAAATTTATCTTCAAACGGACAAGAGTTTTCACCATTTTTTTTGCATCACAGCAGAATACTACGCAAAAAAAAATCAATGAGCATATACACCAGGGCGTTGCAACAGAACATCTGACTCCTCCTAACAGACGGTCTTTTACACAGTAAAAGGGCAACTTTTGGGTGGTAAAAGTTGCCCTTTTGCCCACCAAAAGTTACCCTTTCGCAACGTGTTGATTATCTGTCAGTTGCAAAAGGCCGTCTCCCGACCTTTTACAATGCAAAGATACTAAAAAAAACTGAATTATTCCGAAATACGAAAAATATTTTCTCTGTTCCTGAATAATATACACTTTTTTTGATTTACATCATTGTTTATTAAGCAGTTAAGTTCGTTTTAATCTACACTAAAACCTACACAAATCGGCAGGAAGAATCCTGCGAAACGCTTCGCTACGAAGCGTAAAGAAAGTTGGCTTCCCCATTGAATATGCTACTTGTGTCAGTTTTTTTCGGGAAGGTACAAAATAATAACTGAAAAAGTTTGTTGATATGCCAATTATTTCTTATCTTTGCACCGCAATATGCAATACAATTGCAATATAAACAGAATAGTATGGCAACAACAATCAAACGCAAAGCAGCCTCGTTTCGTCTTCCAAGCTATCTGCTGGAAGGGCTGAAGACTGAGGCCAGAAGGCAGCATCGCAGTGTGAACAACCTCGTTGAAGTTGTTCTGCTAAAAACGCTATATAATGAGCCCAATGCGGAAACGCTGGCTGCAATGAAGGAATGTGAGTCTGGTATAGAACTGGAGGACTTCAATCCAAACGAACTGGATAAATACATCTATGCGGAAACGACTGAAGAAGTCCACTCAGTTTAAGAAGGACTTGAAAAGATACCTCCATCAGCCGTCCAAGCTGCTGGCACTAAAAATGGTGACCCAAGCTCTTGAAGAGACTGGACGTGTGCCGCAGGATTATCAACCTCACATGCTTTCCGGCAACTATAAGGGATTTATGGAATGCCATGTAGAGGACGACTTCTTGCTAATATGGATTGACGAGACCACAGACATCATTAAACTGGTTCGCCTCGGCACCCATCACGAGCTATTCGGGAAATAACAAGGAAATCCAGGGACGTGGGCGTCCCTTTAAGCATTAAGCATTAAGCGTTAAGCTTTAAGCATTGACTTCGTCGACCCACTCAGGATGCTCCTTGAAACGGCAAGCGTTTCATAGTCGCCTCGTTCGGGGTTCAATTTTCATTTTTCAATTTGTAGTCGCCTCAGCAGATGTCATGCGCCAGCTTAATTTTCAATT
>CAJOOC010000080.1 GCA_905236165.1 uncultured Prevotella sp. | reverse complement strand
GTTAAACCCATAATTAAACTAAACACTACGGTGGGAATTAATAGTTCCGCTCGCGCCTGAGCACCTACGGAGCGCAAGAACCCACCTTAATACTTGTGCTCATTATGAAAAAGTTATTATTCGCAATGGCGGCATTGATTGCTCTGGCGGCATGCAACTTCAACAGACTCTATATTGAGACGGGGTCAGCAGCAGAGGAGGTGGCCTTTGAGGAAGCAAAGAACTATTTCTTCAAAAACGACCAGACGATTCCTGCCAGCCCTAAGATTACTTCGGAAGAGGAGTTTCATAAACTCTTCGGTATGGCTACAACTATGGGCAAGGACGGCAAGCCCACTCCAATAGATTTCTCCAGGCAGTTTGTGTTGGCTATAGTACATCCTGTTACCGATGTGGCCACAGAGATTGTGCCCGTCAAGGTGATGGCCAAGAGAGATACGCTATTCTATGATTATGAGTTGAAGGTAGGCGAGAAGCAGTCATTCTCCATTCAGCCCGTTTCCATCATCATCCTCGACAAGAAATATTCCAACAGGGAAGTAGTCCTCTCTTCGCTCACAGCGCCAAAAGAGTGATGCCACCCATATCTCGAGGCAATTGAAAACTGGGGACGTGGGCGTCTCGCCCGCGACAAGGCCTAAAGCTCAATGCTTAATGCTCAATGCTTAATGCTTAATGCTTAATGCTCAATGCTTAATGCTTAAAGGTACGTGGGCGTCTCGCCTGCGCTTGACAGCCTCAGATAGCCTGCTTCCGTAAGCCATTCTGCAAAATAATAATACGAAACAATGAAGATAGTAATACTTGACGGCTATACCTCTACGGGTGAGAGCCGTGAGAACTGGGATGCCCTAATGTCGATGGGTGAGGTAACAGTCTATGACCATACGGCTCCTGAGGACACCATTGCGAGGGCAAGGGATGCCGAGGTGGTGCTGACAAACAAGGTATGCTTCAAAAGAGCGGAGATAGAGCAGCTGCCTAAACTGAAGTATATTGGAGTTCTTGCAACGGGCTATAATGTCGTAGATGTGGAGGCCTGCAGCAGTCGTGGCATCATCGTGACCAACGTGCCGGCCTACAGTACGGAGAGCGTGGCACAGATGGTGTTTGCACATCTGCTCGCCATCACCAACCATACGGAGCATTATGCCAGGCAGAACAGAGAGGGCCGATGGTCGGCAAATCGGGACTTCTGCTATTGGGATACGATGCTCACGGAACTGGCCGGCAAGACCTTCGGCATCGTGGGGCTCGGAAATATCGGCAGCAGGGTGGCCTCCATAGCGCAGGCCTTTGGCATGAGGGTACTGGCCTTCACGAGCAAGGATGAGGGCAGCCTGCCGCAGGGTGTGGAGAAGCGCAGCATGGACAGTGTCCTGTCCGAGAGCGATGTGGTGAGCCTGCATTGTCCGCTTACCATTGACACGCAGCACCTTATGAACCGTCAGACGCTGAGGCTGATGAAGCCCTCTTCCATCCTCATCAATACGGGTCGCGGACCATTAGTGTGTGAGCAGGATGTGGCCGACGCCCTGAACGAAGGCAATCTCAGGGCCTACTGTGCCGATGTGATGGACGTGGAGCCGCCACAGGCCGATAATCCTCTGCTCAAGTGTATGAACGCATATATCACGCCTCATATAGCGTGGGCAACGATAGAGGCAAGGGCGCGTCTGGTGGATGTCGCCATCGGTAATGTTAGAGCTTTCGTGGAGGGGAGCCCCAGAAATGTGGTAAGTAGAACTGGGGACGTGGTCGTCTCGCCCGCGAAATATGGTAAGTAGATAACAGTCAAAACTCAACAATCATGTCATATACATACAAATATCCGAGACCCGCATTGACGGCTGACTGCGTAGTGATAACAAAGGAGTCGGAGCCCCGTGTGCTGCTTGTGCAGAGAGGCATAGAGCCCTACAAGGGTTGTTGGGCCTTTCCTGGTGGATTCATGGAAATGGATGAGACCATAGAGCAATGTGTGGTTCGGGAGGTGGAAGAAGAGACAGGACTGCAACTGTCTGACGTTCAGCAGATAGGTGCCTATTCAAAAGTTGACCGCGACCCACGTGGCAGAACTGTGACCGTAGCCTTCCTGGCAGTCATTGATGCCCCTTTGGCAGTAAAGGGACATGATGATGCTGCTAAGGCAGAGTGGTGGCCGCTGTCGGAGTTGCCTGAGCTCGCCTTCGACCATTATGATATCATGCAGGATGCAGTAAGGGTTTATCGTAAGTTGTAGTAAAGCCAACGTTTTCGTTAAGCCAGAAGAGCAGAGTGAAGCTTGCTTCGATTCTGCCTTGGCGAGTAAAAAGGTCGGATGAAATCTAACAGACAACATATCATGAATGGTTTGCGCGACGGCATACCCATAGCACTGGGCTATTTTGCTGTCGCCTTCTCCATAGGCATCATCGCCGTTAAAGCCGGACTGACGGCTCCGCAGGGATTCCTGAGCAGCTTTTTCACGCGCGCCTCTGCCGGAGAATATGGTACGTATACGCTCGTAGCGGTCAATGCGGCCTACGTGGAAGTGATGGCGATGTGTCTTGTGGCCAACCTGCGCTATATGCTGATGAGTGCGGCCCTCTCGCAGAAGATAGCTCCCGGCACCTCGTGGTTCCATCGAATACTGATGGCTTGCTGCATCACCGATGAGGTGTTTGGCATCTCGGTGGCTCATCGGGGATATACGCCGCCATCCTACACCTATTCTGCCGCCCTCATATCATCTCTCTTCTGGGCATCGGGTTGCGCCATAGGAATAGTGGCAGGCAACCTCCTGCCACAACCGATGGTGACGGCGCTCAGCATGTCGCTATACGGAATGTTCCTTGCCATCATCATACCTCCGGCTCATAAAGACAGGAACGTGCTCTACGCCCTCGTGGCCAGCTGCGTGCTGAGCGGACTGTGTGCTGTGATGCCCATAGTGGGACAGTGGAGCAGCGGTATGCGAACGGTGCTACTCACAATACTCATCTCGGCTGTGGCAGCATGGCTCAAACCCGTAAAGACACTGGATGATGGAGCAGCATAGCATTATCATTTACATACTACTGGCCATTGTCATCACCAACCTCATCCGAGTCCTGCCAATGGCATTCATCAAGGGGCAGATAAGCAATCGCTTCGTGAGGAGTTTCCTCTATTACGTGCCCTACGTCACGCTGGCCGTGATGACATTTCCCGATATGGTTATGGCAACCCCCACGCCACTGCCCGGAGTGATTGCCCTTCTGGCTGGCATCACGGCAGCATGGTTCCGCATGGGACTGTTCCCCGTTGCGGCCATCTGTACTATCATAGTGTATGTGTTGTCGCTCTTTGGAGTGTCGTGATGGACATGAAGTTCGTGCAGAAAAATATAGCTACAATGAGTAGTCGCGCAACAAAGTGGTAGAACTCAGTAAAGGTGGGTTCTTGCGCGCCTGAGCTTCAGCGAAGAACCCACCTAAAGTAACTCAAAATGGATAATAAGCAAGAAATATTTCCTATAGTCGACGAGACAGGAGCCGTCAAAGGCTCTGCCACTCGTGGTGAGTGTCATAGCGGCACTAAGCTGCTTCATCCTGTTGTGCACCTTCATGTGTTCAACTCCTGTGGCGACATCTATCTGCAGAGACGTCCCGACTGGAAAGACATCCAGCCAGGCAAATGGGATACTGCCGTAGGAGGCCACATCGACTATGGTGAGACGCCCGAGGAGGCGTTACTTAGAGAGGTGCGTGAAGAACTGGGCATAACGCATTTCGTACCGGAGTTCATTGCCAAGTATGTGTTTGAAAGTCAGCGCGAGCGTGAGTTGGTGTATGTTCACCGCACCACCTACGACGGCGATATATTACCCTCTGCCGAGGAGTTGGCAGGAGGTCGCTTCTGGACGAAGCAGGAAATCCTTCAGGCAATGGGACAAGGCATCCTAACCCCTAACTTCGAGAGCGAATACCGAAAATGCTTTGGGGCATTGACCATTAACCATTGACCATTAACTATTTACTCAACTTTCGGAAGTCTATAACGACCACGTTCCGAGCCATGCTCGCCTGAACTCCGCTGAAAATAAACAATGTGTGAATAATTCGTGGTAGAGAAAAGAATATGCGTGCTTCAGAAACTTGAACTATTTATTATTATAATGGCTGTAAAACTGAAATATCGCTGCAGGTCTTGCGGATATGAAACGGATGTCTATGAGGGGCGTGGAATGTTCAATCAGAAAATCACGCCAATGTCGTGTCAGGACTGTTGCAGCATTCAAAATATCGTTGTGGGAGGCATCATTGCCGATGTCGCTCCGTCTTTCAGAAGCGAGGCGGGACGTCTGTGCCTGCAATGTGGCAGCCGCAATATCAGAATATGGGATATGCATACGTGTCCCAAGTGCCAAGGCCAAATGGAAGACACAGGCGAAAAAGACTTCTGGACTTAATTCCGGTGAAGCCGATTTTTCACTCTTGATTTCGTCAACCCTCTTAATGCTCCCTGTTCCGCATCGCCTCCCCGCAGGGGCAACTTCGGCGTACGGCTCATGGTCGCCTTTGCGAGCGTTCATTTTTTTTTACTCTTCTCCGTAGTTTTCTTGATAGCCTCGTCGTAACCCGTCAGCGCAGCGAACGGCGCAAACTGGGCAGCACGGTTCCACATCGACATCTGAGGATGCCGCTCCGAAACGTGATGCGGTAGGTTGATTATGTCATCGTAATTACCCATAGCTTTCAATTTTACATTTTCAAACTTAAATTCGTCATTGCGCAAACCACTCCCTCCCCTTGGGAAGGCGGGGTGCGGCATAATTTATTAATTTGTTAATTGGTTAATTTGTTAATTGGTTAATTCGAAACGGTTTGTTAATTCGCCTTGTGCCCCCCTATCTGTTCATTGCGCTCCTTTGCTGTTGCTCCTTCCTCGAAGTTCAGACCTCTGAGGATGGCGTTCTTGCCGAAACGCTGCTTGATCTTCAACTGGGCCTCTTGCATACGACGTTCTTTGTCGAGTTTTGCCTGTTCATCCTGACGTTGCTTTTGCAAAGCCTCGTAGTCGGTAAAGAGATCAAGCTGTTGAGGCGCTGCATCCCGTGCTGTCACAGAAGCCTCTGATACAACATGATTCGTGGTGAGATTGAGCCTGCGAATCAGCAACACAGGGTTCACGCAGCGGTCGAACAGCTCCGCCGCACCATCCATGATGAGTCGCGAAGATGAGGTGGATTTCTCGAAGTTATGTGTGCCGTGAGCGTGTTTTGGCACGGACTTGCCGTAGTGGTCAGTAGTAATCTCGCCATGATATTTGCTTCGTATCTCAGGACGCGTCAGGCTCTCAGCATCGTAGCCGACAGTCAGAACCAATTGATCGGTCACAAGTCGTTTTGACACGAGGTCGAGCGCCATAGCGTCAGCCATCTCCTGTATCACCACACGAGCTTTTTTGAAGGTGTAAGGTTCCTGCAATACTTGTCCGCTGCTGAAGCTGTTCGTCTCAGGACGATAGGCTTTCACGGCTTCCATCGTACAAGGTTCCCAGCCCCAGGCATGATCTATGAGAAGTTCTGCATTCACGCCAAAGAGGCGGTAGAGCAACTCTTCGTTCTCCAGCGAAAGACGGGCCACCTTGCCCATTGTGTCGATGCCATAGACAGCAAGCTTATCAGCAATGCCTCTACCCACACGCCAGAACTTCGTGATGGGCCGATAGTCCCACAGCTCCCTTCGGTACGACATCTCGTCAAGTTCGGCTATGCGCACTCCGTCTTTGTCGGCAGGTGCTTTTTTTGCCATGATGTCCATTGCCACCTTGCAGAGGTACATATTCGTGCCAATGCCTGCCGTTGCCGTTATGCCCGTCTGTGAGAGCACATCGCGAATCATCTTCATCGCCATTTGACGGGCCGTCAGACGGTACGTCGCCAGATAGCCCGTGACGTCCATTATCACCTCGTCGATGCTGTAAACGTGGATGTCTTCTGGTGCAACATAATTCAGGTAGATGCTGTAAATCTTTGTGCTCACCTCTATGTAGTGTGTCATTCGTGGCGGTGCGATGATAAAGTCCACTCCTCGCGCCTTCTGCCTCACTTCAAACAGGCGTGCTCTGCCACCGATGCCGTAGGTCTTCAGCGATGGCGATACGGCCAGGCAGATAGTCTTGTCGGTACGCTTCTCATCGGCCACAACGAGATTGGTGGTCAGAGGGTCCAGCCCCCTGTCCACACACTCCACCGAAGCGTAGAACGACTTCAGGTCGATAGCGATGTATGTGCGCCTATTTGACTCCAAAACGTGCTGCAAAGAGTATGAAAAATGAATATCGTTGAAACTACAAATGCCTCAAATAGACGTCCCCATGAGGAAGTCTTTTATTCGTTTGCTGTATTCTTTCTTATGTTTGGCGTATGACTCTGCATGTCCGCAGCTATCAGTAATCCAAAGACTTTTCTTCGAAGGCTTGGCGTCATAGAGGCGCTCCACCATTTCTGTCGGTACGAAGGTGTCATTGCTACCATGTATGAATAGCATCGGATATTCAGAATTCCTCACTTCGTTGATTGCCGATGCCTCGCCAAAGCTCCAGCCCTCCCGTATCTTACATAGCAGGCTGGTAGAGAACATCAGCGGAAACTCAGGCAAACCAAACTGGTTCTTTAACTCTCCGGAAAACTCTTCCCATACGCTTGTATAGCCGCAATCATCGATGAAGCGTATGTCTTTTATTGCTTTCGGAAATATCATGGCTGACATCATCATGGCCGTAGCGCCACCCATCGAGACTCCGTGAACAACCATTGTGTCAGTCTGGAATAGTGTGAGCCACCGTAGCGCGTCATCCTTGTCAAGCCAGCCCATCTGTATCAGGTCGCCGTCGCTAAGTCCGTGAGCGTGGAGGTCTGGGAGCAACACGTTATACCCCAGCTCCTGTTCGTAGATGCGTGCCAGGTAAAGGAAATCTATGGAGCAGTCGCGCCATCCATGCAGTATCAGAGCAGTCTTCCTGCTTGCGTTATTGATAAAAAGTGCATGATGTCTTTCCCCTGTGGGCATTGTGAGGAAGGTGTCTCTAAGGGCGTGATGCCTCCTCAGACTGTCTGTCCAAGGCCGCGTCTCGGGATACTCCTTGAAGAGCTCACGATAACAGTTGGCGGTATCAGTCCTTTGGGAATCAGGAGAAAGCGAAAAGGCAAGCATATAGTTGCTGCCCCCGATGGTCAGAATAATGAAAATCACCAGAAGAACAATCATACACTTGCCGAGATGACGCATCACCTCAGGCAGTTTCGTAATCGGCTCCTTACCAAAGATGTGTCGTATCGGCGTCATGTAATCAAAGTTCTGCATAAATGTCCAGGTTTTTGGAGTCGTGGTTTGGATGTTTTATTTTGTCGTTGCGCTTCGTCTTCGTTTTCGTCTTCGTAGGTGCAAAGCACCGCTTCGTAGTCACGGAGTACCTGCATAACTGCCTATGATGCCCATGATGAGGTTCATGCAGCATCCTTTGCCTTCACCGCTCATGATGCGGTTGGCTACATAACCAGCGAGGATGCCGGTAAGATATTTAGGTAAGCACCAATATAATTTTTATTAAATTCGTGGGCAAAGGTAATCATTTTTGTTTGTTTTTTTGTAATTTTGCACTCATATTTATGATTGTTTATGAAGAAAGTTAGTTTAATCACAGTTTTTGCTGCTATGTTACTGCTGGTAGCTGGTGTTCCTGCATTGGCTCAGGAGAAGAGTGGCGAGGACCAGTCATTAATCGGTTACACCAGATTTGACGTTGAGGAAAGCTTCGCCGACAATGGCTTTCAATGGTTTCGCGATGCCCAGTTGCTCTGTGCGGGAAACAGGGAGAAGAGTAATGCTATGACGATAGGGTGGGGGGGCATAGGTACTCTTTGGAGAAAGACAGCGCTGACGGTCTATGTTGCAGAGAAACGCTATACCAAAGAGTTTTTGGACAACTCCGAGTATTTCACCGTGATGTCTTTTGATGTCAAGGACAGTAAAGTGCTGAATTATATGGGCTACAAGAGTGGCCGCGATGGTGACAAGGCAAAGGCTCTGGGGCTTCATACGGCATATACCGCCAATGGTACACCTTATTATACTGAGGCAACGATGGTTATAGAATGCAGGATTATGTATGCTGCTCCTTTCGACCCGCAGGGCTTCAAGAGCGATGCGCCCAAACAGATGTATGCCAACTTCCCTGCCGGCATCCACTCAATGTATATTGGTGAGGTCGTTAATGCTTGGAAGAAATAGCTATGGAATACAAGAAGATAGGCGAAACATACTATGTCAGGATGGATAGAGGTGACGAAATCATCCGTAACATCCTTGAAATATGCCACAAGGAGTCCATCCCGTCGGCCATTTTTACTGGCATCGGTGGCTGTAGCAACGCAGAACTGCAGGTGTTCATTCCTGATACGGGCACCTTCGAGACAGAGACTATTGAGGGGATGCTGGAACTGGTGACGCTCAATGGCAATGTGGTCTCTGATGATGACGGACAGCTCTTTCACCATACCCATGCGTTGTTTTCTTTCAAAAAGGAAGGCCAGCATGGAATGGCAGCAGGTCATCTGAAATCTACTACGGTGCTCTATACAGCAGAGATAGAGCTGCGGCCTACTATCGGCGGTTCCATCGGCAGGAAGTTCGACCCAGAGACGGGCACAGGATTTTGGAGTTTCAAAGAGAAGTAGCAAATTTGGATAAGATGGAACAGAAAAGGACAACACCGGAGTTTATCACATCGCTCCAGCCAAACGAGATTTTCGTGTTCGGCAGCAACCTTCGCGGTATGCATGGCGGAGGTGCAGCCTATGTCGCTTTACGCAACTTCGGCGCTATCATGGGACAGGGCGTCGGTCTGCAAGGCCAAAGTTACGCCATCCCGACGATGCAGGGTGGAGTAGAGACTATCCGTCCGTATGTGGACGAGTTCATAGAGTTTGCCAAGGAGCATCATGAGCTGACGTTCCTCGTTACACGCATCGGTTGCGGCATCGCTGGATTTACGGATGAAGAGATTGCACCGCTGTTCGAGAATGCCCACAATATTGATAATATAGTGCTGCCACAAGGATGGTAGGAAAGAAACATGCAGATGATACAGGGATTCGCTGATGGTGACCAAGCCGTAATAAATCAGGTAAATTTGGCTGCTCATATCTTTTGGCAGTTACCTCTATTCTCTGCTGGCATCCATTGCCTGACTCAAAACTGAGGCCTGGGACGTGGGCGTCTCGCCCGCGATGCCGGGAGGCATATAACACTGATGTTGATGTCGTCCTTTTTCTGTCGCGGGCGAGACGCCCACGTCCCTGGTGGACAACGTTTATCCATGCGCCAGCTATGTTGTCCCTGTTGTCCCTGTTGTCTCCTTAAAAAACATCCAGTTGTCTTCTCTAAGCCTAAAGCAGCTAACACCACTCGAACTTCAGAAACTTGAATAAAGTGAGAAACTCGAAATGTCATTTTTATACTACCACGAGAAGTGCACAAAAAGACATCGACTTTCCCTCTGAAAGTGATGGTAAGTCGATTAGGACGTAACAGAGTGTCTATTAGGGGGTAATTGAGTGTCAATTAGGAGGTAATTGAGCGTTGATTAGGGCCTAATTGGGCGTCGATTGCAACGCGTTGAATACGAGGTAGTTATAAAGGCTATTTTTATATACCCCAAAGAGGGGTGTTTTCCAGGCATGCGGAGAAGCCCCCGATGGGGCACGTCAATTTTGTACCAGCACCTGCCTCGCCTGCAAGACGATAGAGCAGCTCACACTTCGGAAGTAGATGGAGACTTCTCTAAAACAAATCCGCTGTACGCATAACGTTTCACCTGCAACCCTTGTGCCCAAAAAGAAACCGCTTTTGACACTTTTATCTCCCTAATAATACGATAATTCAAAATAAAGTATTAACTTTGCACCCTGATATGGATTACCTATATGAATACCGCGACAAGGTTCGCGACTATGAGTGTGACGTACAGGGCATTGTGAACAATGCCAATTATCAGCATTATACGGAGCATGCACGCCATGAGTTTCTGCTCACGACGGGCCTGAGTTTCATGGAGCTTCACGACCAGGGCATCGACTGCGTGGTCTCAGCAATAGAGATGCGCTTCAAGGTGCCGCTGCGGTCAAGGGACGAGTATGCCGTGCGTCTGAACGTGAAGAAGCAGGGGCTGCGCTATGTGTTCCTGCAGGACATCTATCGTCTGCCCGATGAGACGCTGTGTCTCAAGGCAAAGGTGGACGTGGTGTGCCTCGTAAACGGCAGGCTGGGCGACTGTGACCTACTGGCGAAGAAACTAAATCTTTTGGACGAGGGATAGAGACAGTTATTTGAGTTGAATGATGCAACGATTAAAAGAACTATACATCAGCTGGAGCGGGCAGGAGCCTGCCCTGACAGAGAAGCTTCCTGGTGCCGGCAGCAACAGGGAGTACTACCGTTTCACAAGTGAGAAGGGCAAGAGCGTGATAGGCTGCATAGGTACCTCGCAGGAGGAGAACCACGCCTTCATCGCCTTGGCACGCCACTTTACCAAGCGCAAGTTGCCCGTGCCGCATGTCTATGCCGTCAGCGACGATGAGATGCGCTACCTTCAGGAAGACCTGGGCACCAACACCCTCTTCGACGCCCTCAAGGGAGGCCGCGATGCAGGAGGGCGCTATAATGTAAAGGAGAAGGAGCTGCTCATCAATACCATACGCCAGCTGCCCAACATGCAGATCAGAGGTGCGCGAGGGCTGGACTTCTCCGTGTGCTACCCTCAGCCGGAGTTTAACGAGGAGGGCATACGCTTCGACCTGAACTACTTCAAGTACTGCTTCCTCAAGGCCACGAACCTCGACTTCCACGAGCTGAAGCTGGAGGCCAATTTCCGCCTCATGGCCAAAGACCTTGCCGCAGACAGCGACGAGGGAGTGCCTCCGGCCTTCCTCTACCGCGACTTCCAGGCACGCAACGTGATGCTCGACAAGAACGGCAACCCGTACTTCATCGATTTTCAGGGTGGCCGCAAGGGTCCCTACTACTATGATGTGGCCTCGTTCCTTTGGCAGGCCTCAGCACGCTACTCCGCCTCGCTGCGCAAACAGCTCATCAAGGAATACTACGAGGCGCTGAAGCACTATACGGAGGTGCCGTCGTTCAAGCGCTTCAACGAACGGCTGCAGCTCTTCGTGCTGTTCCGCACCCTTCAGGTGCTGGGGGCATACGGCTTCAGAGGATACTTTGAGCGCAAGGCACACTTCATACAGAGCATACCTCCAGCCATACAGAACCTCAGGCATATCATAGGTGAGAACGACTTCCCTTACCCCTACCTCATCGACCTGCTGAAACAGCTGACGGAGCTGCCGCAGTTTGCCGTGCAGCCCCAGCAGCCCGCAGCACGAAAGGACGGTTTCAGGACTACCGACAACAACCCCTATGCTGCCAACCCCTCTGACGGTAAGGCCACCTTCTCAAAGTATGACGGCAAGGGTCCGCTCGTGGTGAAGGTGTTCTCCTTCTCTTTCCATAAGGGCATCCCCGAGGATGAGAGCGGCAACGGTGGCGGCTATGTCTTCGACTGCCGCAGCACCCACAACCCCGGGCGTTATGAGCCATACAAACAGCTGACGGGTCTCGACGAGCCCGTGATACGATTTCTGGAGGATGACGGTGAGATACTCACCTTCCTTGAGTCGGTATACAAGCTGGCCGATGCCCACGTGGCACGCTACATACAGCGCGGCTTCACATCCCTGATGTTCTCCTTCGGATGCACTGGCGGTCAGCACCGCAGCGTTTACTCCGCACAGCACCTCGCCGAACACATACACGAGAAGTTCGGCATAGAGGTCCGCGTGGAGCACCGCGAACAAAACATCAAAGAACTATTAAAAAAGAAATGACAGTTATTGAAAGAAATTAGAATAATTTGGATAATCTTTCCCGCTTCACGGGACGGGGGAAGAAGGGACCTCAAACCGCATGGCATTATCCCTATTCTTCGCTCATTTCTTTCTTTTCATAGGTGCTCAGGCGCTTCGCGGAGTCTTCCAATTTCTTTCAATTCCAACTCCAATTTCTTTCAGTCCCAATTTGTTAATTCGAAACGGTTTGTTAATTCGATCCAGTTCCATAGTCCTCCCTGCAGCTATACTCTCAGGTGCCCTGCTCTATCTCATAGGGCGGGAACTGTCCTTTCCTGCCGACGTGAGGGGACAGCTGCTTCGCTTCGTAGAGTTTCTGCAGCCAGCGTTGCTCTTCTGCATGCTCTTCGTGGCCTTCTGCAAGGTGTCGCCAAAGGCCCTGAAGCCCAAGCGTCTGCATCTGTGGCTGGCCCTGATACAGAGCGGAGCCTTCGCCCTGTGCTGCCTGCTGCTGTGGTTCTTTCCCGAGACGCGGTATATCCACGTCATCGAGGGCTTCATGCTGGCCATGCTCTGCCCTACGGCAACGGCCTGCTCCGTCATAACACAGAAGCTGGGCGGCGACGCGGGCATCACCACCTCCTACACCATCTTCATCTGCCTCATCGTAGCCGTCATAGCGCCGCTGCTGCTACCCATAGCATCAACACGCCACGACCTGGCATTCTTCCCAACCTTCCTCCTTATTATTAAAAAGGTGTTCCCGCTGCTGCTCATACCCCTCGCACTGGCCTGGGCGGCACGCTACCTCACGCCACGCCTGCACCAGCGCATCATCAGCATCCACAACCTGGCCTTCTACATGTGGGTAGTGGCGTTGGCTCTGGCCATCAGCGTCACCGTGAGGGCACTCGTGCACAGCCACACCTCATGGATACACATCATGGGCATTGCAGCAGCAACACTCATGGCATGCATCCTGCAGTTCTGGCTCGGGAAGAAGATTGGAAGTCGCTACGGCCTCAGGTTGGAAGGCGGGCAGGCCCTCGGGCAGAAAAACACCATCTTCATCATCTGGCTTGGCTACACCTTCCTCTCACCCATCAGCGCCACAGCGGGTGGGTTCTACTCCATCTGGCACAATCTCGTGAACTCATGGCAGCTCTACCGCAAGCAAAAGACTGACGAAAAAGCCTCTTCTCACAATTAAGGTGGGTTCTTCGCTCCGTAGGTGCTCAGGTGCAAGCGGAACTTGCGCTCCGTAGGTGCTCAGGTGCGAGCGGAACTATTAATTGGTTTGAGGAATGCAGGGCGTTACAACGCCTTCTCCATCCACACCAGGTCATACCAACGCCCGAACTTCTTGCCGCAGCGATGCAAATGACCCGCCTCCACATAGCCCAGGCGGCTATGAAAACGGATGCTGTCATGGGTAAGGTACTCATCCTCCTCTTCTGAAAAAGCTATGCAGGCATACATCATCGCTATGCCCCTCTGGCGCAGTTCCGCCTCCAGGGCTTCATGCAGCATGCGTCCAATGCCGCGATGCTTGTAGTGGCGGTCAATGTATATAGACTCCTCCACAGCCCATTGAAAAGCAGCACGCACACCCAGCTGGCGTGCATAGGCATAGCCCACCACCCTGCCATCTTCATCCTCGGCCACAAGGTAGGGATGACGGCTGCTGATGTCGGCAATGCGCTGACGAAACACCTCAACCGCAGGCACCTCATATTCAAAACTGATGGCAGTACCCTCCACATACGGTGCATAGATGCCCACCAAAGCCGGGGCATCATCAAGAGTTGCCGTTCTTATGTTAATACGTCCGATGTTGCTCATCTGTAGCAAATGTCTTAACTCCTTAACTTCTTAACTCCTTAAATCACTTCACCACGCTCTCTATTACTCCCTTTGACAGTATGACGGTCAGGTCGTCACCAGTCTTCACCTGCTGCGGGTTTGTGATGATGTCGCCGTCATGCATTATGAGGCCATAGCCCCGCTGCAGTATCCGCGCAGGGTTGTTGGCCTCTATACTTTGCTCAAGCATACCGAGGCGGCTCCGTTCACGCTCAATGCGCAGCATCACGGGCGTAACGAGACGATGGGCGAACCTGTCAAGAAGGTTGCGCTGAAGCAGGATATGCCTCAGGGCACCATTGATGATGCGCTGCTCCGTTGCTGAGAGATGTGCAAGGATAGCAGCCTTCTTCACCGAGAAGACGGAGAGGAAATAGTGCTCCAGCCTTGCCAGACGCAGCTTCTCGCGGTCAAGGGTCTGCCTCACCGACAGCGCTACGCTGTCAGCAGCCTCGTCAATGCGCGAAAGGGTGCGGGAGAGGTTATCTATAAGGTATGCCGCTGCCGCCGTAGGTGTCTTGACGCTGATGCAGGCCACCTCGTCGAGCACGCTCTTGTCGCGCTCATGGCCTATGCCCGTGATGACTGGCAAGGGGAAGTTGGCCACATTCTCGGCAAGGTCGAGGGTATCGAAGCCCGAAAGGTCGGCGGTACTGCCACCACCTCTTATTATCACCACCACATCGAAACTGTCGGCCTCGGCAAAGACGGCATTGAGGGCGCTGATGACGCTCTGCTCCACCTGCTCGCCCTGCATGACGGCAGGAAAGAGGCGCGTGGAGAAGGCGAAGCCCTGCTCATTGTTGGCCAGCTGGCTGGAGAAGTCGCCATAACCCGCTGCAGCAGAGCTGGAGATGACGGCGATGCGCTTGGCAAAGGCCGGAATGGGTAACGACGCATTATTGTCTATCACGCCCCGGCGGCGCAGCTCCTCCAGAATTTCCTTGCGGCGACGCGCCATATCGCCAATGGTGAACGTGGGGTCGATGTCCTGCACTATCCACGAGAAGCCATACTGCTCGTGGAAATTGGCCTGCACCTTCAGCAACACCTTCATGCCGGCATGGAGCGGCTGACCCGTAGCCCTGACGAACCTTGGCGAGAGACGTATCCAGCTGTTGGCCCAGCAACAGGCACGGGCCTGAGCTATGGGGGTGTTGCTGAGGTCGTCTTTCTCTACAAGCTCCATATAGCAATGGCCGCGACGCTCGCTGAGGCTGGCAATCTCGGCCAGGACCCACAACGGGTCGGGAAGAGTAATCTCTACTGCCTGACGGACAAGGTAGTTGGCTTCATGAAGGGATAGGTTCATGTTGGCGGGTAAGTTAAAAGTTACAAGCTTAATGCTTAATGCTTAAAGCTTAATGCTTAAAGCTTAAAGCTTAATGCTTAATGCTTAAAGCTTAAAGCTTAAAGGTTTATTTGCTGATAGCTTTGCAAAATTAATCTATTTTCGTGAATTACGAAACTTTTCAACCTATTTATTTTGCTATGTTATGGAAAAATCGTAATTTTGCACTCTGTAGCGGGGTTTTGCTACTATGTAGCTGGGATATCACCCCCCCCAAGGATATCATCGTCCCAACCAAAAACGGACACATGGATTTTGTAATACCATAATGAGCAATAAGAAAGCCGCATTAGAATTAGGCACCAAGCCTGTCAGCAGTCTATTGGTACAGTATGCTCTGCCTGCCATTGTAGCAATGGTGGCATCATCGCTCTACAATATGGTTGACAGCATCTTCATCGGCCAGGGCGTCGGAGCACTTGCCATCTCCGGCCTCGCCATAACATTCCCCTTCATGAACCTCAGTGCCGCCTTCGGTGCTGCGATAGGCGTGGGAGCATCAGCATTCCTCAGCGTCAAGCTCGGACAGCGCGACTACGACATAGCCAACAAGATACTGGGCAACAACGTGATGCTCAACATCATCGTGGGTATCATCTTTGGAGGTCTGGGACTGTTGTTCCTCGACCCCATACTGCGGTTCTTCGGAGCCAGCGACGCCACTCTGCCCTATGCCCACGAATATATGGTTATCATACTGCTGGGCAATGCCATCACACATCTCACGCTGGGACTGAATGCCGTGCTGCGCTCTGCAGCTAAGCCGCGCCTGGCTATGTACATCACCATCTTCACGGTGGTGATAAACGCTATCCTCGACCCCATCTTCATCTACACCCTGGGGCTGGGCATACGGGGTGCGGCATACGCCACAATACTGTCACAGCTGCTGGCGCTGATATGGCAATGGGTGCTCTTCAGCAACAAGAAAGAGATGCTGCACTTTGAATACAGCAAGTTCCATCTTGACAGGCGCATCATAAGCAACATCCTCAGCATCGGCATATCACCCTTCGCCATGAATGCCTGCGCATGCCTCGTCGTCATCTTCATCAACAACAGCCTGCAGCAGTACGGCGGCGACATGGCCGTGGGAGCCTTCGGAATATCCAACCGTATCGCCTTCATCTTCGTGATGGTGACGATGGGTGTCTGCCAGGGCATGCAGCCCATAGCTGGATATAACTACGGTGCACAGAACTATAACCGCATGCTGGAGGTGCTGAAGCTGGCCGCCATTGCCGGCACCGCCGTATGCGCCGTGGGATTCCTCATCGCAATGGTATTCCCAAGGGCCTGTGCAAGGATGTTTACTACCGACGAAGTGCTTATAGCACACTCAGTAGTGGCTATGCGATACATCATGGCTGTGTTCATCATCATCGGAGCACAGATGGTCATCACCAACTTCTTCCAGTCTATTGGCAAGGCAAAGATAAGCATCTTCCTCAGCCTGTCAAGGCAGCTCATCTTCCTCGTGCCACTCTTGGCTATACTGCCAAAACACATGGGACTAAACGGGGTGTGGCTCGCTATGCCGCTCTCTGACGCTATAGCAGCCATTATGGCCTACGCCATGCTATGGTTCTACATCAAACGACTAAAAAACTTACAAGCCAATGGATAATCTCATCATCTGCGTAGGACGCCAACTGGGCAGCGGAGGCTGTGAGATAGCGAGGATGCTGGCCAAGGAGTTCAACTGCAACTTCTACGACAACGAGCTCATCAACATGGCAGCTGAGCGAAGCGGCTTCAGCCCAAAAATATTCGAGACACAAGACGAGAGTCACGGACTGCTGAAGTCACTCCTCGGAGGATTCTCTGGCAGGCTGGGCAGGATTGGCGACAGCTACTACAACAGCGCCATCTCCCAGGAGTCGCTATTCCAGATACAGAGCGAAGCCATCTTCAAGGCGGCCAAGACAGAGAACTGCGTCTTCGTAGGGCGCTGTGCCGACTATATCCTGCGTAAGCATGACAGGCTCTTCAGCGTCTTCATCACCGCCAGCGATGAAAATCGCCGCAACGTCGTGGCAGAACGCCTGGGATGCGATGCCGACGTGGCAGCAAAATACATCGAGAAGAAAGAACGCCAGCGCTCAGCATACTATAACTATTACACCTCAAAGCAATGGGGAGCAGCCGAAAGCTACGACATGTGCATAAACTCATCAATCCTCGGGCTGGAACGCACAGCACAGCTCATAGCGCAGGTGATAAGAGAAAGGTTTGACCTTTAAGCATTAAGCATTAAGCTTTAAGCATTAAGCATTGAGCTTTGAGCTTTGAGCATTAAGCTTTGAGCATTAAGCATTAAGCTTTAAGCTTTGAACTTGAAACCTGAAAATAGTAACTTGTAACTTATAACTCGTAACATATAACATATCGCTTATTCTAATGAAAAAAATCCTCCTTCTCGGCTCAGGCGAACTGGGCAAAGAGTTCGTTATTGCCGCCAAGCGTGCCGGCCAGTATGTAGTAGCATGTGACCGTTATGCAGGTGCACCGGCCATGCAGGTAGCTGACGAATGCGAAGTATTCTCAATGCTCGATGGAGACGCACTTGCCGCAGTAGTCAACAAGCATCGCCCCGACATCATCGTACCAGAGGTTGAGGCCATCCGTACCGAGCGTCTCTTCGAATTTGAAGAGCAGGGCATACAGGTAGTGCCCTCTGCACGTGCCGTCAACTACACCATGAACCGTCAGGCCATCCGCGACCTGGCAGCAAAGGAACTGGGACTGCGCACAGCGAAGTATTTCTACGCCAAGACCTACGAAGAGCTCGTTGAGGCAAGCAAGGAGATAGGCTTCCCTTGCGTCATCAAGCCACTCATGTCTTCCTCAGGCCACGGACAGAGCACCGTCAAGAGTGCCGATGAACTAAGGAAAGCCTTCGACGATGCTATGGCAGGAGCACGCGGCGACGTGAAAGAGCTCATCATCGAAGAGTTCATACACTTCACATCTGAATTCACCCTGCTCACCGTAACGCAGAAGAACGCACCAACGATTTTCTGCCCACCAATAGGCCACGTGCAGAAAGGCGGCGACTACCGCGAATCATGGCAGCCATACACCATCTCAGAGAAAGACCTCAAGGAGGCACAGGCAATGGCCGAGAAGGTTACGGCATCCCTCACAGGCTACGGCATCTGGGGTGTGGAATTCTTTCTCACCGATACGGGCGTAGTATTCTCAGAGCTCTCACCCCGTCCACACGACACAGGCATGGTGACACTCGGTCACACCACAAACCTCTCAGAGTTCGAACTGCATTTCCGCGCTGTGATGGGACTGCCCATTCACGACATTCGCCTCGAGCATGCAGGATGCTCTGCCGTAATCCTTGCCGACAAAGACTACGAGCGCGGCGACATCATACCTTACAACATGGTCGATGCCCTGAAGGAGGAATGCACACGCATACGTATCTTCGGAAAGCCAGAGGCACACTTCGGACGCAGAATGGGCGTAGTACTCTGCTATGGCGATGTTGACGCCAGCACCGATGCCCTGCGCGACAAGGCAAAGCGTCTCGCCGGGACAATACTGGGCACAGACCCGTACATGGAGAAGTAATCCCCATTACATGTTCAAGAAAATAGCCACATTCCATTCTCCATTCAAGGAGAAATTCGGCATACCACGCCAGGCAGGTCTCATAGAAGGCCTGCCTGGCTATATTTCTTTTGAGAAGCCATACGACAACCCCGAGGCAATACGCGGACTGGAAGACTTCGACTATATATGGATAATATGGCAGTCACGCGACACCGCCACATCACTGACGGTGCGCCCACCGCGATTAGGAGGAAACAAACGCATGGGAGTCTTCGCAACAAGGAGCCCCTTCAGGCCTAACCCGCTCTGCCTCTCATGCGTGAAGATACACCACATCGAACAGGAACGCTGCATCATACACGTCGTGGGAGCCGACATTCTCGACGGCACAGCCATTCTCGACATCAAACCCTACATACCATACAGCGATGCACACCCGGAGGCAAGGGGCGGCTTCACCGACAACACACAATGGCAGACGCTGAACGTTGACATTCCGCAGACCGTGGCAGGGCAATGCACCAGATACGGCATCCCAACAGACATCCTACAGCAAATCCTGTCGCAAGACCCACGCCCACATTTCCATAACGACCCAGAGCGCATCTACGGCATGACATACAAAGACTGCGAGGTGAAATTCCGCGTAGCCGACGGCACAGCCCACGTGCTGTCAGTAACGGAAAAGCCCGGGAAAAAGACAATGTGCTAACGTCCCCGATGTGTTAACTTTTGTTTAATTACACAATTTGTCAAACCGTTAATGCATCCATTACAAAAAAAATTATTACCTTTGCACCCGCAAACAAAAACCACCCACCAAAACAAACAAACGGAGAGGTGCTCGAGTGGCTGAAGAGGCACGCCTGGAAAGCGTGTAACCGTCAAAAGCGGTTCGCAGGTTCGAATCCTGTTCT
>CAJOOC010000079.1 GCA_905236165.1 uncultured Prevotella sp. | reverse complement strand
GCCGTCGGCATTGAAGGATGACTCGCCGGCAAGGCGGAACCAGTGCCAGTCAACGTTAAAGGCAGGTATCACGACAGAGATTTCGGGGTCGTCGTAGAAGCTCTGGCCGCTTGCGTTGGTGAACTGATACTGCTTGCTCGTTGTCAGTGCACCGATGTACCAGTATGCCGACTCGAGCTTCACGGCGTCCGGCGTGTAGCTGATGGCATTGAGCGGGAAATACTTGCCGCCATCGCCGCCCACCGTTGCCACGCTAGTACCGTTGGTAATCACCATCACCTTTGCCGCGAGGTAGATGGTGGCCACATCGGGCTTGCGGGTGATGTTGTCGCTATAGAGCTTTGACAATACCGTAGGAGAGATGCTGAGGGCACCTTCATCGGACAGTGTTGCTCCCTCTATCTCATACACCTTGTTCGTCTCGCCGCTGAAGTCTGACGATGTGCTGAGATATACCTTTGAGTCAAGGGAGGAATTGGCTGGCATCTTGCCGTCTGCCACTTTGATGGTACCGACGGGAAGCTGTTGCTTGTCGGTGCCCTCTTCTGTGATGTAGTCAACAATGTTGATGGCGGTAGCACCAGCTGGTGTCACCACGACATCCGACTCTGCCAGTGTGCTCTCGGGAAGGTTTACGGTCAGGTTGTTGTTGACCGTGAAGTCTTCCGTGCATGCCGTCATAAGGAAGGCAAGCAGAGACAATAGACTTATGCTTGTTTTTTTCATAATTGTAGTCTTTTAATTGTTTAGTTGTTTGGAGTAAACACAAACTCTACCTTGTTGGTGTTGAGGTTCACGGTGATGTCAAGAGTTCCGGCAGATGCCACGGTGAACTTATAGTTGCCCTCGTAGCGTCCGTTGGAGAGGATGGCTCCTGAGTACTTTCCGCTGGCGTCAAATTCCAGATCGGTGTTTTCAGAGAGACCGATAGAGCTGTCCGTATCCCATCCTGTCAGTGCCGTGTAGAAGCGGAACTGTATGTAGTCGCCGTCCTGACGGTCAATGTTCAGGGATGCCTTGAAGATGTTGGTGCCTACGCCGGTCTCGGTGATGCGCCAGTTAGCGTCATAATATTCCTTGTTGGCCATGCCCGGCTCCTTCCATCCTGTCAGGTTGCCGCAGATGTATATCCATCCCGGTTCCTTCACAACGGCATACGACTGCACGTTCTTCAGATAGACAGCGTTGGAGAACACTCCTGTGCCGTCAATGTCTTCGCGCTCGCCGCTGCGTATGTTGCCATAGATGCGGACTGCGATGGTGCGTATGCCCATGTCAACATAGTCGTCGATGGTCTTGAAACCGTCGATGTTGCTGATGGACATGGCTATCTCTTCAGCGCTTACGTCGGCATTCCAGATGTTGTATGGCGTATCGAGGAAGTTGGGGGCACCGTTTTTCTCGTCCCATTTTACGGAGCCGTCGCTCTGTACTACGCCTACCTGGAAACGGTATGTGGCAAGTGCACTGTAGCCGAAGTCGGGCTCTGACCAAGTGAATGAGATCGTCGTAGAGTCTGTAAGCTCTATATACTGATCTGCAACAGCGGGCGTGTTAAGGATTAACTCCGATGGTGCCCTGTTTGCTATCGGGTTTGAGTCATTGTCATCAGAGCATGCCGTAAGCATTGCCATGCATCCGAGGACGAGGCCCAGTAACTTTATTGTCTGTTTCATATTATATTGCTGAATGTGGGTTAGATTGATTAATAACCGTAGATCTGGGTCAGATTAGAGTTAGCATCTATTTCAGATGTCGGTATAGGATATACGTTGCGGTATTCATCGAAGTTGATGCCCTTGTCAACACCGCCCTTGAACTCCCATTTGTATGTGGCCTGCTGGCCTCCGAACTGATGGAAGCGGATGAGGTCAACGCGGCGCATGCCCTCAAGGTACATCTCCCTTGCACGCTCGTCAAGCATCAGTGACATGTTGAGAATCTGCAGTGGGTCGGCATTGGCACGGGCTCTCAGGGTGTTCACTGCTGCCAGTGCTGCGTCGGTCTGGCCCATGCGGAGCAATGCCTCTGCCTTGTTGAGCACTGTCTCGCCGAAGCGGAATATCATGAAGTCGGTGTCAACGTAGTAGGTGTCATGAGGTGTGCCTCCATTGGAGTAGTTGTTGTTCCACTTGACGGATGCCACACCGGCAAACTCTGAGTTCTTGCCAAGGCTTGAAGAGCGTGGCGTGAAGGTGATGGTGCCATCGTCGTTGACCTTCTCCTCCAGTCCGCAGAAGAGTGCGCGGTCGTCTTGCGAAGCCTCGCGAATCTGTGCTGCGGTCTTGCCTTCTGTGCCGGTGGCCGTCACATTGAACTTATCCACAAAAGAAGGACGGCAGCGCATGCCTGCCCAGGTGTTGCCAGTGGTGCCCGCACCCTGACCTGTGACGGTGCGGAGGTCTGCATTCCAGTGGCATGCTATGAAGAAGAGCGAGCCGCCCCAGCCCTGCGTGGACTTGCCGTCCTGCAGCAGCGGGAAGATGGCCTCTACCTGTGCGCCGTTCGAGCCGTTGTCGCCCATGAAGAGCAGGTCGTAGCCATGATAGTCGCCGACGCTCTTGGTGCAGAGGCCGTAGCCTGCCGAAGCAATCTGGTCGGAGAGGGATACCACCTGCGTGAGGTTGGCCATGTATTCAGATGAGTTGTCGTCCAGTCCGAGGTAGATATTAGAGTTGAGCAGCATGCGGCTCTTGAGGAACCATACTGCAGCCTTGTCGGCGCGGCCATAGTCGGCCTCGGTGTCTGTCTCAGGCTTTGCCGTGAGCATGTCGGCCTCGCAGGCTGTCAATTCTGCCATTAGCCAGTTGTAGAGGTTCTTGCGTCCGGTGCTTACCATCTCTGCGCGGTCTGTAATGGTCTCGCCGTTCATGGCGTGAACCTGTACCGGGTTGGTGTTGGTGCCCAGGGTGTTCTCGTCAATGAATGGAGGATCAGCAAAGAAGTCCATCAGCAGATAGTAATAGTAAGCGCGCAGGAAGCGCACCTCTGCCAGTTTTGTCTTGTCGCCGCCCTGGCCTTCCTTGATGTACTTGTTGCAGTAGGTGATGTTTGACATTATGCGGTAGTACAGGAACTTCAGCGATGCGTGTCCCGGCTCCCACAGGTTGTATCCTATCTCTACGATGCCGCCGTCACTCCACCAGCAGATGCTCTCGTCGGTAGGCAGTTCGTTGAAGTTGTATATATTACGGATGAGCGTTGACTTGCCGGCATCGTCAATGCTGAAGTCGGCGGCGCCGTCGTTACCCTCCATAATCATTCCGGCGTAGCACTTGGTGTATAGTGCGTCAAGATCCACGTTGGCTTCCACTGTAGGATCTATGTTGCCTTTGTCAAGGTCGCCCACGCAAGAGGCCATGCCTACCGTCAGCATTATTGCTGCGGCTGGGACGATGTTCTTTATTATATTCCTTTTCATGATTTGTCCTTTCTGTTAGTTGGGTTAGAAGCTCAGGCTGAGACCAAGGAGGAAGGTGCGTGAGCGTGGATATACGCTTGTCTCTTTTCCTGATGTCTGCTCTGGGTCAAGACCTTTGTATTTCGTAATAGTGAAGACGTTGGTGCATGAACCGTAGATGCGTCCTGACAGACCCTTGTAGCTGGCTGTCTTGAATAGGTTCTCGAAGTTGTAGCCCAGGGTGATGTTGTCACACTTGAGGAAGCTTGCGTTCTGCACGAAATAGTCAGAGAGAGAGTAGTTATATGAAGTCCATCCCAGTCCTACGATGTCGGCGGTGGAGTTCTCATAGAATCCCTTTGGATTGTAGAGCACGGATGAGTTGGCCTTGCCGGACTCTATTCCGTTGTAAACGTAGTTGCCGAGGCTGTAGCGGAGGTTAGTGCCGATGTCCCAGTTCTTGTAGGCCACCTTCAGTGCGAAGCCTCCGTTCCAGGGTGCTGCGATGTTCTTGTAGAAGTAGCGGTCGTCGTCGTTAATCTTTCCGTCGCCGTTGCGGTCAACGTAGCAGCCCTGTATAGGCTTGCCGTCGGCGTCATATACCTGCTGATATACATAGAAGGCATTGGCCGGAAGGCCTACCTTATGGTATGTGATGGCCTCGTTGGTGCCTACCTGCATTCCTGCCTCCACGTAGTCGCGTCCGCTGTAGAGCTTGGTAATCTTGTTCTTGTTGTAGCCAACGTTGAAGCTGACGTCAACCAGCCAGTCCTTGGTCTGCACGGGCTTGCCGCCGATGGACACCTCAATACCGGTGTTCTCCAGCTCGCCTTCGTTGCGCATAATCTTGTTGTCAAGGTTCAGGCCTGTCGGTATGGTAGATGTGTTGAGCAGGTCCTTGGTCTTGCGGTAGTAGCCGTCAACGCTCAGGGTGAGGCGGTTCTTGAACATGCCCAGGTCGATACCTACGTTGTAGGTGGTAGTGGTCTCCCATGTGAGGTCCTCGTTGTAGGCCAGCGGCTTGTACATGATACCGCTCAGACCTGCTACGGGATAGTAGTAGTGGCTGTTGGTGCTCTTCTTATACACCTGAGTGTAGTATTCCATGCCGGTGTCCTGCTGACCTGTCTGACCCCATCCGAGGCGCAGCTTGAGGTCAGAGACATTGGTGGCGTTCTTCATGAATGGCTCTTCATTGACGCGCCATGCGAAGGCTGCTGATGGGAAGAATCCCCAGCGCTTGCCTTTTGCAAAGCGGCTTGAACCGTCGCCGCGTGCGGTGAAGGTGAAGAGGTAGCGCTCGGCATAGCTGTAGTTCATACGTCCGTAGAAGCTTACGAGGTATGTCTGGCCCTTCCAGTTTGACGGGTCGCTGCCATGATATTCCGTGCCTGCCAGCGGATTGCCGTCGTCGTCGGTCTTCTGGCTGGTGGATGGGTAGTAGCCCCAGTAGTTTGAGTCGCCCCAATACTTCATGTGCTGGTGCTCATAACCGCCCATGATGTCGAAATGGTGCTTCTCGGTGAAGTCCTTGTAGTATTGTGCGTATGCCTGAAGGGTGGTGTTGTACTTCTTCTCCTTGTTCCATCCGTAGCTGCCGTAGTAGAATCCGGCAAGTGACGTTGGTGAATGGCTGGTGTTCTCCTGTCCCTGGGTATATTCTCCGGCAAGGTTCAGGTGCAGGCGGATGTCTTCAAGGCCGTGTATCTTATAGTCGAACTCCGCATTGCCCAGCAGCGTGTTGTTGTAGCGTGAGTAGTTATACTGGTTAATCTGCTCAACGGGGTTGGAAGGAGCGTCGCCGTTCTTCACGTAGGTGAAGGCAGGGTCGTTATAGTCCGAACTCCAGTTTGCCCACTCAAAGTATCCGCCGAAATTGCTGAACATGCTGTCATCGCTCTTTATTGGGTGTGTCGGGTCCATGCTGGTGGCGCTTCCTATGGCGCTGGTGTTGCCGGGGTTATTGTGTGAATAGGCATACTTGGCGTTGATGTTGATGTTCAGGTGGTCGTCAAGCAGTGACGGGTTGAGGGTGAAGCCTGCAGTGAAGCGGTTGTAGTTAGAGCCGCGCAGCGTTCCCTGCTGGTCGGTGTAGCCTATAGATGCACGGTATGGCATAGACCACTTGGTGTTGCCTACGCCGCCTGCTACGGTCACGTTGTGGTCGGTGCTCACGCCGTTGCGGTATATCTCGTCCTGCCAGTCGGTGTCGGCATCGCCCAGTCCGGCGTATGCGTCAGAGTCGGTTCCATACTTTTCGGCTATCACCTGACGGTATGTGGAGGCATCCATCAGGTCGAGCTTCTTGCCTACGGTGCTTACGCTGACGTTGGCGTTATACGTCACCTGCGGAGCCTGGTTCCTGCGTCCGCGCTTGGTGGTGATGATGATGACGCCGTTAGAGCCGCGCGAACCATAGATGGCTGTTGCCGATGCGTCCTTCAGCACGGTGAACGACTCGATGTCGTTAGGGTTGACCAGAGCCAGAGGGTTGGCCACGCCCTTTGTGCTGTTGCCGTCCATAGGCAGTCCGTCAATGACTATAAGCGGGCTGTTGGAGGCGTTCAGCGATGCACCGCCACGGATGCGGATTTCCGCTCCTTCGCCCGGGGCGCCGCTGGCGGTATTCACATTCACACCGGCTATCTTGCCCTGAATCATCTCCTGGGCGTTGGTGATGAGACCGTGGTTCTTCTCGTCTGGCTTGATGGCGGTTACAGAGCCGGTCAGGTCGGTCTTCTTTGCCACACCATAGCCGATTACCACCACATTCTCCAGCACTGCGGCATCGTCCTGCATCACAATCTCAAGAGTGGGTGCCGCTGCTACCGTCTGTGTCTGATAGCCCACATAACTCACTTGCAGGGAAGCACCCTGCTTACACTTTAAGGTAAACTTGCCCTCGAAGTCGGTCACCGTGCCGCCCTGTTCGCCTACTATGCGTACAGTGGCACCAATGACATCCTCGCCGGCAGAATCCTTAACATGACCATTGACCGTAATCTGAGCCATGGCCGCTACGGATAGGAACATTACGAACAAAAGAGACAATGCTCTCTGCACGATTCCAGAATTTTCCTGCTTCATGCTTGATTGGTTTTAAGTTAGCAAATAATTATATTAATTCAAGTTTCGCTTTTGCTCAACTTCTTGAGCTTTCAGGAGTTAAGAAGTTAAGGAGTTAAGACATTAGTACAGTTATCTG
>CAJOOC010000078.1 GCA_905236165.1 uncultured Prevotella sp. | reverse complement strand
GTTCCACTCTATTGCCTTCAACCTCTCAAAGGCTGAGGACATGGTGTACTACTTCAAGAACATCAAGGTCGAAATTGACGAGACTGCTATTGCAGAGTCCGACCTCGTGGCCACCGTCCAATTCCCCGGTGTTGGCAACTTAGTACCCAATACCTATGAGAATATCAATGCCTGGGGTGGAACATGGAGCGGCAACGATCTTGCAAACGAGAAGGACTGGTCTAACTATGACTACTTCTGGATTAAGTATAAGGACTTCACGGGAGCCATCAACCTTGGTGTGATGTACAGCGAATGGATCGCTACCCAGTCTTGGGGCGAGCAGTTCAAGGATGCCACCGTCGCCATCAAGGATCCTTCCGGCGTGATCGGTGTCAAACTCGACAAGGAGTCACTGTATGAAGTAGGTAATGCCAAGGAAGACGGCGCCTATGTGGGTGACATCTTTGCACAGCATATCAGGGAAATTTTCATCCAGGCTACTGCCGGTGGCTCTGCCATCACCATCGAGGAGATGTGGGTAGGCTCTGAGGAGGACTATCTCGCTGCCGTAGAGGCTAACAAGTGGGAGGATCCGACTGAATATGCTGACATCATCATCAATGGTGACCTGTCAAGTGATGATATGAGTTGCTTCTACAGCAAGGAGTATCCATCTACAGACATTCTCCCATCAGTAGTTATTGACGATGCTATCTTAGTTAACAGTGCTGCCCAGGTTGATAATCCATGGGATTCTCAGTTCTGGATCCGCTTGCCGCAGGCACTGCCCGCTGGCACCAAGTACAAGGTGACCTTCGACTGCATGGCCAGTGCTGCTACCTCGGTTGCTATGCAGTGCCACAGGGAACCTGGTGACTATATCGGTGAGTTAAGTAGTGTCAACATCGGCACAGAATGGAGTACCTATGCAGACTCATTCACATCGACCAATGATGAGTTCCACTCTATTGCCTTCAACCTCTCAAAGGCTGAGGACATGGTATACTACTTCAAGAACATCAAGGTTGAAATTCCTGTAGATGCCATCACTGAGCCTGACTTCCCAACTGGTATCAAGTCTCTCGATACTGCCAAGAAGACTGGCGATGCTCTGTTCAATCTCTCTGGACAGCGTGTTGACAAGAACTACAAGGGTATCGTGATTGAGAACGGTAAGAAGCGCTTCAACAAGTAATTCCAATTACTTCTATACTTTTCAAAGGTGGAGTCCATACGGTCTCCACCTTTTCTTTTGTCATCATATGCAGAACTGAGACTTGATATAGTCATTCTTGCATTCCGATAAAAAGAGCAAGTCTTAGGTCGTCAAGCGACAAAGGCGGAATAATATGTCCGGAATCTGGGAGACACCATACCTAGGTCGGAATAATATGTCCCGAATCTGGGAGATGCCGTACCTAGGTCGGAATAATATGTCCGGAATCCGAGGCAGACCATCCCCGGGTCAGAAAAGTCTGTTCTAAATCCAGAGCATACTATTCCGACCTGGGTATGATCTGGCTCAAATGTCAGGCAATATATTCCGACCTCGGAATTCCTTGCCCTGATTCTGGGGGAGAGAATTCCGACTTAGGAATATCTTCCCCCAAAATCAGGGCATACTTTTCCGATGTAGGGATATCGTCCCCAAGAACTAAGGCATATCATTACTGGGTATGCAATGATGCAAACGAAAATAGGGTTATCGTGTCAGGGAGAACTTGACGGAGAGGCCGAAGTCACGAGTCGTTGTCGGGTAACTTGAGGATGAGAGCAACGGTGTGTTTGTCTGTTGGTCATAGTAGGCTGAGAGCGTCAGCAGACGGCTCAGCGTGTAGTCAGCCATGAAGGATATCTTCAGGGCAGAGTTACCAGAAGAGGCGGCAGATGTGGCAGTAGCAATGTCGCGGGTAATGGCAGCCTGTTTACGCAAGGAGATATCGAGGCGCAAATTCAGGTCGTGGTTGACGCCACGGGAACGGGAACTGCTGGAACTGGAAGAATTATTGGTACTGTTAGCATTATTGGAATCGCCATTCTTCTTGCGTGACTGTGCCTTCTTCACCTTCCGGCTACCGCCAGCACCAAAGAGATTAAAGTCCTTGAGTTTGTAGGCCAAGCCCATGACGAGGTCGTTGGAACGCTGCTCATTAATCTGCACACTCGTCATCGAGAGGTTCAACACACGGGTGGTACGATACTCCACTTTCGCCGTCAGGTCGTTCTGGAAAGTCATATCGACACCGAGCAGCGGCGAGAACGACTCATTGATGCTCACCGTCGAGACATTATACATCGACGAAGGCTGCAACATGCCCGTTGTCTGATCGGTGGTAAAGCCGAGTCCACCCATATATTCCTGCCATGAACTATAGGAGGCATAAGAGCCGACACTATACACTGACTTATAACTGTGGTTGAGGTTAAACGACTTGAAGTGGTTGCTGAACCACGTCAGTTTCGAGAGACCTGCATAGCGGATGGACCAGTTGGGCAGCAGTCTGGTGACAGCAGGGAAGATATCGAGTTTTCCACCGCCACTGGAAGTATAAGCCTCGAGGAATGCAGGAATCATCACGTCGGCACTGTAGGGGTTCACCTCGCCTACGACGGCACCGCCGTATATTGTCCCAGCCTCAGGATACTGGGCGGCGACACGCTGCTGATACTTAGGCAGCAAATCAAGGAACTTCGCAAATGTCTTCGAACGGTAGCCGTTGTTGGCATCACCCATTCCTTCAAGGGCACCCTTCAGCGAAATGGTAGTCATATTGAAGGTGCCGCTATAGGTAGTCGGCATCCCTGCATACATATACTGGATGCTCTTGGCACGGTTATCGGTACGCGAGGCATTGAGGTCGATCTTCAGGTCACGCAGCGGTTCTACGACAGCCCGCAACTGCAAGTCGCTGCTGCTGTTGATGGTAGCAGGCGTGGCGACACTTTCGTTGCAGAGCAGCCAACCATTGTCGAGAGCCTTGTTCAGATAACTGTCACCGATAGTGCCGAAGGCGAAATCGAGTCCCGGGGCGAGTCCGCCAGAGGAACGCTGGCCGAAGACATCGCCGATATTCGGCATATATCCCGGTAGCATCATGGAGTACTGACTGCGATATGAGATATTGATGCTGCGTAGCATCATCAGCAGGCGGGCCGCACTCTGTGCCGGCTTATACCACCACAGTTTCTCGGTAGGTGTCTTCGCCACGACGGAGATTTTGATGTCTATGGTATCCTTCGACTTGATGAGAATCTTATTCTCGTCGATAACCTTGTAACTGATGTTATAGGGCTTGCCATCCTTGGTGCGGGCAGTGACGATGAGACGCTTCGACTTCTTGTTATGTGCCACGGTGATGGTGGTATCTGGCTTGAGGGTAATCTCACGCTGATAGGTGTTTTTGGGGAGGGGTTTGTTGGTAGAAACAGAATCCTTCGGGGCAGCAGTATCCTTTGAAGAGGCAGAATCCTTAGAACCATCACCCTCCTTAGAACTATCTTTCTTTTTAGAATCATCTTTCTCCTTAGACTTGGCCTGAGGAGTCTTCTTGGGGATGGCTTTCTTGAAACGCTCATTGGCATTCTTCAGGAAGGGGAAGTGATTGTAGAGCGTCTCCATGTTGATGGCGCCGTTGATATTGAGGTTACGGCGACTGTTGATGGTGTTGCCGAGAGAAGTGCCGTCTTCGAGTTTCGTACCTCGGACCCACGAATAGTTTGAGGAGAAGGAAGCATCGCTGTTGAGCCAGTCGAAGATTGGCAGTTTATTCAGTGGTAACTGATAGGAAGCCGTTACCTGCTGCTGGTAGTCGAGCGGCGTACCGAGGTTACGGATGCTCTGCTTCACAGAGTCCTTCCAAGCAGTATAACGGTCAGGATAAAGATCCTTGTTGACAGGCGTGTAAGGCTCCTCAATCTCAGCATGGGTGGCACTCTGGAAATTGAAGTGCAGGTTCTTTGTGAAGTCCCAGCGCAACGAGAAGTCGCGATTCCAGAGGAACTGCTCATTAAACGTCAACGGCAGGTTCTGGTTCTCAAGACTCTCCAAGTCGCGCTCCTGCAACTCGAAATAATGGCGTGATATATCCGAATTGAACGAGATGCTCTGCGGCAGATAGTTCAGTCCGAAGGCCTTGGGGAAGTTGAGCCACTTCGACTTGCCCTTAAGATTCTTAAACGGTTCCCACGTCTTATAGACTGGAGAATACGAGTAGTTGACGGATCCCCGCCACTGGTCTTCCGTCTCATAGACGGTAGTCTCGCCGGAGGTATAGCGGTGCGAGTGGCTGTAGGAGAACGAGAAGTTTCCCGGGTCATAGGGCATCGGATGGCGCTTTGTCTTCAGGCCCCAACGCACATTCGACAAAGCGAAGTTGGTATTGGTAGTCTTTCTCACTGCCATATTCTCAATACTGTCTTTCTCATGCTGGTCGGCAGTGGCATCCAATGCCTCCTTGAGACGCATATCCGTATCGAGCGGATTATAACGGGGGCGCACCTCTTCCTTCGTCACCGAATAATAGATCGGTGCCGACACCTTCGCC
>CAJOOC010000077.1 GCA_905236165.1 uncultured Prevotella sp. | reverse complement strand
TTAAGTCTGAAGGGTCTGTTGCGGCTTAGAGCTCGTCGTCGGAGAGCGAGAAGGTGTTTCCCTTTGTGATGTCGCCTGTTGTGAGTCCGAGTTTGAGCCATTTCATGCGCTGCTTGGATGTGCCGTGGGTGAATGACTCCGGCTGTGAGTAGCCGCGTGCCTTTTCCTGAAGGTAGTTGTCGCCGATGACCTGTGCGCAGTTAATGGCTTCTTCGATGTCGCCGTCTTCAAGGCTGGAGAATTTCTCGTTGTCGTGGTATGCCCATACTCCTGCATAGAAGTCCGCCAAGAGTTCCAGTCGCACGCTGACTTTGTTTGCATCTGTCTGTGACATGCGGTTCATCTGGCTATGGGCTTTGTTGAGTGTGCCCAGGAGGTATTCTACGTGGTGTCCTACCTCGTGTGCTATGACGTAGGCATAGGCGAAGTCGCCGTCAGCACCAAGTTGTTTTTTCATTGAGGTGAAGAAGCTGAGGTCTATGTACAGACACTGGTCGGCGGAGCAATAGAAGGGACCCATTGCTGCCTGTCCGCCACCGCATCCTGTCTGTACGCTGCCCGTATAGAGCACCATGCGGGGTGCTTCATAGGTCTTGCCCATCTTCTGGAAGATGTCTGTCCATACGTCTTCTGTTCCTGCAAGAATCTGGCGGGAGAATTTTGCCAGTTCTTCTTCTTCCGGAGTAAATTCTCTGCCCTGCGTCTGTGTCGTTACATTCGACATCTGACTGTCGGTGACCATCTGGAGTGCGTCGAGTGGGTTGCCGCCCATCATCCATGTGATGAGGGCTACGACGATGACACCACCGATGCCCATTGATCCGATACCTGCTGATGAGATGCCGCTACGGCGGCGGTCATCAACGTTGCTGCTTTCTCTTCGTCCACTTAGGTTCATAATATATAGAGGTGTTTTAAGTTAATGTCTTTACATCATCCATTCGTCTGCTTCGTTGCTGCTGAAGTCCAGGAGCAGCTGCTGCACGCGTGGTGAGTTCATGTTCAGGCGATACCAACCTCGTGTGTCGGTGCGCTCTATCATTGAGCCGCTGAGGGATGAGGTGCGCCGAAGGTATTCGGCAACATCGTGGTATACTTCCCTGCGGTCAAGGGGCTGGAAGAGGGAGTTCTCCATGTTGTATACGTGAAGGGCAAGCCGCCGAAGGGGTAGTCCTTTGTCGCCTGCTTCACGTAGTATGGATAGTATATCGTCTTCTATGTTCATCAGCCTCTTTGATGCCTCCAGAGTGTCGGTTTATACAAAAAGAAGTGAAGGGATATGTCTGTTACCCTTCACTTCCTTCTATTGTGTTATTTGTAAAAGCTTATAGCCAAAAATTAAGGTAGGTTAAAAAATAACGAACCGAAATTCTTATGCCAGAGCGATCTTATTGTCCTCAGTAGAGGCAACCTTACCCTCCTTGAGCAGCCAGCCAAGTCCGAGGTATACATCCTCAGCAGTTGTCTTAGCCTTCTTAGCGATCTCAGCTACTGTGAGAGCCTTCTCAGCTGCTGCGAGTGCGTTATAAACGTCACCTGCCTTGAAACCAGCGTTCTCAGCGTTTACGTAAACAACGGCTGCTGCTGCCTTCTTTGCTGCTGGAGCCTTCTTCTCTTCTGCCTTCTTTGCTGGAGCAACCTTTGCTGCTGCTTCCTTCTTGGCAGCCTTTGTTGCTGCTGCCTTTGAAATCTTCTTTTCTGCCATAGCTTTTTTGTTGTTTTTTGTTATTATCCTTTCGAATACTGTGTTAATTATGGATCGGATGAGTTGCCTCTCCTATCATTATCGGGTGCAAAGTTACTGCTAATCAATTAATAAAATATAATTTTCTCGGTAAAATTCTCACTTTCTGCGGGTAATTTTGATAAAAGTCAAAGGTCAGGAGGGACTATGGGGCGTAATAGCATGTGTATCTCTTGCGTATGTGGATAATTCTTAGTACCTTTGCACCACTTTTGGAAGTTAAGAGTGAAGAGTGAAGAATCGGCTTCGCCGGGGTATGGGTGTCTGCGATGGTATCGCAGACTCTCGGATGGGAGGGAAGAGTGAATAATCATGTTGACAAATAATAATAAGGTATATATAATGGAAAAGGTAATACTTACAGGCGACAGGCCTACCGGAAAGTTACACATTGGCCACTATGTGGGCAGTCTTCGCCGCAGGGTGGAGCTGCAGAACAGTGGTGAGTTTGATGAGATATTCATTATGATTGCCGATGCTCAGGCATTGACGGATAATGCTGACAATCCTGACAAGATCAGGCAGAATGTCATTGAGGTGGCACTGGACTATCTTGCTGCGGGCATAGACCCCGAGAAGACCCACATCTTCATTCAGAGTGCCGTGCCAGAGCTGACGGAGCTGACATTCTATTATATGAACCTCGTATCGGTTCAGCGCCTTCAGCGCAATCCTACGGTGAAGACTGAGCTGGAGATGCGCAAGTTTGAGGGCGGCACTCCTACGGGCTTCTTCTGCTATCCTATCTCGCAGGCTGCCGACATCACGCTCTTCAAGGCCACTACGGTGCCTGTTGGCGAAGACCAGAAGCCTATGCTTGAGCAGACTAACGAGATAGTGCGCCGCTTCAACCATACGTATGGCGAGGTACTGATAGAGCCGAGGATTCTCCTTCCCGACAATCAGGCCTGCATGCGCCTTCCTGGTACTGACGGCAAGGCGAAGATGAGCAAGTCGCTAGGCAACTGTATCTACCTCTCTGATACGGCCAAGGAGCTGAAGAAGAAGGTGAACTCTATGTTTACCGACCCTCAGCACCTCACCATTGAGTCGCCGGGACACCTGGAGGGGAATACCGTATTCACTTATCTGGATGCCTTCTGCAAGGACGAGGATTTTGAGCGTTTCCTCCCCGACTATAAGAACCTCGACGAGATGAAGGCTCATTACCAGCGTGGCGGCCTTGGCGACGGCACGAGCAAGAAGTTCCTGCTGAATGTGCTCAACGACCGTCTGGAGCCTATCCGCGAGCGTCGCCACCAGTGGGAGCAGCGCATTCCCGAGGTGGTGGAGATACTGCGAAAGGGTACGGAGGCAGCTCGCGAACGCGGCATTAAGACCCTCAACGAGGTAAGGCACGCCATGCGTATTGACTATTTCGAGGACCCTGACTTCGTGAAGGAGCAGATGGAGAAGTATTAAGTAAGGAGTTAAGGAGTTAAGGAGTTAAGACAAATGCTGTAGATGAATGGTGTCGAACGTAGCAGGCATAGTTTTAACTCCTGCCCGAAGGGCGAGCGAAGCGATAACTACTTAACTCCTGGCTACCAAGAAGTTAATTATGCTCTGGATTTTATTAGCATTCCTTAGTGCTGCGCTGCTTGGTTTTTACGACGTGTTCAAGAAACAGTCGTTGAAGGAGAATGCCGTCATTCCCGTGCTTCTCCTCAATACGCTGTTCTCGTCGTTGATTTTCATGCCCTTTATCTATCTCTCCGGTAGCGGAAAGATAGGTTCCGACTCCATCTTTTTCTGTACGGAATGGAGTTGGGCAGAACAGCGGTACATCCTCGTGAAGGCGGTCATAGTGCTGTCATCGTGGCTGCTGGCCTATTTCGGCCTTAAGCATCTGCCCCTGACCATTGTGGGGCCGATAAATGCCACGAGGCCGGTGATGGTGCTGGTGGGTGCCATGATAATATTCGCAGAGCGCCTGAACCTGTGGCAGTGGCTGGGCGTGCTGGTGGCTCTCATCGGCATTGAGTTGCTGAAGCACACCTCAAAGAAGGAGGGCATCAACTGGTGGAGGAACAAGTGGATTTACTTCGTCTTTCTCGGCAATGTGCTGGGTGCCCTGTCAGGACTGTATGACAAGTACCTTATGGCCACGCCCGACAATGGGGGAGTGGGACTCAACAGGATGGCCGTTCAGTCGTGGTACAACATCTACCAGCTGGGCATGATGGCCGTCATGCTGCTGTGCCTCTGGTGGCCCACTCACAAGAAGACCACACCCTTCCACTGGACATGGGGAATACCGCTAATAAGCCTGTTTCTCTCTGCTGCCGACTTTGTGTATTTCTATGCGCTGGGACTTGACGGCGCTATGATAAGCATCGTGTCGATGGTAAGGCGAGGCAGCGTCATCGTCAGCTTCCTCTGCGGAGCAATGATATTCATGGAGAAGAACCTCAAGGCCAAGGCCTTCGACCTCATGCTCGTCATCCTGTCGATGCTGTTCCTATATTTGGGTTCGAATTAAAGTGAAGAGTGAAGAATCGGCTTTGCCGGAGCTTAAGGGAAAAAGAAACCCACCATATAGATTTATGAGACACCTACTAACTGCTGCACTTCTTTTGTGTACTGTCTTCACCAATGCCCAGAAGGCAAAGATTGGTGACTATATTGAGAATTTTACCAGTAACGAACCTACAGGCATGAAGGCACGTACCGTTCAGTATGTGCCTGACAATGGTGATTTCCTCTGCATCAATGGCAAGAACCGCTTTACCCGCGCCCTGTATGGCAACCATACGGAATACCGCGTGGAGACGAGCGACAAGCCTGTCTTTGCATTGTTCAAGGCAAAGAACTATCGTAGCTTGAGGTTCTACCTTGACGGTGTGCAGCTTGACAGCGTGGATTACTGCGAGGCGCGTTACGGTAAGGGCCGCCGTTCATATGTGCTGCGCGACAAGCGTTGGGGCGAGTCGGCACGTGTGACCATGGAGGTAGTGGCGCGCCATGATGATGAGGGCTGCTATTTCATGCTCCGCACCGAGGGTTTCGGCAAGCCCGCAGCCTTGACTTACAGGATGTGCCGCACCGCTATCAGCAAGCTGAGCCGCAATGGAGACATCGGTGCCGACAAGGCAGGGTGTTTCGAGCCCTCACCAACCGAGGAGGGACTGGTGACAGAGACGATTAAGCTGAAGGAGACGGCTTTCGCTTATACCATCCCCCATACAGATAGGGAGGTGGGTCATACTATGACGCTCTTTGATGGAGCGACGAAGCAGGGCAAGGACATTGCCAAGAGTTTCGAGGCTTCCCGCAGCCATTTTGAGACGTTGGCAGAACGTGTGCGCTTCACCACTCCCGACCCTATGCTCAACACTCTCGGCTCTACGCTGGTGCTGGCTGCCGATGGTGCATGGGACGGAGAGACGTGGCTGCATGGTGCCATAGGCTGGCGCATGCCACTGGCAGGATGGAGAGCAGGATACCTGGGTGACGTGCTGGGATGGAACGATAGGGCTGTGAGGCATTTTGATGCCTACGCCAACAGTCAGGTGACGGATGTGCCGCCAACCATCGACTCTCCCACGCAGAGCGAGAAGGAGAACCTGGCAAGGGCCGACAAGAGATGGGGCACGCAGATGTATAGCAACGGCTATATCTGCCGCAACCCTAACCGTAATGACCAGATGCATCATTACGACATGAACCTTAACTATATCGACGAGCTGCTGTGGCACTTTGAATATGACGCCGATACGGCATATATGCGCAAGATGTGGCCGGTGCTGACGAGACACCTCGCCTGGGAGAAGCGTAACTTCGACAAGGACGGTAACCACCTCTATGATGCGTATTGCTGCATCTGGGCCAGCGATGCCCTGTACTATAACGGCGGCGACGTGACCCACTCCAGCGCCTATAACTATCGCGGCAACCTCCTTGCTGCAAAGATAGCACGTATCATCGGTGAAGACCCACAGCCATATCATAAGGAGGCCGATGCCATTGAGAAGGCTATGAACGAGAGTCTGTGGATAGGGCAGGGGCAGCATGCCTTCCATAAGGAGATGCCTCCGCATTGGGCAGAATACAAGGACCGGATGGGACTGGGCCGTGTGCACCCCGATGCTGCGCTGTGGAGCATCTATACTCCGATAGACTGTGGTGTGGGAACGCCTGAGCAGAAGTATAGTTGCACGCAGTATGTTGACAGGGCTATCCCGCATATTAACGTTGAGATGGAACGTCCCGCATTTGACAGCAAGGCGCTGGACAGCTCTGTAGGCAACGGTACTTATCAGGTCATTTCCACCTCTGACTGGATGCCTTATTCCTGGTCAATAAACAATGTGGCATCTGCAGAGATAATGCATACGGTGCTGTCCTTCTTTGAGGCAGGCAGGGCCGATGAGGGTATGAGGCTGATGAAGGGTAATATCCTCGACCAGATGTACCTCGGCGCTTCTCCCGGAAACCTTGGACAGATTAGCTATTACGATGCCGCGCGTGGTGAGTGCTATCGCGACTTTGGCGACAATATCGGCATCTCTGCCCGCGCTATTGTGCAGGGACTGTTCGGCATCGTGCCCAATGCTCTTGACGGAAAGTGCGTCATACGTCCAGGCTTCCCGCTGATATGGGACAGCGTGGAGGTGAAGCTGCCGTATATGGAATATAAGTATAAGAGGGTGGGGGAGACAGGTGTGCTCTCTGTCACTCAGCATTTCACGAGACCCCTTCAGATTATTGCCCGCATCAACGGCGCACAAGGTGCCTATAGCGACTATGCCGGTGATGCTTCTGAGACGCAGACAATAACGTTCCCTATCGGTAGCATTGAGCCCGCTCCTGCAGTACAGCCGTGCATAGGAGGAAACGATGACTTGCAGCAGTTTATGGTGGCCAACGAGGTCATCCCCAATCAGGAGATAAAAAAGATTATCCCTGTCCCGATGCCGTTTAATGCGAGAGTTACCGATATCTTCAAGGAGCAATATGTGTCGCCGCGTCCCATGAGCACCTCTTTGGAGATACCCATTCAGGGCATAGGGGAGTGGTGTCATCCTAAGTTTACCGTTGAGATTAACGACTCGGTGTTCCGTGCCCTCACCGTGAACGATATGCGTACCATTGCAGGCATCGACTATGCAACGCCAAGGACGGGCCAGAACATCCTCTTCGCGTCTTTATGGGACAACTATCCCGATGATGTGAGCATCCCTGTGAAGAAGGTTAAGGCCGATGCCGCGTCGGTTCTCCTTGCCGGCAGCACCAACCACATGCAGATACACATCGATAATGCTGTGATATATGCGGAGTATATCGATGGTACGAGAGACTCGCTGCTTCTCGTTCCGCCCTTCAACTACGGCCCGATAGAGCAGGATTACTACATCGACGGCAAGGCCTTCAGAATTGCTGCATGCCCTAAGGGCGGCCAGGAGGGCAAGTCGTGTTGCGCTGGTGTGATGAGGCCGATAAGGGTGAGCCTGTCGAGCGACGTGGCTTCAAGGCAGTTGGGACACGAGATGGGTGTTCCCGCAACGGAGGTCTACGGAAGATTACTTGATGGCGGTGCGGCGCAGATTGTGACGATGCCGCTCAACCCCGACAAGAAACTCTGCGACATCACGCTGCGCTGCCTCTCCAACGACATCGTAGTAGGCATAATGGCCGTGACGCTGATTCAGAAAAATTATTAAAGTGGTCGTTATAAGCCTATGGTGAGGCTGTCGCTTGCGAGAGAGTCAACGGGCTCTTTTGGCTCTGTTTCTACCTTAGGCAAGTAAGGCTTAAGGCCGTTGAGCATGGAGCGTGTCTGTCGTAAGCGGGAATGCTGCAGTTCTGTGGCAGAGCTTTGGTTGTCTTCGTAGAGTTCCAAAGCCTCTGCGAACATATTGTAGATAGAGGGTGCGGAGTCTTTGCTGACCCCATCCATGAGATAATGTGCGAAGGCGGTGTGGAATATCACATCGCCTTTGTCGTTGCCCTCCACAAGGGGCAGCGCAAGGTCGTAATAGGTCAGTGCTTCTTTGTAATTACCCATATTGAAGAGGCTCTCGGCACAATAATATATGTACACGGCCTGTTCCTTTGGCGAGAAGGCGGTAAGGGCGGGGATGCCCTTCTTCAGGTTGAATGCCGCTTCTTCATACATACCTTCTTTATAATATGACATCCCGAGATATGCCATGAAGCGTGGGTTGAGGGTGTACTTCTCCTGCAGCTTAGTGAAGGCAAGTATAGCCTCGTGGTATTTCCCTCCCTGAAAGTATTCTATGGCTTTCGTCAGCAATTCCTGAGGCGTCTCCTCTTGCTGCTGTGGCATCGGGGAAGAAACCATAGTGCCCGCTGCGGTAGTGCCCGTCTCTACTGTAGTGCCCGCAGCCGCAATGTTTTGCGATGCCGCTGCTGAGAGGCATAGCGATGCTGCAATGAGCAAGGCAGGCAGGCTCTGCTTCTTCAATAGTGTCAGCAGGTCTTTTATGTAGGTGCGGCGCCAGTCAGCGAGGTGCATCCTCTTCCTGCCGTGTTTCAGCAGGTCTAAGTCCATCATCACCGTTCCTTGTGCACGCAGGGAGGCAGAGTCGCCCAGCTGCTTCTCCATTTCCTTCAGGGTCAGCGTCAGTTCTTCAACTGACTGTTGCGTGGTGAAATGGGCCAGCATGTTGGAGTAGTAGATGTCCGAGTCGCTCTCGGCTCCGTATGCCGGCGAGAGGATGGCATCAGTAAAGGTGATGTCGGGGAAGAGGTTTGACAGACACTCTCTTGCCCGGCTCATCTGCTGCTCATAGTCTTTGTTGCATCCTATGGAGATGATGATATCAGAACTCACTGGTGAAATGGAATTTGATATTCTCAAAGTCTTGTTGCGCCATCGACAGCACATAGCCTGAGTCGGCAAGGAAGACATCGCGTCCATCCTTGTCTTTGGCCATATACTGATACTTGCGCTTTTTGAAGTTTTCTAATTCTGCCGCATCGTCGCTCTCTATCCAGCAGGCCTTGTGGAGGTGTACGGGCTCCCAGCGGCATTTGGCATTGTATTCGTTCTCCAAACGGTATTGTATAACCTCAAACTGCAGCTGTCCTACCGTGCCGACGATTCTGCGTCCGTTGAACTGGTTGACGAACAACTGTGCCACACCCTCGTTCATCAGCTGCTCCAAGCCCTTCTGGAATTGCTTTGACTTCATGGGGTCGTCGTTCTCGATGTATTTGAACATCTCAGGCGAGAAGGAGGGGAGGCCTCTGAAGTGCAGCAACTCGCCTTCGGTCAGGGTGTCGCCAATCTTGAAGATGCCGTTGTCGGGCAGACCAACGATGTCTCCTGCCCATGCCTCGTCGATGGTACTCTTTCTCTGAGCCATGAACTGTGTGGGCGATGAGAAGCGCAGCGTCTTGTTCATGCCTACGTGCAGATAGGGCTGGTTGCGCAGGAATTTTCCTGAGCAGACCTTGCAGAATGCGATGCAAGAGCGGTGGTTGGGGTCGATATTTGCGGTGATTTTGAAGATGAAGCCTGTGAACTTAGGCTCTTCTGGCTGGACCATCCTCTCCTCGGCCTTTGTGGGGCGTGGTGACGGGGCTATCTCGACGAAGCAGTCGAGCAGTTCCTGAACGCCGAAGTTATTCAGAGCCGACCCGAAGAACACGGGTGCCGTCTCTGCTTTCTGGTATCCTCCGCCGCTGATGCCGTCATCGGCGCGCTGTCCTACCGTCTCGTCAACAGAGGGGTAGATGCCCTCTATCATCTCAAGGTCCTCACGCAACTGGTTGGCATCGTCTTCGCCCACGCGCTCGTCCAGCTCGCTGGAAGTGATGTCGACGCTGACGGTCTCCGTCACGCGCTGCTTGTCGGGGGTGAAGAGGTTCAGTTTTCCTTCGTAGATGTTGTATACGCCCTTGAACTTCGCACCCTGGTTGATGGGCCATGACAGTGGTCGCACCTTGATGTTGAGCTCTTCTTCCAGTTCGTCGAGGAGTTCGAAGGGGTCGCGGCCCTCACGGTCCATCTTGTTGATGAAGATGATGACGGGGGTGTTGCGCATGCGGCACACTTCCATCAGCTTACGCGTCTGGGCTTCTACGCCCTTAGCGCTGTCTACCACGATGATGGCAGAGTCAACGGCGGTGAGGGTACGGTAGGTGTCTTCGGCAAAGTCCTGGTGGCCAGGGGTGTCGAGAATGTTCACTTTGTAGGGTGGGGCATCGGGCGACATCGATGTTGGCAGGTAGTCAAACTCCATTACCGACGTGGATACGGAGATGCCACGCTGCTTCTCAATGTCCATCCAGTCAGAGGTGGCTGTTTTCCTGATTTTGTTGCTCTTTACTGCTCCTGCAACCTGTATCTGTCCTCCGAAGAGGAGGAACTTTTCTGTCAATGTGGTCTTGCCGGCATCTGGATGTGAGATGATGGCGAAGGTTCTGCGACGGGATATTTCCTGATTCACTATTCTTCTGTTTGTTATAGGTGGGTTTTTACAAGGCTCCCACCTTTTTTGTTTGTTCTTGTGTGTCTGTAGGGGGGCTCAGTCTTCATCGCCGAAGTCCAGTCCTTTTTCTTTGTCTTCCTTGTAGTAGTCGGACAGCATGCCGAGGAATGTGGTGATTTCCTTTACGGCATTCTCTGTTGACGGGCTTACCTCTTTCTTCTGCAGTCTCAGCATCATCACGCCATAGAGGGCGTTGAGGCAGGTCTCTATCTCGCTGACGTCCTTGCTGCCACGGCTGCGCAGCTCCACGATGAAGGGCAGCACCTTGTAGTATTCCGCATTGTAGAAGGGAAACTTCGGCGACTGCAGCAGCTGTTGGTGCAGCTCTGTCATCTGCTGCACTACGATTTTTATTATCTGTATGTGTCCGCTCTCGCTTACTCCCTCCTCGCGTATCATGCGTATGAGGTTGCCATACCAGTCGGTCATGTCTTCCCTCTGCTCGTCGGTAAGTTCGAAGCGTGAGATATAGTCGCGGCGAATGGTGGAGAGGTCGCAGTGGTAGGCACGTATGATGTCCTCTACCTGCCACATGTACAGCACGTATTCAGCAATGTTCTTGCTACGTAGTTCTTGGGCTATTATCATTAATATATAGAATAGAGATTGAATGCTGTTCCTATGAATACGGCGAATGAGAACACCATCACGATTGTTCCTATTACCCTGTTTATCAATACTATGCCGTTTAGAGAGAAGTATTCCCTGATTTTGTCTATGAGCCATGTGAGCCCATACCACCACAGTACCGCTCCCCCGATGATGCTGAGGTATCCCAGCGACATCTCTACAGGATGGTCGGGTATTACGAATGCAAACTGTGCAAACATCGCCATGAAGAGGAAGATGATGAGTGGGTTGGATACCGTCACGAGGAATGCCGTCCAGAAATTGTGCTGTAGAGACCCTTTCTGGTTTTTCTTGCTTTCGTGCACCTTCCTTCTGGGATCGCTCTTGTAGCAGTACACTCCGAAGCAGAAGAGCAGTATAGAGCCTGATATCTGCAGGAAGAACTTGTTCTGCGGATTGTCTATCAGCTCCATCACGAAGCTCATTCCGAAACCTGTTATCAATGAGTAGAAAAGGTCGCTCAGCGTTGCTCCGAGTCCTGTTACGAAGCCATACCAACGCCCTTTGTTCAGCGTTCGCTGTACACACAACACACCTACGGGACCCATAGGTGCCGAGCATACGATACCGATGATGAGTCCCTTGACGATGATGTCGAGAAAGTTGAATTGCAAGCCTATTATCTCAAAAGGCATTTGCGGCATTTCTGGCATATTTCTTATATATCTAAAGGTAGGAGTCGCTGTCTCCCACCATCTCCGTCGTATCTGAAAAAGGAGGACAGTATTCCTGTAAGCCGGGTTCTGTGGTCATCATGCCTCCTAAGGCGTGATGGCGCCTTATCATTTATCTATATTGCCAGTTGCCTGGCAATTCTCCCTTTCGGTGTAGCGTCCTACCCTCCATCGTTGCTGTTGCATCGGGCGGGTAACCCTTACATGACGATGGTATACATGAACTTGCAGCCCCTAGTCGGCACAGCCTGCCTGTCACCAGTCAGCTGGTGGTCTCTTACACCACCTTCTCACCCTTACACCGCCAAATAATAAAAGATGTATAAATGACTATGAACAAAGAAAGGCGATGCGGTTCTTTTCTTCTGCCGATACCTACTGTTGCCAGTAGCTTGTATTTTCGCAAGTAGGGCACCCTGTGCTGCCCGGACTTTCCTCTCGTGCACCAAGGCACCAGCGATAAGGCCGGAATACTGCCGTCCTATATGTCATCTCTTCCCTTTCTCTTACCTGTCTCATCCCTTTCTCTTCTCTCTTACCTCTTCCTCTTTTTGAATTTCCGGTAGAGTTTCCATCCCAGCAGGGCTCCGTCAATGAGTGCTGTCGAAGATGAAACGATGTCGAGTGCCCTTTGCGTTGGCGAACCGAAGAGTCCGCTGCGGGCGGGTTCTTTTTCGTGGAACAGGTTGTCCCAGAGTTTCGAGATGTCTTCTTCCTTTCTGTTAATCTGTGTCATGTACTGCTGCTTGGCCTCCTGTGTACCGCCCTCGAAGCCTGCAAACTTGAGCAGAGACTGCTTGATGAGGCGCTTGCGGCACATGACGACGAGTAACAGCAGGACTGCATTGACGCAGGCCACGATGAGCAGGGCCGTGGTCATGGAGCCCGTTACTGATGCCATGGCGTAGGCCGCAGCAAAGGACAGGCAGATGAGCAGCAGCAGTATGAGCATCGACACGATGACGATGATGGCGATGATGGAGACGAGTGACGATGCCTTGTCGGCCATCTCTACCTTTGCCTGCTCTTTGCGAAGCAACGACCACTGCTGAATTTCTTCAGCAAGGGTCGCTATCTTCTCTATGTTTCTGTCGTTCGAGAACATCGCCGATGAATGAACGTTGTTAATGTTTATGCCTCAGCAACTTCCTCGGCCAGTTCCTCCGCCTGCTTCTTAGACAGGGAGATATTGTGCTTGCTGCAGAAGTCCTTGATGGTCTCTTGTATCTGATGCTTGTCGCAGAAGTCCTTTACTGCGTCAGAGATCTTCTCACGTGTGTCCTCTCCCTTCTCTGGTGCAAGGAGAAGAGCTGCTGTTGCGCCTGCTACGGCACCGCCGATAACGGCTGCTATGTAACCGAATGCCTTCATAATTGATTTGTTGATTTTAAAGATTAGAAATAGTGGTAATGAATTAATTTTAGTGCAAAAGTAAGAAAAAAACACAGAAAAGAGTAAATAATTGTGTTAAAAAAGGCGAAAAGACGGAAATATCTGCGATTTTTTACTACCTTTGTAGCGTGAAATTGTGTTTTCACCGAAGCATAACGGTGGAGCAGCAGTCATTCAGAGTATAATAAAACGTATTCATTAACAACATAAGAAACAAATTACACAATGAAAAGAACATTAATTGTTTGTGCTACCATGTTGGCAGCAGTCGCATTTGTAAGTTGCGGTTCTTCTAAGGAAAGTGCATACCGCAAGGCTTATGAGAAGGCAAAGGCTCAGGAGCAGTATCAAACTCAGACTCAGGTTCAGCCCCGTCAGACACAGCAGCAGGCTCCAGTAGTTACTCCACTTGAGCAGTCAGCTCCACAGCAGAGCGTTGCTTCCGACAATGTGTCGGTTCGCAGCGAGAACGTTAGCATTATCAGCGGTAAGGGTCTCAGAACCTATTCTGTGGTTGTCGGCTCTTTCGGTGTGCGTTCTAATGCCGAGGGTCTGCAGAACTCCCTCGCCCGTGCCGGATATGATGCACAGATAGCATACAACGCAGAGCGCAACATGTATCGCGTTATCATCAGCACCTTCGACAACAAGGAGAGCGCTGTACAGAGCCGTAATGCCATCCGTCCTACTTATCCTGACGCATGGCTGCTCTACAGACAGTAATATCCTTGCATATTCGTAGTAAGAAAAGAATCTGCTTGAATAAAAAGACTATATAATATTACTATATAATATTAAGGTGGCAAGAATTCTTGCAATAGATTATGGTAAGAAGCGCACCGGGCTCGCTGTGACAGACATGTTGCAGATTGTGCCCGGTGCACTTGATACTATCGATACCAGTGCTCTGATGAAGTATCTCGACGATTATGTGTCGCGCGAGGCAGTGGAGCGTATCATCATCGGCGAGCCGCGACAGCCCAATGGGCAACCCTCGGAGAATATGCAGCGCGTCAAGACCTTTCAGGGACAGTGGCGCAGCAGGCATCCCGAGATACCCATCGAGGGCTACGATGAACGTTTCACCTCTGTCATGGCCCATCGTACCATGCTCGATGCGGGGCTGCACAAGAAGGCCCGCCAGGACAAGGCTCTCGTTGACCGCATCTCGGCCACGATAATATTGCAGGACTACCTCGCCTCCAGAAGATAGACATGATATTACCGATTTATATTTACGGCCAGCCCGTGCTCCGCAAGGTGGCGCAGGATATCGACAAGGACTATCCCGACCTGGCCGTCCTTATCAGCAACATGTGGGAAACCCTTGCCGACAGCGAGGGAATAGGCCTGGCGGCACCCCAGGTGGGGCTGCCCATACGCCTCGTGGTAATCGACCTCGACGTGCTGAAAGATGATATGCCCGAATATGCGGGCTTCAGGAAAGTGTTCATCAACCCCCACATCGTGGAGTACGACGACTCCTCCACCGACTCTTCGCAGGAGGGATGCCTCTCCCTGCCCGCCATTCATGAGAACGTGGTGAGGCCAAAGCGCATTCATGTCACGTGGCTCGACGAAGACTTCAATGAACACGACGAATGGGTGGAGGGCTATCTGGCACGCGTCATGCAGCATGAGTTCGACCACCTCGAGGGAAAGATGTTCATTGACCGCATCTCAGCCCTTCGCAAGCAGCTCATAAAGTCGAAGCTGCGCTCACTCCTGCAGGGAAAGTTCCGCTGCGGCTACAAGGTGAAGATTGCCCCGCCGGCAAGGTGATGGCCGAAAGATAACAACTCAACCCCGTCTCTCTTATCCGCTTCAAAGTACTGATATTGCTCCTGTGCTGCAGCGTTGGGCTTAACGCTCAGTACAAGGTGGAGCGCCTGCTGCTCAGTGGGCGCATAGCCTTGCATTATGAGGACTATGTCCTGTCGATACAGTATTTCAACCAGGCCATAGCGCAGAAGCCATACCTCTGGGAACCCTGGCAGCTGCGTGCCATTGCGAAGTACTACCTTGACGACTGGCAGGGAGCTGAGAGCGATGCGTCGAAGGCCATCAGTCTCAATCCCTATGTGACGGAACTCTATGACCTCAGGGGCATGTCGAGGATTAACCAGAAGAAGTACACTCTGGCCATCGAAGACTATACCTCTGCCATTAAGAACGAGCCAGACAACCGCAACTACTGGTACAACCGCGCCGCATGCTATATGGAGTCGGGGGAATACGACAAGGCCCATGAGCAGCTCGACACTGTGATAGCGAGGTGGAGCAACTTTGCCGCACCCTGTCTGCTGAAGTCGGAGACATACCTTCACCAGAAGGATACCGTGAAGGCTGCGGAATGGATTGACAAGTCGCTGAAGATTGACGAATATAATGTCAATGCATGGCGCGTGAGGGCCAACATCGCACTCTACAGGCAGCAATGGGCCGATGCCGATACGTGCTTCTCGAAGGTGCTGCATCTTGCTCCAAAAGACTGCAACAGCTACATCAACCGTGCCCTTGCACGCCTTCGAATCAATAACCTGCGCGGTGCGATGTCTGACTATAACATCGCTCTCGACATCAACCCCAACAGTTTCCTTGGCCACTACAACCGAGGCCTGCTCCGCCAGCAGGTGGGTGATGACAACCGTGCCATCGAAGACTTCAACTACGTCCTCGAACTGGAACCCAACAATATTATGGCACTCGTCAACAGGGCCACGCTGCTTGACCGTACGGGCAACCTGCGTGCAGCTATCAGGGACTATTCCCGCGTGATAGAGAAATTCCCGAATTTCATCACCGGCCTGCAGCACCGTGCACAATGCTACCGTAAGTTGGGTAGGACTGCAGAGGCCGAGAAGGATGAGTTCCGCATCCTGAAGATACAGATGGACAAACACCTGGGCATACAGCAGCGTTGGAGCAAGAGCAAACTCAACGCTATGCGTAAGCTCAGCGATGTGGACCCCGAGAAGTACGACCAGAACGTCATTGAAGACCAGCCCGTCCAGGCCCACGAATACAAGAGCGAGTACCGAGGAAAGGTGCAGAACCGCCAGGTGGCTGATGGCTACATGCCATATATCGTCATGACCACCGATAGCAAGAACATCGGAATGTCGTCCTACGTGCCTTTCGACGATACCGTGGAGGAATACACACGCCAGCTGGCCTCCATCCTGGGTAAGGAAAAGGCCGCTTCGCTTCTGCCCAGGCTGGGTTTCATGGGCGAGGGCACGGGCATCTCCACACTCGAGGTGGTGGACAGCATCACATCGCTAATACAACATACGAAAGACCCCAATGCCGCCGTCAAGCTGCTGTTGCTCAGGGCCGTGGCCTATGCCAGCGCACAGAACTACGAGGAGGCGCGCAAAGACATCGACAATATCCTCGCCATCGAGCCCAACAATGTTCTGGCACTATGGCAGAACGCCGTCTGCGGAGCAATGATTGCCGAGTATGAGCGTGGGCAGACACCCATAGAACAGCAGATGAGAGCGGCAGGCGTGATGAGCGACTTCGACAAGGTCCTTGCCCTCTCAGGCGACAATGCCTTCATCTACTATTGCAAGGGAACATTCTGCGCTCGCACAGGCGACTATGCCAAGGCCATAGAGTTCCTTACCAAGGCCATAGAGCAGAACCCGGGCTTGCCGCAGAACTTCTACAACAGGGGACTGGCATACCTGCACTCAGGCGACATCGTCAATGCAAAGAAGGACCTCAGCATAGCAGGCGAAAAAGGCCTCTACAACGCATACAGCATCATTAAGTCAAATTGAAAATTGAAAATTAATTTGTTAATTTGTTAATTCGAACGACATGAAGCATCTCCTCATAATCATCATTACGCTTCTCGCATCCATTTACAGCTCGGCAGCATCACCCTCCGGAGTGGGTGAAGAATCTACTCTTCCCTCTCCCCTTTCTGTTCCCGACAGCATTTTGCCCTATGTCCTGAAGGAAAAGCGCGCCGCCTATCTGGTCGACAGCAGCTCCAACTGTCAGCTGCGTCGCATTGACGCACAGCGAGTATGTCTGCTACGTCACGTGATGACACCCGAGGTGGAGACCATCTGTTACATCTACGACAACCAATGGCAACTGCTCAGCACGCAGTCGTTCGATGATATAACCCTAACGCACCGCCCCGATACGATGAGTCAGGAGCGATATGAGGAACTGCTGCACCTCATAGAGTTTCCGCTTGTGGAGGCACGCTTCGCAACATCCGCAGCAAGTGCAGAGGAAGCCAACCAGATTCCTGAAGATCCGCTTACCCTGTCGCTGTCGCTGAATGTGCCAATGATTACCGATGAACAGCGAAAGCAGTTGAAAGAGATCTTGGTGCAAAAAAATGTAAAATGGAACGGCGAAACGTTTAAGGAAGATTAAAAACGGACTTTAGAGAGAAAAAAAAACGACAAAACATTTGCAAAGTCAAAATAATGTCGTAACTTTGCAACGTGTTTTTCATGGTATTAGATTATTAAGGTTAATGGAGACTGGCTGTCGTGAGACAACCAGTCTTTTTTTGTCAAATTCCTTAATAGGGTGTTCAATTTGTTGTACCCAGGGACGTGGGCGTCTCGCCCGCGACAAAAAAGGTTCGACCTCTTATAATTCGTTAATTCGTTAATTCGTTAATTCGTTAATATGTTAATTCGTTCGTCCCTGATGCTCTTGGCAAAGAGCGCATAGAACTCCCTCATCATAGGATCGGAGAGCAGGCCCATCTGCTTCTCCATTACTGCTTTGTCGCCTCGCCGCATCGGTCCCGTCTGTGCCACACGTGGTGACATCACGGAGGCCTTCGCTGCCGTCTCCCTGATGAGCGGACCATAGAGCGCGAAGTCGATGCCGGCCTCGTTCACGATGCGTTCCGCGAGAGTATAGCAATGGTTCGCCATGTTCGATGCAAAGACCGCTGCCAGATGCAGCATGAGACGCTGCTGGCTGTCGATGTACCTCACGGACTGTGAGACGCTCTCAGCGAGGCTGCGCACCGTTTGTAGCGACGCTTCGTTGGCGGCCTCGATGAAGAAAGGTATCTCTTCGTATCGCAGCTCTCTCCCTTTTGTGAACGACTGCATGGGATATAGCACGGCAGCATTCTCCGTGATGCCGTCAAACACGCTCAGCGGCACCGAACCCGCCGTATGCATCACCACACCCCGAAGTTCCTTGGGCAGCGCTGCAGCCACTTGCCTCACGGCATCGTCCTTCACCGCTATGACATACGCGTCAGCATCAGGCCTCACCGCCTTATAGCTGCACAAAGCCTCTGCGCCGACCCTGCCGGCCACCTCTGCGGCCTTCTCCTCAGAACGGCCAACAACCTGCAGCACCTCGTGACCCGCACCACGCAACGCCCACGACAGATGCCACGCTACATTACCAGTACCAATAATGACTGTCTTCATATACACCTTATTAATAATATAGATGCAAAGGTAGCACTTTTCGTGCATTCCGCAAAACAATTCCCTTGATTTCCACACTAAAAACACAACTTACGGAAACTACGGGAATGAAATTTTCAAGCAGTACATACACCAAGCCTTTGTAAAAGGGCAACTTTGAGGTGGTAAAAGGGCAACTTTTGGGTGGTAAAAGTTGCCCTTTTACCACCCAAAAGTTACTCGATTGCAAGACGCTGATTATCTGATAGTTGTAAAAGACCTGATTCTGACCTTTTTCTATGCAAAGATACTAATTTTTTCCGAATTATTCGGGATTTCGAAAAATAATTTTGCCTTTTTGAAAATATATACACCATTTTTGACTTATGTCATTGTTTGTTAGTTTGCATGTTTCGTAACTTAATCGTACCTTTGCAGCATACTTTTCGGAAAATGACAATGAACGATAAATGGCAATGGCAGGAATCAGGAACTGCATGGAGGGGTGTCGGTGTGTATCATATCACGCTGACGGTGCCGTCGCGCGATCCGTTGTTAGGGAAATTGGTGATTCCGGATGGTGATCCCTCGAAGGCTTGGATGGAACGGACGGCATTAGGCAATGCTGTTGTTGATGAGCTGTATGTTATGGGGACGCTTTATCCGGCAATCCGCATTCTTCAATTCTGCCTGATGCCTGACCACCTACACGCCGTTATCCACGTGACGCAGGTGATGGAGACGAGCATTCGCGCCGTTGTTCGTGGTTACTGGCAGGGGGTGAAGAAACTTGGCAGGGCTTATACTTTGTAGGTTGCTTCCGAATTAAATTCGGAGACAACGAACGAAGGGGCCAAGCACACAGGAACAACGAACGAAGGGGGCTATCCGTTCCCTGTTTTCACGGAGCGGCCTTTCATTCGCCCCCTGTCCCGCCGAGGCCAGCTGCATACCATGATACGGTATGTTCAGATGAACCCGCAACGGTTGGCTACCAAGCGCCTTAAGCCTGGTTATTTCCGTGTGCAGAAGGATATTGAGATTCATGGCAGGAAATATGATGGCGTGGGGAATGCTGCCCTGCTGTTGGCTGTGCATTTTGCGCCTGTTCATGTGCGGAGCGCTATGGTGAAGGCAGCAGAACAGGGTGATGCCAAACCATTGCGCAATTACATGAATGGCTGTGTGCTGTCAGCGCGCAGGGGGGCGGTGATGGTGTCGCCATTTATCTCGCCTCAGGAGAAGCAGGTGATGCAGGTGCTGCTCCAGGAGCAACACCCCTTCGTGCTTCTTACGGACAATGGTTTCCGTGATTACTACAAACCTGCTGATGAATTGTTTGATGCGTGTGCTGCCGGGCGTTTGCTTATACTCAGCCCTTGGCCATACGACGAAGGAAAGCGACACATCAGCCGTTCTGAATGCGTAGCACTAAACCTAATGGCAGAAGAAATCAGCAGTACCCAATCGTAACGTGGCTGGGATTCTGTCACGTGGCACAGTTGTGGAGCGGCTTTCTTTTATAAGATTTGTTAATTTAGGGAGAAGTGTTTTTGTTTCCGATATTTTTTTGTACCTTTGCAGACAAGTATCGCCGATGCTCCGTAAACGGTGCAGCTACGGCTGAGTCCCTGAGTGCAGGGTGGCGGTATGATTTTCGTGGAATAATAACAACAAGACATTAGCAGTTATTAGATGAACATAGAAACCTGAGAAATTTCTAAAATCAGATAAGATATAATTGTGAATGCCTGCGCTTATAGCGTGGACGTCACTTATCATCTGATTGGGCAATCTCAGGGCCTCTATGTTCGATAAGAGCGGACACGCTTTTATCGTGTATAGAGGTCTTGACGTATTCAAGCCCAAGAGAATCCGATAAGTGCTTTTGCCTGAATCTATAAGCGCAAATGCTATCCCAAACAATTATGCCTCCTGATGAGGGTGGCAATCTCCCGTGTATAGACATCAGGGAGGACAGCCTGCGTGATATCTCTGAGGAGGTGCTCAAGTCGCTTCTTCGTGACCACACCACAGGTCGCAATATCTTCTGGGCCACGCATGACTATGAAGAACTGGGTCCGGAATACAGTTACCATTCGCCCATCCTGCCTACGTTGATAACAGGAGAGCGGGGAATGGTGATACGTCCGCGCGTGCTGAAGAGCAAGGAGGAACAGACCGACCGTGCCAAGGGTATGGCCGAGGTATTCACGCCCTCTTGGGTGTGCAACGCCCAGAACAACCTTGTTGACGAAGCGTGGTTCGGCAGGAAGGATGTTTTCAACACCGCCGACGAGTCTACCCACACATGGCAGCCTAACACGGAGAGGATAACATTCCCTGAAGGCAAGACGTGGAGAGATTATGTGCGCTCCACACGGATGGAGATAACATGCGGCGAAGCACCTTATCTCGCAAGCCGCTATGACACTACTACCGGCGAGCCCATCCCTTTGGAGCGGCGCATCGGCCTGCTTGACAGGAAGTTGCGCGTGGTGAGCGAGAACACGGAGCAGAGCGGCGAATGGCTGGAATGGGCACAGGTGGCCTACAAGAACACCTACGGCTACGAGTGGCAGGGCGACAACCTGCTCCTTGCCCGTGAAGCCTTGCTGTGGAGTTTCATAGAGTACTATCAGGCCAAGTTCGGCAAGCGGCCCTTGGTGAAGAGCATCAACAACATAGCCTACATCATCTCCTGGAACCTTTGGCAGATGGACGGCCTGAAGGGCGTGGTGCCTGACAGTTGCCATGATGTCGTATCGAAGAACGAGATGGTGCAGCAGCTCGACATGTTCTCTACCGACATTCCCAAGGCTGCTGCTCCTACGGTGACGCCCTGTGCGGGTTGTCAGCATGATGACATCTACAGGCACAACGGCACTTACTGCCTCTTGCGTGACTGGGGTACGAAAGACAACAGGAAAATACGGTTTGTTGACCTACTAATATAAATAAGGTGTATATGAAAAACGACAGTTACAATCCAGATGTGCTCAATTGCATCGCCAACCTCAGCAACGACGAGGTGTTCACCCCTCCTGAGCTGGCCAATAAGATGCTCGACCTGCTGCCGCAGGAACTGTTCAGAAGTCCAAAGACGACATTCCTCGACCCCTTCACAAAGAGCGGTGTCTTTCTGCGAGAGATAGTGAAGCGTCTTGACAGGGGACTGGAAACCGTGATGCCTGATAGAAAGAAGCGTATAGACCACATACTACATAATCAGGTGTTTGGCATAGCCTGCACGGAGCTGACCTCGCTGCTTGCCCGCCGTTCCGTTTATTGCAGCAAGACGGCCAACGGACAGTATAGCATATCAAGGTTCAGTACCCCTGAAGGTAATATCCTCTATAGGAACATCTCCCATACGTGGGAGAACGGCAAATGCAAATATTGCGGTGCCAGCCAAGCCGTCTACGACAGAGGACCAGAGGCAGAACAATATGCCTATGTGTTTATACACACTAACAACCCAAAGCAATTCTTCAACAATATGAAATTCGATGTAATAATAGGTAATCCGCCGTATCAGTTGAATGATTCAGGTTTTGGTATAAGTGCCAAACCAATTTACGATAACTTTATTCTCCAAGCAAAAGCATTAAAACCTCGTTATATATCGGTTATCGTACCTGCAAGGTGGTTTGCAGGTGGTAAAGGTTTGGATGAATTTCGTGATGAGATGTTGCATGATGATAGATTGAGAATAATACACGATTACCCTCAGGCATTTGAATGTTTTCCTGGCGTTCAAATAAAAGGAGGTGTATGTTATTTTTTATGGGATAGAGAAAATCGTGGTTTATGTAAAGTTACTACTCATAAGGATGGAAAAGAATTCCCTCCCAGAGTAAGACCACTTTTAGAAAAGGACTGTGATTCCTTTATAAGATATAATGAGGCGATTCCAATTCTTCATAAAGTTATGTCTAAAAATGAAGAGACGATGTTCTCATATGTAAGTTCTCGACAACCTTTTGGATTGAGTACAACTTTTCATGGGAGTAAAACGGGGAATATTATGTTGTATGAAAATCAGGGAACTAGTTACATTAATATTTCAGACATCGAAAAGAACAATAGTATTGTTAATAAATATAAGGTTTATATTCCAAGAGCAGGAAGTGGTAGTGATGCCTTCCCTCATCCTATATTGGGAAAACCGTTTGTAGGAAAACCGAATACAGCTTGTACCGAAACGTATATATTTATCGGTCCTTTTAAGGATGAAATGGAATGTAATAATGTAGTTTCCTATATTTGTACAAAGTTCTTTCGTTTTCTTGCAATGCTAAAAAAGGTGACGCAAGATACTACAAGAAACGTATATTCTCTCGTCCCCCTTCAGGACTTCTCCCATCCTTGGACAGACGAGATGCTGTATAAGAAGTACGGATTAACGGATGATGAGATAGCTTTTATAGAGTCAATGATTCGTCCAATGGAATAAAGAATAATAAAAACAATAGGTGCTCTTTGACTTTTTGCGGAAAATCATCTCAAAAAAAAGAAATAAATGAGCAACCTATTCCCTCTGAATACAGACCGCATTTTCTGTTGGGACAGTACAAGGGGTGTATGGAATGCCACGTTCAAGGGGATTTCCTGCTGGTGTGGTTTGACAGTGAGCGGGACATCATAGAGCTTGTCAGACTAGGCAGTCACTCAGAATTATTTGGTAAAAAAGAGATAGTATTTCCGTGAGAAGCAAGGGTGCCATAACACAAATAGCTTATGGCAACACAGGTATTACTAAGAAATAGGGTTGAAGAGTCTCCCACAATTTATGCCTATACTTTGCCGGATGTGCCGAAGTATAAGGGTCTGCTGAAGGTGGGCTATACCTCAAGGGCGGGGAATGTACGCATAGAGGAGCAGGGCCACGAACTGTGTCTTGACAAGGACGTGGTGCTCAAAAGGAGTTCTATGCGCCCTGACGGCTCTTTCTTTACCGACAAAGGACTTGGCGGTGTGCATTACTATCTGCGCAAAAACAGGATTCCCAATCCCTTCGGGGAGTGGTTCCGCTGCGATGTGCGCGATGTGGAGAAGGCTATTCACGCTGCTATGGAGCGGCGTGACAGCATGACGGAGCGCATCTGCGACTTCAAGATGCGCCCCGAACAGGAGAGGGCAGTAAACAATACAGCAGCATATTTCAATGCCTTCAGGAAAGACCCCGCAAACCGAGGACTTACACCACACTATCTGTGGAATGCCAAGATGCGTTTCGGCAAGACGTTCACCACCTATCAGCTGGCTCTGAAGATGGGTTGGACAAAGGTATTGGTGCTTACCTTCAAACCCGCCGTGAAGACGGCTTGGGAGGAGGACCTGCTGACACATAAGGACTTTGAGGGCTGGCAGTTCTGCCAGAAGCAGGAAGACAGGGAATTCAACTACGTTAATGAGCGCAAGCCCTTCGTCTGTTTCGCTTCCTTTCAGGATGTGCTGGGACGCAATGCTATGGGAGGCATCAAGGCTACCAATGAGTGGATACAGACAGTTGACTGGGACTGTATCGTGCTTGACGAATACCACTATGGTGCCTGGGGCAAAAATGCCAAAAGCTTCTATGACAAGAAAGACCCTGCCCTGCAGCGAGCCGAAGAGATAGGGGAGATAATAACGGAGGATGCCGACTCCAAACACGAGTTGGAAGCGCGGGAAATGTTTGACGAAGGCCTGATGCCCCTGCGCACAGGAGCATTCCTGTATCTTTCAGGCACTCCCTTCAGAGCCATCTCAACGGGAGAGTTCATAGAGGAACAGATATACAACTGGACCTACTCTGACGAGCAATCAGAAAAGGAGAAATGGGAAGGCTCCAACAATCCCTATGCCCAACTGCCCAAGATGGTTATGATGACGTATCAGATGCCAGAGAGCATCAGCGAGATAGCATCGCAGGGGGAGTTTGATGAATTTGACCTTAACGAGTTCTTTCGGGCAGAGAGCCTAATCCATGGCTCCTCTCCAAAAGGCGAGGGTAGCTATTTCCTGCATGAGGAGTATGTGCAGAAATGGCTTGACCTGATACGCGGAGCCTATGCAGAGGATGTGGTAAAGGAACTGAAACAGGGCAGGGAGAAACCGCCTATGCCTTATTCTGACAGCCGTTTGCTGAGTTATCTGCAGCACACGTATTGGTTCCTGCCCAGTGTGGCAGCATGCAGAGCTATGGCGAAACTGTTGCGCAAGCGCTCCAACCGTTTCTTTGATGACTATGAGGTGATTGTGGCTGCTGGCAATGAGGCCGGAATGGGAGCCAATGCCGTCATTCCTGTCTATAACGCTATGGGGAACCCACAAGAGACGAAGACCATCACACTCTCTTGCGGTAAGCTCTCAACAGGAGTCACCGTGAAGCCCTGGACGGGAATAATGATGCTGAGAAACACTACATCGCCAGAGACGTATTTCCAGGCTGCATTCCGCGTGCAGTCTCCTTGGACGACAAGAGACGAGGAGGGAAAGGAAGTGATTCTGAAACCTCTCTGCTACGTCTTTGACTTTGCACCCAACAGGGCTCTGAGACAAGTGGAAGAGTACAGTTGTCAGCTGAATGTGGAAGAGAGTAATCCTGAGAAAAAGGTGGAGGAGTTCATAAAGTTCCTGCCTATATTGGCCTACGACGGTTCATCTATGAAAGAGATAGATGCAGCGGGAGTGCTGGATATGGCCATGAGCGGTACTACGGCAACTCTGCTCGCACGTCGATGGGAGAGTGCCGTGCTTGTGAATGTGGATAACGTCACCCTGCAAAGGCTCATGAATAATCCCGAGGCAATGAATGCCCTGATGAATGTTGAGGGGTTCCGTAGCCTGAATACCGACATAGAAACCATCATCAACAAGTCTGAGCACGTAAAGAACGTAAAGAAACAGAAAAACCCTAGCCAGATGACGGCAAAGCAAAAGAAGGAGCTGACAGCAGAGGAAAAGGAGTATAAGAGCAAACGGAAGGAGATACAGGAGAAGCTCATAAAGTTTGCTACACGCATACCCGTATTCATGTACCTTACCGACTACAGAGAGTATAGCTTGAAGGATGTAATCATGCAACTTGAGCCAGAACTGTTCCGCAAGGTTACAGGCCTGACGCTGAAGGATTTCAGTCTGTTAGTTAGTTTGGGTGTATTCAATAGCGACTTGATGAATGATGCTGTTTATAAGTTCAAGCGCTATGAGGATTCCTCGTTGGAATATACCGGCATCAACACCCACACCAGTATCATCATAGGAGGCTGGGACACGGTAATAGACACAGCAGACACAAAAGAGGCTGTGGACGACATGCAGGACATCGTCGTTCCAACTACTTCAGAGAACTTGACAGCGAAGGAGGAAGATTCCTTCATGGAAGAAGAGGACGTGCATGGTGAACCCTGGGAAAGTCTGCAGATTGGTGACAGAGTGACCCACAAGAGTTTTGGACGAGGTAGAATACAGTCTTTGGATGACAAATACATGATTGTAGAGTTCAAAGACCGTGAGTCGAAATTCCTCTTTCCAAGTGCCTTTGAGAAGGGATACCTCAGCTGCGACTGACTGAACAATCCCCTGTTGCGTTGTGATGGCGCAGCAGGGGATTGCTGAGTTATGAGTATTGGGGGATGTTAGCAGGGACGTGTCTTTGGCAGGTTGAAGACATCCTGCACTTCCTTCATCTGTGCTTCGGTCATGCCATCGGGTTCTGAGCCCATGGAGCGTGCACACATGTAGATGTTGGCTGCTTTGCAGAGTACGTCGGTCTGGTCGAAGGCGTCCATGATGTCCTGGCCAACGGCTACGGTGCCGTGCTTCTCCCACATCACAACGTCGTGCTTCTTGATGCCCTCGAGTGTTGCCTCAGCCAGTGCTACGGATGAAGGCAGGTCGTAAGGGATGATGCCGATGCCGAGTGGCGCGAAGGCCAGCGTCTCGGGTATCATGGACCACAGCACGCGTGTCATCTCGTCGCCCTTGAGGAAGCGCTGTATGTGGCTCATGGCCACGAGTTCGATGGGGTGGGTGTGGAGCGTAGCCTTGTAGCAGGAGCCTGTCTCAAGGAGGTAGTTCTGCAGGGCGAGGTGCGTGGGCAGCTCGGATGTTGGCGCTACGGGTTCGTCGGCGATGATCTCGTAGGAGGCGCAGTCGTCGCAGATGCGTACGATGGAGCCGTTCTGCATGGGCCAGCGGGCCAGGTCGCGCATGCGCTTGCCGGTGCCTTTGCAGTAGAAGTACTTGCCCTTGAGTTGTGGCAGTACCATGCCGATTTGCTTTACTGGGGCGATGGCAGGCATTGCCTTGCACGCGTCGTCCATGAATTCTGTTACGTTGACGGTGATATTGCCACCGTTACGCTCGGCCCAGCCTTTCTGCCAGAGATAGCCGGTGACTTCGGCAATCTGGTCGATGACGGCTTTTAGGCCGGGACGGTTGTCTAATATTGATGCCATTGTTTCGAATTAACGAATAAAATAATTTGGTTTTTCGTATAGGTAGAAAGCCTCGTTTCGTAGGGGCTTTGCCCCGCTTCGTAGCGCTGAACCCACCTTTATCCTATCAGTTTAGGCAGGAATGTTGAGATTATGAGCACTACGATGCCAATGAGGAGCACTATGATGGTTTTTGCCGAGCATCCTTTCCACTCTTTGAGTATTATTCCCCATACGTTGGAGAATACCACGTTGAGTGCCATGAGTATGCAGAATGACAGGGTGTCCATTGTGCCTCCTGCCTCGAAGAAGCTGCGACCCAGTGAGAGTCCGAAGAACTGGCTGTACCACAGCGCGCCTGCCAGGAGGCAGAAGAATGCGTTGTTGGCCCATACGGAGCTTTTCTTGTAGTCGCCCCATGTGCCGTTCTTCTGGTTCTGGTAGAAGCAGTAGATGGCGTTGGTGATGAAGCCTCCGAATGTTACGAGAAATGTAGCGGGAAGGGTGCGGAACATCGGGTCGGTGAGGTCGCCGAAGTTGATGCCCTTTCCGAATTCCAGTCCTACGTTGAAGCATCCGCTCATGAAGCCTGCCAGCAATGCTATGGCCAGTCCCTTGGGGAAGTTGAAGTCTTTGACGGCGGCTTTCTTCTCTTCTTCAGAGAGTGAAGCCGACTTCATGCTTCCGGCCACGCCGATGATGGCGATGCCGATGAGCGTCACCACTACGCCGAGTATTACGGCGAAGGTGAGTGAGGAGAGGGCGTTGAGCTCAGGGAAGAAGATGTTGAGCAGCACGGGACCCATGATTGTTCCCAGTCCTGCACAGGTGCCGAGGGCTATCGACTGTCCGAGTGCCACGCCGAGGTAACGCATGGAGAGTCCGAAGGTGAGTCCGCCCACGCCCCAAAGTACTCCGAAGAAGATGGTCATCCACAGGTTGAAAGATGGTGACTGTGCAAAGAGTCCGAAGAGCGACTCTCCTGCCGGTACTGCCAGCAGGGCTCCCATGAAGGGAAGCACGAGCCATGCAAAGACACCCTGCACTATCCAGTATGATTCCCACGACCAGTCTTTGATCTTGTTGATGGGCACATAGCATGAGCTCTGACAGAAGGCGCCGATGGCTATGATGAGTAGTCCTATTATGATTTCCATTGATATGAATTGAAAACGGATGAAGAGGCTTTCACCCCTTCATCCTTATTCTTTACTAATGTTTCGGTTTATCGCTTAGATGTTACGTTGGCAACGTACTTGTCGATGTCGGCGATGAACTCCTGTCCTACAGGCACGTTGTTGCGTACGCAGAACTCGTCGTAGACAGCCTGCCAAGGCATTGCCTTCTGCTCCTCGATGATTGCGAGAACCTTGTAGCCTTCGCCAGCGAGCTCCAGCTTGGAGATAGCCTCGCGTGGCTCCAGCAGGGCGCGCAGCATGCACTTCTGTGCAGAGCGTGAACCGATGACGTAAGCGCCGATACGGTTGATAGAACCGTCGAAGAAGTCCAGGCCATAGTGTACGCGGTCGAGTGCTCCGGCACGTACGATTTCGAAGAAGAGGTCCTGTGTCGGGTCGTCCATGATTGTTACGTGGTCAGAGTCCCAACGTACTGGGCGTGATACGTGGAGCATGAGCTCCTTGAGGAATGGGAGCACGGCAGACACCTTGTCGCCAGGCATCTCTGTGGGGTGATAGTGGCCTGTGTCGATGGTGAGGATCTTGTCGTTGGCAGCGGCATAGGCGGTATAGAAGTCGTGAGAGCCTACGGTGAATGACTCGAGACCGATACCGAATACCTTACCCTCGATACAGTCCTTCATCATGGGCTGCTTCTTCTCGAAGATCTCGTCGAGAGACTTCTTCAGGGTGTTGCGATAGAGAGCGTGGTTGACAGATACGTCCTTGCAGCCGTCATGCACCCAGAGGTTCATGATACATGGGTCGCCCTGTGCCTCACCCATTGCGTTGGCGATGTCGCGGCAGCGCTTGGTGTGCTCAATCCAGAACTGACGGATGCCCTCATCAGGGTTTGACAGTGTGAGGCTGCCAGACTTTGGATGAGAGAAAGAAGAAGAGTTGAAGTCGAGCATGGTGTTGTTCTCCTTCGCCCAGTCAATCCAAGACTGGAAGTACTCTACTGTCACCTCGTCGCGGTCAACTACCTTGCCCTTGAAGTCACCATAAATCTCATGGAGGTTGAGACGGTGGTTGCCAGGGATGAGTGACTTAGCCTTGAGGATGTCCTGACGGAGCTCGTCGATATTGCGTGCAGCACCTGGGAAGTCACCTGTTGACTGGATACCGCCAGACATAGCGCCTGCCTGTACCTCGAAGCCGTGAACGTCGTCAGCCTGCCAGCAATGCAGGGAGAGGTGGAAATCCTGAAGCTGTTGGAGCACCTTCTCTGTGTCAACACCGATTTCTGCATAGCGAGCCTTCGCTACTTCATAAGCCTTTGAAATTAATTCTGTCTTCATTTGTTTGTTTGGTTTTTGTTTGTTAGATTGATTGATATGTATGAAATATATTTTAGTGCGTTGTTGCTGAGTTTTTTTCTGTTAGCCTTTCTTTGCCACTATCTCCTCAAACTTCTTGTAGGCTGCATCCCATTCCATCTTGTCTGCAGGCATGAAGCGCTTCAGCTCAAGGCTATTGGCGATGACGCGGCGCATGTCCCAGAGGTCCTTCACGTCGCCAGAGGCTTTGGCCTGCACCATGATGTTGCCGAGAGCAGTGCCCTCCTGTGGTCCTGCCAGCACCTCTACTCCGCAGGAGTTGGCCGTGAACTGGTTGAGGTAGTTGTTGAGTGAGCCGCCACCGATGATGTGGAGCACGTTGAGCGGGAACGATGCCATCTCCACGAGATAAGAGAACACCTGACGGTAGCGCAGGGCGAGGGAGTCGAAGATGCAGCGGCATATCTCAGCATAGCCCTGAGGCACGTGCTGTCCTGTCTGCTCGCAGTAGCTCTGTATGGCCTTGACCATAGAGACGGGGTTGGCAAACATCTCGTCGTCGGGGTTGATGATGCTCTGGAAGGCTGGCTGCTTGATGGCCTCGGCCTGCAGCTCGGCATGTGACTTGGGTGCATCGGTCCACTCCTTGCGGCAACGCTCGTAGAGCCACATGCCGCAGATATTCTTGAGGAAACGCGTGGTGCCCTCAATGCCGCCCTCGTTGGTAAAGTTGCGGTCGTATGACACCTTATTTATAATAGCATCTTTCGTCTCGATGCCCATGAGGCTCCAAGTGCCTGAAGAAAGGTATGCGAAATTCTCGTTGGCAGCAGGCACGGCAGCAACGGCAGAGCCCGTATCATGACCTGCTACGGCCACTACCGGTATTGCTCCGAGACCTGTCTCCTTCTGGATGGCATCGGTGAGGGTTCCGATGAGGTCGCCTGGGTTCACCATGCGTCCGAAGTTGCTCTGGCTCAGTCCGAGAGAGGCCAGGAGGCGCGGGTCGAGCTGCTTGGTGCGCGGGTCGAGGAGCTGTGAGGTGGAGGCGATGGTGTATTCACACACCATATTGCCTGTCAGCATGTAGCTCAGCGCATCGGGGATGAACAGAATCTTCTGAGCATTGGCCATAGCGGAGTTGTTGGCACGCTTCATGGCGTAGAGCTGGAAGATACTGTTGAAATTCATGAACTGTATGCCCGTGACGTCATAGACCTTTTCCTTGGAGATGACATTCTCAAGATAGTCGTCCATAGCGTCGAAGGTGTGTGGGTCACGATAGGCTATAGGCTGGCTGACACTTCCGTCAGGAGCTACGAAGACGAAGTCCACGCCCCATGTGTCGATACCGATAGAGGTAATCTCCATGTTCTTCTGCTTAGCGGTCTTGAGACCCTTGATAATCTCGAAGTAGAGTGCATAGATGTCCCAATAGAAGTGACCGTTGACCTCTATCAGGTTGTTGTCAAAACGAGTCAGTTCTTCAAGCTCAACCTTGTCGTTGTTGAGGCTGCCCACAATGGTACGACCGCTGGTTGCGCCAAGGTCTACAGCAAAGAAATACTTTTTCATAGTTGGTATGTTTAGGTGGGTTCTTGCGCTCCGTAGGTGCTCAGGCGCGAGCGGAACTATTAATTCCCACTTAGAGTTAAACATTGATGGGTAATCTTTCTTTTCGGCAGTTTTTTGCTTTTATGCGTGACATTTTGTCAAGTCTCATCGGTCATGTAGCCCGCTACGCCTTTGTTTGCAAAGGCACGGAAGTATTATCTTCTGCTCAAAGAAGGCTAAGCCTTTCTTTTCCGCTGGCCGCAG
>CAJOOC010000076.1 GCA_905236165.1 uncultured Prevotella sp. | reverse complement strand
CAAACCGACGACAAACCGAGAGCAATCAAGCTTGCTTGAATTGCCGAGGTGCGAAGGAGGAAGGCAAAGCCAAACGTCAAACCCATAAAAATTAAACACAACGGTGGGAATTAATAGTTCCGCTCGCGCCTGAGCACCTACGGAGCGCAAGAACCCACCTAAAGAGTGAAAAGTGAAGAATCGGCTTACGCCGTTTCGAGAGAAAAGGTAATATTAATTTTCTATTTGTTTAATGGCAAATCAAATCAGTCCGCTTGCTTTCGTACATCCAGATGCGAAGCTTGGTGATAACAATATCATTGGTCCTTTCTGCTATATCGACGCAGATGTGGTGATAGGCAACAACAACGTTTTCCAGAACAGCGTGACCCTCAACCAGGGTCTTCGCATGGGCGACAATAATGAGGTGATGCCTGGAGCCAGCCTCTCAACAAAACCTCAGGACCTGAAGTTTAAGGGCGAGGTGACCACATGCCAGATAGGCAACAACAACTCGATAAGGGAATATGTCACTATCTCGCGTGGTACGGCCTCAAAGGGTACTACCATCGTTGGCAACAACAACCTGCTGATGGAGAATGTGCATGTGGCCCACGACTGCGAGATAGGCAACAGCTGCATCATTGGCAATTCCACGAAGTTCGCAGGTGAGGTGATTGTTGACGACTGTGCCATCATCTCTGCCGAGGTGCTGGTGCATCAGTTTGTGCATATCGGAGGCTACGTGATGATACAAGGTGGCAGCCGTACTTCACAGGACATCCCACCATACGTCATAGCAGGCAAGGAACCCATACGCTATGCAGGATTGAACCTCATAGGACTGCGTCGCAGAGGCTTCGACAACGATACCATACTGTCCATACGCGAGGCTTATAACATCATCTATTCAAAGGGAATCATCAAGGAAGGCCTCGAAGAGGTGAAGAAAGGTATGGAGGTGACGCCCGAGATACAGTACGTCCTTGACTTCATTGAAAAGGCAGAGCGTGGCATCATCCGCTAAAAAGACACTCATCGTTATAACAGGCCCTACGGGCGTTGGCAAGACAGAGCTCTGCATAGAGTTGGCCAAACACTATGGCACAGAGATTATAAATGCCGACTCCCGTCAGGTTTATGCCGAGATGCCCATCGGTACTGCTGCTCCCACGGCGGCTGAGCAGGCACGCGTGAAGCATCATTTCGTAGGAACGAAGCATATAGGAGACTATTACTCCGCTTCGCTCTATGAACAGGATGTACTGAAGCTGCTTCAACATTACGATGAGGCTGCGGGAATGCACGATAATACCGCAGGAAACAGCAATGAGACTGTAGCAAACCGCGATGTGCTGATACTCACGGGCGGCTCCATGATGTATATCGATGCAGTATGCAACGGTATCGATGATATCCCCACGATACGTGAGGACATACGTGAGCTTATGAAGCAACGCCTTGCTGACGAGGGGCTGGAGGCAATGGTGGAAGAGTTGCACAGCCTTGACCCCGAATACTGGAACATCGTCGACCGTCATAATCCCCGACGGGTGATACATGCCTTGGAGATATGTCATCAGACAGGCCTCACATACACATCATTCAGAACTGGTTCGAAGAAGGAACGTCCGTTCAAGACCATAAAGATAGGTATCACGCGCGCGAGAGAGGAACTCTATGAGCGTATCAATGCGAGGGTTCTTAAAATGGTCGGCAAAGGGCTTATTGACGAGGTGACCTCCCTCCTGCCCTATCGTGACAGCAACGCATTGAATACCGTAGGATACAAAGAGGTGTTAAAATACCTCGACGGCGATATTCCTTTGGAAGAAGCAATACGACAGATACAGAGCAACACACGCCAATATGCGCGGAAACAGCTTACATGGTATAAGCGCGACGAGGAGATGACATGGTTCTCTCCTGACAACAAAGAAGCTATTATCGACTTTATCGACAACAAACTAATCAGCATACATGAGCATTAAGACAATTCTCAAGAGCATCTCAACAGGTGCAGGCAACTTCACAAGGTGGTACATAGGATGTTTCCGCAATCGTCCCTGGTATATCAAGACCATCTCTGCGCTGTGCACATTCATAGTACTCTTCTTCCTCTATCTCGGAGCGGTTGACATCAATCTCTTCGGGCTCTTCGGAAAGTCACCCGGCTGGGCTGATATCTATGAGCACAAGACCTCCGAGGCCTCTGAGCTGTATGCTGCCGACATCGATCCCAAGACCGGCAAGGAGGTGCTGCTTGGCAAATACTTCAACGAGAACAGGACTCCTGTGAACTACGAAGATGTCGCTCCCCACTTCTGGAAAGCCCTTATCGACACCGAGGACGAGCGCTATTACAGCCATTGGGGCATCGACCCGTTGGGTCTGCTTGGTGCTGCCAAGGATGCCGCTACGGGGCGAGGTGGTCGAGGAGCATCCACTATAACGCAGCAGTTGGCAAAGAATATGTTCCGTGTCCGTACTCAGTACAGCACGGGCCTGCTGGGCAAGATTCCCGGAGTGAAGCTCTTACTTGTGAAGACGAAGGAATGGATAACAGCCACAAAGCTTGAGATATACTTCGCCTTCACCAAGGGACGCCTTGAGGGCAAGAAGGAGATTCTTGTGCAATACGCCAATACCGTTGACTTCGGCCATAATGCCTACGGAATCAAGACTGCCGCCAAGACATATTTCAACTGTACTCCCAAGGAGTTGACCGTTGATCAGGCTGCCGTACTCGTGGGCATGCTTAAGGCTACTACCTACTACAACCCCATCAGCCATCCCGACCGTTCTATGGAGCGCCGCAATGTGGTGCTCGACAATATGGTTCAGCATGGCGACCTTTCGAAAGAAGAGTTCAACAGACTTAAGGATGTTCAGATTGACTGCTCCGAATTCAAGGTTGAGGATAACTACGACGGTCAGGCAAAGTATTTCCGTGAGGCTGTGGCGCGTTACATCAAGCACCTCTGCGATGACGTTGATGCCCTGAATGACGTAGACCTCTACAACGACGGCCTGAAGATTTACACCACGCTCGACACCAGGATGCAGAAATATGCTGAGGCTGCTGCCACGAAGCAGATGGAGCAGGTGCAGCGCAACTTCAACTCACACTGGAGAGGACAGCAGCCTTGGCAGGATGAGAATCACAAGGTGATACCCAACTTCATCGAGGACCTTGCAAAGAAAGAGCCTGTGTATCAATATCTCGACACCAAATACAACGGCAACCTTGACTCTATCAACCATTACCTCAACAAGCCCCATACGGTAAAGCTCTTCGACTATGAGAATGGTGAGATAGAGCGTGAGATGTCTACGATGGACTCCATTCGCTATATGGTCAGTTTCATGCATTGTTCCTTTGTGGCAATGGAGCCTCAGACAGGGCATGTGAAGGCTTGGGTTGGAGACATCGACTTCGACCAT
>CAJOOC010000075.1 GCA_905236165.1 uncultured Prevotella sp. | reverse complement strand
TTTGCAAAGGCACGGAAGTATTATCTTCTGCTCAAAGAAGGCTAAGCCTTTCTTTTCCGCTGGCCGCAGGCGCTCTTCAACTTACAATCTGTCATTGTCTAAAAAACAAATATCAGCGCAAGCGAATTAATAGAGCCCACCTAAAAAGAGGGAAGAAGCCAATTCCTCAGGCATTCTTCTTCTCCCATATTTCGTTAACCTGATTGGATATGCAGTCCAGCAGTTTATCCATGATAATCGGCTTTGTGATGAAATCATTTGCACCAAGTTCGAAGCCCCTCTTGACATCGTCATTAGAGTTGAGAGCCGACAGTATTACTATAGGCAGGTTCTTGGTCTTTTCCTGAGCCCTTAGGCGCTCCAGCACCTCGTATCCGTCAATAATGGGCATCATCAGGTCAAGCAAAACGAGATCTACGTCCTTGCTGGCTATCGTGTCAAGCGCTGCCTGACCATCGTTAGCCGTAAGGAGGTTGTAATGGAATTTCCCCAACATCTTCTGTATCAGGAGAACATTAAGGGGGATGTCATCGACGATAAGAATATTAATCTTACTCTGGTCAACATTTGGATTGAGTTCAGCCATGTTGTAGGTTTATTATTGATTCTGTAATTATCGTATGAATAGTCTTTGTCTGAAGGCGTATGCGCCAGTTGTTTGGACCCACCTTACCTGAATGAGTCTGTGAGCAGTTTTATCTCCACCTGTGGTGAGATGCGCTCATAGAGTATGTTGTACATCGCATCGAGTATGGGCATGTTCACGTGCATGTGGCGGTTTATCTCCTTCATGCATTTTGTACCGAAATAGCCCTCTGCTATCATCTCCATCTCTATCTGGGCCGACTTCACTGAATAGCCCTTGCCTATCATCGTGCCAAAGGTTCTGTTGCGCGAGAAGTTTGAGTATCCCGTCACGAGGAGATCACCGATGTATGCACTGTCCTCCATCCTTCGGTCTGATGGGTATACAGAGGTAAGGAATCGCGACATCTCCTGCAGGGCATTACTCATGAGCACGGCCTGGAAGTTGTCGCCATACTTCAGTCCGGCACAGATACCGGCAGCGATGGCATAGACATTCTTCAGCACCGACCCATATTCTATTCCCACCACATCGCTCGATACCTTTGTCTTAATATACGTTCCTGCAAGGACATTGGCAAAGGCCGTTGCCTTTTCTTTGTCGGAGCAGGCCACGGTGAGATATGACAGCCTTTCCAGCGCCACCTCCTCAGCATGTGAGGGGCCGCCGATACAGGCGAGGTTGGAGTAAGGCACGTCAAAGACCTCATGGAAATATTCCGAGCATACGAGGTTCTCGTCGGGAACTATACCCTTGATGGCCGTGATGATAAATTTATCCCTAATGGGCAGCTTCAGCTTCTTGAGATGATTCTTCAGGTATGGCGACGGTGTGACGAACACCAGCGTGTCGTTTTCCTGCACCACCTTGTTGATGTCGGATGTGAAGTCTATCTCGTCGAGGTTGAAATGCACCGAGGTGAGATATGCCGGGTTATGTCCCATCCTCTTGAATTCAAGGATTCGGTCATCGCGGCGCATATACCATCCTATGCGGTGGGTGCTCCCCACTACAATCTTGGCTATAGCCGTTGCCCAGCTACCTCCACCGATGATTGCTATCTTACCACAGTTAAACATTTTGCCAAAGACAGATAGTCACTATTCCTGTACCTTGTCGATGATAGTCTGGAACTCCTCCACCTTTGGGTTCTCCAGCCCGAGCTTGTATTTCTTATTTACGCCGCAGACATCCTGCTGCAGCTTCTGCGCCTTCACGTCCTTCAGGTCAGAGAGCAGGTAGTATCCCGCCTTGTTAAAGAGCGGAATCCATTCCTCTGACACTCCCACGCTCTGCCATTCCTCCTTGCTGGCCCTTGGGCGCTTGGGTTCTGGCTTCATCTGTGGGAAGAAGAGAACCTCCTGAATGAAGGCCTTTCCCGTCATGAGCATCACCAGTCGGTCTATGCCGATGCCGATGCCTGATGTTGGAGGCATACCGTATTGCAGGGCACGCAGGAAGTCCTGATCGATTATCATTGCCTCGTCGTCGCCCTTGGCTGCCAGTTTCATCTGCTCCTTGAAACGCTCCTCCTGATCAATGGGGTCGTTCAGCTCAGAATAGGCGTTGGCCAGCTCCTTGCCGTTCACCATCAGCTCGAAACGCTCAGTCAGACCTGGCTTGCTGCGGTGCATCTTCGTCAGCGGCGACATCTCAACGGGGTAGTCTGTTATAAAGGTAGGCTGTATGAATGTTCCTTCACAGGTCTCGCCGAAAATCTCGTCTATCAGTTTGCCCTTGCCCATTGTCTCGTCCACTTCTATCTCAAGTTTCTTAGCCACCTCACGCATCTCCTCTTCAGTCATGCCAGAGAGGTCATAGCCCGTCTTCTCCTTTATGGCATCAAGGATGGGCAGTCTGCGGAATGGTGCCTTGAAGGATATCACCTTACCGTCAATCTCGGTCTCAGGCTTGCCGTTTACTGCCACGCAAATCTCCTCAAGGAGTTTCTCCGTGAACGACATCATCCAGTTATAGTCCTTGTAAGAGACATAGAGCTCCATACAGGTAAACTCCGGGTTATGGTTCTTGTCCATTCCCTCGTTACGGAAGTTCTTGCCTATCTCATAAACGCCCTCAAAGCCGCCCACAATAAGGCGCTTCAGGTAGAGCTCCGTGGCTATGCGCATATACATCGGGATGTTCAGCGCATTGAAATGTGTGATGAATGGTCTTGCGCTGGCTCCTCCTGCTATCGACTGCAGGGTAGGTGTCTCCACCTCGGTGTATCCAGCCTCGTCGAGCAGTCTGCGCAGTGTCCTCACCACTGTGGCTCGCTTGAGGAAGGTATCCTTCACTCCATCGTTCACCACGAGGTCTACGTAACGCTGGCGGTAGCGCAGCTCGGGGTCTTCGAACTTATCGTATGCCACACCGTCCTTGTACTTCACTATGGGCAGTGGCTTCAGCGACTTGGCCAGGACGGTCAGCTCCAGAGCATGTACGGATATCTCTCCTGTCTTAGTGCGGAACACAAAGCCCTTGATGCCTACGAAGTCGCCGATGTCAAGCAGCTTCTTGTACACGCTATTGTAGAGGGTCTTGTCCTCGCCCTTGCAGAGTTCGTCACGCTGCACATACACCTGTATGCGGCCTTTGGAGTCCTGAAGCTCAAGGAATCCGGCCTTGCCCATAACACGACGACTCATCATGCGGCCTGCTATGCATACCATACGTGAGTTCTCTGCCGTTGCCTTAACTCGAACGGGGTTGCCATCTTCGTCTTTTATCTGCTGGCCCTGCTCGTCGCATTCGTAAGGCAAATCAACGAAACTTGCCGCTATCTCCGTAGAGAATGCGTCAGTGGGATATTCTGCTGCAGGATATGGGTCGATACCCAAATTTCTCAGTTCCTGAAGACTCTCTCTTCGTCCTATCTCCTGTTCTGAAAGTTCAAGAATATTCATCTATATAAATTTTTGTGCGTGCAAAGTTAAACATTTTTTCTTGATTTGCCAAATAAAATCAAAGAAAAGCGACAAAAGCGAAGGATAACAGGGTCAAAAATGCCACTATTGACACCGTTATCACATGTTTTTGCTCCATTTCTTCTATTGGGGCGAATGCCGAATAGCGTTTATGAAGTGCTGCCAGCATGAGTGTCACGATGAGTGCCAGCAGCAGCCCTCCGGCTATATCGCCGGGATAGTGATAACCCAGGTAGACTCTGGAGTAGCACACCACCATCGCCACCATAGTCATCGTCGTTGTCAACAGCCTGTTTCTGAACCAGTAGTGGGTCACGAAGACCAGCAGCCAGATGTTTGCCGAGTGTGCGGAGGGGAATCCGTAGCCATGTCCTACCCTACCATTTACGATATGCACCATTGGCGCTATGGGGTTGTCGGGGCTGCTTGGGCGCAGTCTCCCTATCCAGGGACGCAGCAGATGAGCGTTGCCCCAGTCGGTGAATAGCATGCCTATTCCCACCATGAGGAGAATACCTGCTACACCCTTCCATGAATAATTACGCCACACCACGTAAACTATTGACAGATAAAATGGTATCCACACCGCTTTTTGGCTGATGCAATACATTAGGGCATCGACAAAAGCGGTGTGGTTTGAATTTACTATGAAGAACAGTTGTTCGTCCATCTATATCCCTTTGAGGGTGCTCTTAGCGGGGTTCGTCAACGCAATCAGAACAGTGCCCTAACATAGTTCTCTAACCAGTAGCACGCTATGCCTGCGATATATCCCACGAAGGCTATCCAGGTCACATTCTTCATGTACCATCCGAAGGTAATCTTCTCCAGTCCCATCACTACTACGCCTGCTGCAGAGCCGATGATGAGCATCGAGCCGCCCACACCGGCACAGTAAGCCAGCAGCTGCCAGAAGAGACCGTCAACGCCGAAGTCGGTACCGGGAGCTCCGATGACATACATTTTCATGGCACCAGCCACGAGAGGCACATTGTCGACGATAGAAGAGAGGATGCCTATAGCACCTGTTACGAGGTAGTGGTTGCCGATGTTCTGGTCGAGCCACTCACCCAGGGCTCTGAGCACACCGACCTCTGAGAGGGTGGCAACGGCCATGAGGATGCCCAGGAAGAACATGATGGTTGACATATCGATGCGTGTCAGGAGCCTCGATACGCGCTTGGCCATAGGGTCGTGCTCTTCCTTGCGACGATAGATTATCTCGGTGACGGTCCACAGGATTGCCAGCACGAGGAGTATGCCCATGAATGGAGGCAGTTCGGTGACAGAATGGAATACTGGCACAGAGCAGAGGCCGCCTACGCCGAGAATGAAGATGAGTTTGCGCTCCACCTTAGTAATATAACTAATCTCTGCCTCACGCTTGTCCTCGGGCACCACCAACTCGCCCTTCAGGTGCATCTGCAGCACAAAGGCGGGTACGATGAAGGCCACGAAAGAAGGTATGATAATCTCGCTGATAACGCCCAGGGCCGTAATCATCTTGCCGTTCCAGAGCATGATGGTGGTTACGTCGCCAATAGGTGAGAAGGCACCGCCGGCATTTGCTGCAATGATGACGAGTGAGGCAAACCAGATGCGGTCTGTCTTGTCGGCCACCAGCTTGCGCAGTATCATTATCATCACGATACTCGTGGTGAGGTTGTCGAGCACGGCAGAGAGGATGGCCGTCATGAAGGCTATCTTCCACAGCAGGGAGCGCTTCGTCTTTGATGCCAACGCACCGCGAACCCAGTTGAAGCCGCCGTGCTGGTCCACGATTTCCACTATCGTCATTGCTCCCATGAGGAAGAAGAGTGTCGTGCCAGCCTCACCGAGGTTCTTTTCTATGGCCTCACCAAGCTCCCATCCCTGGGGCAGGGCGATGCCCAACATATCGCTATGGCCCAGCGCCAGCAGAGTCCAGCATACTACACACATAAGGATTGCAATAGCAGCCTTATTGATTTTCGTGACGCTCTCGATGGCTATGAAGAAATAGCCTATGACGAAAGCAATGACAATAATTGAAATTGTTGACATAAAATGATTGTTGATTATTTGTTTGTAATATTAGTCTACGTTACCAAAGTGCAAAGTTAGCGAAAAAATATTAAAACCGCCACAACTAATGGCAATTATTTTCCCAAATCCCGCAAAAATAGTTATAAAATCTAAAAGATTTTCCATTTGCCGTTGTTTATCGAATAAAAATTATTACCTTTGTCGTGATTTTCCGACCGGCAAATCAAAGCATCATCAGATTGCCACAAAACATTATCAAACCTAAGGTGGGTTCTATTAATTCGCTCGTGCTGATTTTTGAATTTTAGGCAGTGACAGGTTGTAAGTTGAAGAGCGCCTGCGGCCAGCGGAAAAGAAAGGCTTAGCCTTCTTTGAGCAGAAGATAATACTTCCGTGCCTTTGCAAA
>CAJOOC010000074.1 GCA_905236165.1 uncultured Prevotella sp. | reverse complement strand
TACGGAGAACATCGTGGGTGCACGCGTACGCTTCCAGCCTACACAGCGCCGCGATACCGCCACGGGCAACACCACGACCTACTTCACCGATGGCCTGAAGTACAAGTCAACCGACGGGTTTGTCAGAGCCTGAACACCTCACCCCCCGACCCCTCTCCAATAGAGAGGGGGGGAAGGGGTACACAAACGCTCCCCGTTCCTACAAAAGGGACGGGGAGTATTTTGTTTATTGTGAACGGGGAATCTTGTCGCGGACGGGACACCCACGCACCTGTCTACTATGTCAATTTCTATTCCCACTCTATGGTGGCTGGTGGCTTTGAGGAGATGTCGTAGCATACGCGGTTTACTCCTTTTACCTCACGGATGATGCGGTTAGAGACGTCGGCCAGGAGGTCGTAGGGCAGGTGTGCCCAGTCGGCTGTCATGGCATCGCTTGAGGTTACGGCACGCAGGGCTACGGGATTCTCGTATGTGCGTTCGTCGCCCATGACGCCAACGGACCTGACGGTTGAGATGAGTACGGCTCCAGCCTGCCATATCTGGTCGTAGAGCGATACCTCTATCTCTCCGTCCTTCATATCGGCAGGGACACCGGCAGCGAGCACGCGTCGTGCTTCCTCGCCAGAGAGGCGCACCTTATAGTCGCGCAGGGCCTGGATGTAGATATGGTCGGCTTCCTGCAGTACGCGCACCTTCTCGGGCGTGATGTCGCCCAGGATGCGTACCGCCAGTCCCGGCCCCGGGAAGGGATGACGCGTGATGAGATGTTCGGGCATGCCCATAGAACGTCCCACGCGACGCACCTCGTCCTTGAAGAGCCATTTGAGGGGTTCGCAAAGCTTGAGGCCCATCTTCTCGGGCAGGCCGCCGACGTTGTGGTGGCTCTTGATGACCTTGCCGGTGATGTTGAGCGATTCTATGCGGTCAGGGTAGATGGTGCCCTGTGCAAGCCATTTCGCGCCTTCTATCTTACGGGCTTCGGCCTCGAAGACCTCTATGAAGCCTGCACCGATAATCTTACGTTTCTCTTCGGGCTCTGTAACGCCGGCGAGCTCGGAATAGAATTTCTCTGAGGCATCGACGCCCACGACGTTCAGTCCGAGGCATTCGTAGTCGCGCATCACGTCGGTGAACTCATTCTTGCGAAGGAGTCCGTTATTGACGAAGATGCAGGTGAGGTTCTTGCCTATGGCCTTATGTAGGAGCATGGCAGCCACGCTGCTGTCTACGCCTCCAGAGAGTCCGAGGATTACCTTGTCGCTGCCCACCTGCTCGCGCAGCTCGCCTACGGTCTGCTCGACGAAGCTGTTAGGCGACCAGTCCTGCCTGCCTCCGCAGATGTCCACGACGAAGTTCTTGAGGAGCTTTGTGCCGTCGATGCTGTGGAACACCTCAGGATGATACTGTACGCCCCATATCTTCTCGTCGTTGGCAGCATAGGCCGCATACTTCACCGTTGAGGTGGAGGCGATGCAGCGGAAGCCTTCGGGGAGACGCGTGATGGTGTCGCCGTGTGACATCCACACCTGTGAATTGGGCGAGAAATCCTTGAGGAGCGGGTTGCCCTCTTCCATGTACTGTAGATTGGCACGCCCGTATTCGCGTGTGCCCTCCGGCTCTACGTTGCCCCCGAAGGTGTAGGCCATGAGCTGCGCTCCATAGCAGATGCCGAGGATGGGGTAACGCCCGCGTATCTTCTCGAAGTCAAGACGGAAGGCACGCTCCTCGTAAACGGAATAGGGGGAGCCTGATAGTATGACGCCAATGACATCGGGGTCATCGGCAGGGAATTTGTTGTATGGCATTATTTCGCAGAACGTGTTGAGTTCACGCACGCGGCGCCCTATGAGCTGCGTGGTCTGCGAGCCAAAATCGAGGATGATTATTTTTTGCATATATTATTCAAATTTCTTCCAGAAACTGTTCTGCTTCTGCGAGGGTGTTTAGTTTGCCTACGTCGAGTAGCCTCATGCCGGGCAGGGTGATGCCCTGTATGCTGGCTGTGGCGCAATGGCGCAGGTAGAAGTCGATGATGGGGAACACATCGGGCTCACCGTCCATCCTGGCGAGCAGCGCGGGGCCTATGACATGTATGCCCGAGAAGGCCAGCAGCTGTACCCTGCCCTGCTCTATGAGCTCCTTGAGACCTGCATGCGGGCTCTTCACCTCGCCCGTGTCGATGTTGGTCCATCCGAGGAGCCGCATGTCGTCGGAGAAGACGAGGTAGCGGCTGGTCTTTCGCCTGCTTACGAGCAGCGCCGCATCGCCCTCGAGGCAGGCCTGGCGATAGAAGTCTTTCAGGCTGACGTTGCTGAGGATGTCGCAGTTATGTATGAGCACGGGCTCTATGCTGCCGTCCTGTCCTGCGAAGAGCGGACGTGCCTTCTTTATGGCTCCGCCTGTTTCGAGAAGCAGGCTGCTCTCATCGCTGATGCTGATGGGGAAGGGATAGGCGGGCTGTGCCAGCTGAAGGAAGTTGACTATCTGCCGCGCATGGTGGTGCACATTGACCACTACCCTGTCGGCTCCGGCCTCCGACATCCTGTCCAGTACGTGCTGAAGGAGCGGCCTGTCGGCCACAGGCACCAGCGCCTTGGGAAGGATGTCGGTGAGAGGCTTGAGACGAGTACCCTTGCCTGCTGCAAAGATCATTGATAGCATAGCTGACCTTATGCCTCTTCCGGGTCTTCTGACGTGATTATTTCGTCATCCTCCGGCACGATGAGCTTGTAGCCCTTGCCGTGGATGTTGATAATCTCGATGTTAGGATCGTCCTTGAGGTGCTTGCGCAGCTTGGTGATGTAAACGTCCATTGAGCGGGCGTTGAAGTAGTTGTCGTCAATCCATATCGTCTTCAGGGCGAAGTCACGCTGCAGTATCTCGTTGGAATGGCTGCAGAGGAGCGAGAGGAGCTCGTTCTCCTTGGTGGTGAGCTTTGTCTGCCTGTCGCCGAAGGTAAGGAGCTGCTTCTGCGTGTCGAAGAGGAACTGTCCGATGTGGTACTGTGTGCTCTCCTTTGTCTTCTTGCCGTGAACGCGGCGCAGGATGGCCTCAATACGGAATACGAGCTCTTCCATGGAGAACGGCTTGGTGATATAGTCGTCGGCACCAATCTTGAAGCCCTCCAGGATGTCTTCCTTCAGCTGGCGTGCCGTGAGGAAGATGATGGGCACGTCGGCATTGGCCTGACGTATCTCCGTAGCAAGCTGGAAGCCGTCTTTCTTTGGCATCATCACATCGAGCACACATATATCATACTGTGTCTTGAGGAAGGCGCGATAGCCGGCCTCGCCGTCAGGACAGAGATCTGTTTCGAAACCTTTTGCCTGGAGATATTCCCTGAGCAGCATACCGAGGTTTTCATCGTCCTCGCAAAGGAGGATCTTGAGGTTTTCTTCTAAGTTCTTCATATTTGTTATAGGGTTGTTAAGGTGGGGTTGTTATGTCCCACGGGATGAATAATTATGAATTTTCGGGTGTTTCTATTGTTATGGTGAAGGTGGTGCCCTTGCCATAAACGGAGTCAACGTGGATGGTGCCCTTATGCAGGTCGATAACCTTCTTGACGTAAGCCAGTCCGAGGCCGAATCCCTTGACATCGTGGCGGTTGCCGGTATGCACGCGATAGAAGCGCTCAAAGATTTTCCTGAGGTTCTCCTTCTTGATGCCTATGCCCGTATCGCGTATTGAGACGGAGACCTTGCCGGGCTCGGGATTCCACGTGCGGAGATAGATGTTGAGCGGCTTGTCGGGCTGACGATACTTCACCGCATTGTCCATGAGATTGAAGATGACATTACTGAAATGCGTCTCGTCAACGCAGATGGCAGAGTCGACAGCCTCTATCTCGGTGTATATCTTGCCCCCCGTGTGTTCCACTCGCAGCGAGAAGGAGTTGGAGATGGAGTCGACGAGTTCGTTGAGGTCCAGGTCCTTCATCTTGAAGATGTTCTTCGTGCGGTCAAACATAGACATCTGCAGCACTTTCTCCACAAGGAACCTGAGGCGCTTCGTCTCGTCGTTGATGACTCCGCCAAGGTGGTTGACCATGTTCTCGCTCTTGTTTACCGACTTGTCGTTGAGCATCTGCGAGGCCAGCGAGATGCTGGAGATAGGCGTCTTCAGCTCATGCGTCATATTGTTGATGAAGTCGTTGCGCATCTCAGAGAACCTTTTCTGCCTGAAGATGATGACGATGGTGAAGATGAACGTGATGAGCAGCACTACGGTGAACACCAGCGAGGGTATCATGAAGCGTATGCTGGAGAAGATGTAGCTGTTGATGTCGGGGAAATGCACGTTGAGCATTCCGCTCTTTGACTGCGGGTCGTTGCGGAAGAGCATCTGCGAATACGTCAGCTCATTGCCCTTTTCAGAGTAGTCAGGACAGCGATATACCTCTTTCCCGTCGTAAGAGGTGACGGTGAAGTGGTAAGGGATGTCGATGCCGTTGTTGAGCAGTTCCACCCTGATGTCCTGATCAAGCTGCTTGAAGTTGATGCGCTCCTTGAGGGGTTTGTCGCTGGCGGTATAGAGTATGCCGTAAACCACTTCGTCGAGCAGGGACTTCTGGTAGATGTATCTGTTGCGGATTATCTCCTGGAACGACTTCTGGGCTGCCGAGATGGCGTTCTTGTCGGTCTTGATGCCCAGGCCCTTCGGCATCTTCTGCGGGCTCATCGCTATGGTCTGGAGTTCGAACGAGGAATAGATGGTACCGTCGTCGCCGCTGACAGAATACTGGTGGGAGTATTGTATGGGACCGCCAATCTGGCCTTCTACGGAGTCGTTCTGTATGGCTTTGCGCTCGGTGTTGTCGATGTCTTTCTCAAGGAACCGCAGCGTCTCGTTTACCTCCAGATTGTGCGAAGCCTGATAGAGAGCCCTCGTGACTGACTCGTCAAACTGCTCGCGCTTCATCTTGGCCATATCTTCCATGTAGGATATCTGCAAGGCCAGAAGTCCCATGAACGAGACTCCCATGATGATGGCGATAATCCAGATTGTTGACTTCTTCATTGATTCGTGTTTTGTTTATTTGCCTGCAAAGTTAAATCTTTCTTACTGTTGAAGGAAAAAAAAAGAGGACTTTTTCAGTCCTCTTTACTTTATTTATCAAAAAACAGGTTGTATAATTCAAATATCGCAACTATAAGATGCCAATTATCATTCGTTATGCTATCTTAAGGTGGGTACTGTTAATTCCCTCCTTAATAGTCGTCATCTGAGATTTCGTCGGCATCGTCCAGGGAAAGGTCGTCAGGGTCTTCCTCAACGGTGGTGCGGTAGCTCTCTTCGGTCAGGGAATCGTCGTCGATATCATCGTCGTCCTCATCCTGCTTGTAGTAGTCGTCGCGTACCTCTACATCCTCGTCGCTGTCATCGCCATCATAGCCGTCCTTGTTCTTGCTCTCAGCGTCGAACGACATCTTCAGCTTGATGGCCTTTGGCTTCACCTTGGCAAAGATGGCCTCCGTCCAGCTGCCCTTTTCTATTTCGAGCACCTCATATCCGTCCTCCACCTTTATCTCATAGAGTCCGCCAGGCTTATGGAGACGCTCCTTGGGCGTTGTGGTGGTAGAGATGTCGAAGGCAGAAAGGATGATGTCCTTCACACCCTGGTTAAGGCTGTCCCAGCCGCCTCCGAAGTTGCGGTCGATGATGTCGAGTAACTTAGCGGCAGAGATATGTTGGATGTTCTCATAGGAGAGGTCCGTCACCTTCGTGATGGGACGCTTACGGATGGCATAGATGGGCTCTTTGGGCTTCTGCGCCTTCTGCGTCTGCATGATGTCAAGCTCTATCTCGGCGCTATCACGCATCTCCTTCGCACGTCCCCGCTTGGGCTTGTCCTTGTCGGCATTGCGCTCCTTCCTCACGGGTTCGCCACGAAGATACAGCACGCCAACCTTCATACCCCTTTCCTCATACTTCGCAATCACCTCGCGCTTGGGAACCTTTATTTCTTCTACATCGAAAGCAGTGCGAACGATGTCCATGTAATGGCTGCCGCGCTCGCTAATATCATCTTCCTTCTCAGGCTTGGCCCATAAAGAGAAGATGTCGTTCTCCTGCAAGTCCCATACATTACCCTTGGTAAGGGTGCGAAGTGTTATCTTCTTGTTTTCTTTCATGTTGAGTATATCTTGAATGTACTTTATAACTTTAGACTTTGGACGTTAGACTTCAGATGTCAGTCTCTAAACTCTAAACTTTAAACTCTAAACTCTAAACTTTACTCCTCCCACCTTACTTTTATTACGCACACGCGTATGTTCTGGTCATCGGTATCGTTATTAATCTTGGCTATATGCCAGTCGCCTGGGAAAAAGATAAAGAACTTGTCGGGCGTGGAGTCATAGAACAATGCACGGCTTTTGTCGTAGTTGTAGTGAATCACGTCCTTCTTATACTTGTCCTTTGGCGCGGAGGTGACGTGGTCTATGATGCCAAAGCGCTCTGTGCCCTTTATGCAATATTGAAAGTCGATATTGAAATAGTGGCTCTCGCTGTTTCGCTTCTCTAAGGGACCGTTCTGACTGTCCTCAACGCTGATGGTGAGGTCACTGCCCTCAATGGGGTGCTTTCCCTTGGGAAGGGCGGCAAGGTCGGTCTTGGCAAGATACTGGAAGAGCTTCGTCCATTGCTCCGGGTTCTTCTTGTACTGCAGGTAGAAGTCAACCACGTTGACTGACTCATGCGGCGAAGCAGCCTGAAAGCCCTGACGCCACTCACCCTTTTTCAGCCAGGCCCTGGCCTCCTTGATGAGTTTCTTGTCGCTATACTCGCGGGTGTAATACGGCTTTTGCGCAGAGGCGACAAGGCTCCATGCGGCCAGGAATAGTGCTATAACGGTTCTCATCAGCGTTTCGTCTTAGTCTATTAATGTGGAGGACCTTACGCGGCTCAGCGTCTCTGGCGTCATCTGCAGATAGCTTGCTATGAATACCAATGGTGCACGCAGCACTATCTTCGGCATCTGCTTGCATATACGGCGGTAGCGGTCCTGTGCCGTCTCGAAGCGCACCAGGTCGGCATGACGCTGCGACTCTATCAGCGCCTCCTCCAGAATCTTGCGGTAGAGAATCTGGATGTTCTGATTGTGGAGCGCAACTATTTCAAGGTGACGCTTGGGAAGGGCATAGACGTAGCAAGGCTCCAGAGCTTCGATGGTCTCCAGGCTGGGAGTCTCGCGGAAGAGGCTCTCCACACCCATGAAGACATTGCCGTCAACACCAAGATGGCTTGTCATTTCCTTTCCGTTCTTGTAGTAATACTGGCGGATGAGCCCTTCATACAGGTAGTAGATGTACTCGCATACATTTCCCTCTGCAAGTATCTTCTCTCCTTTCTTGAATTTCATTGGTACGAGGATGCTGTCCAGTACATCCAGTTCCTCATGACTCATTGTCGAGAAACGGCGCGCAAGCTCGCGGGCTATCTCTCTCTTAGGGATGGTTGGATCCTTTAGTTTCATATGTTATTGTTTTTTTAAGGTGGTGAATAATGTTGAGGGGGCTGAAGGGATGAGAGGCGTTAATCCAGCTTCAGCACAGCGAGGAAGGCTTTCTGCGGCACCTCCACGTTTCCTATCTGCTTCATGCGTTTCTTGCCCTTCTTCTGTTTCTCAAGCAGCTTGCGCTTACGGCTCACGTCGCCGCCGTAACACTTTGCCGTCACATCCTTGCGCACACACTTGATGGTCTCACGCGCTATGATCTTGGCACCGATGGCGGCCTGTATGGCAATATCGAACTGCTGGCGCGGAATGAGGTCTTTCAGCTTCTCGCACATCCTGCGTCCGAAGGTTACGGCATTGTCACTATGGGTCAGCGTAGAGAGGGCATCGACGGGCTCGCCGTTGAGCAGTATGTCGAGCTTCGCCAGCTTTGAGGGACGGAAGGAGTCAATGTGGTAGTCAAACGACGCATAGCCCTTGGAGATTGACTTGAGCTTGTCATAGAAGTCTATCACTATCTCGCCCAATGGGATATAGAAGTATAGCTCTACTCTGTTGCCCGAGACGTACTCCTGCTTTATCAGCTCTCCACGCTTGTCAAGACACAGCTTCATGATTGAACCGATATAGTTGGCGTCGGTAATGATGGTGGCCTTGATGTAAGGCTCTTCAATATGGTCGATGAGCGCAATATCGGGCAGACCCGAGGGATTGTGCACCTCTTTCTCTCCGCCCTGTTTGTCGTATACCATATATGACACGTTGGGCACGGTAGTGATGACATCCATATTGAACTCGCGGTCAAGGCGCTCCTGTATTATCTCCATGTGGAGCAGTCCCAGGAAGCCGCAGCGGAATCCGAAACCCAGAGCTACGGAGCTCTCAGGCTGGAATGTCAGGGAGGCATCATTCAGCTGGAGCTTTTCCAGCGAGGCACGCAGGTTCTCATAGTCGGTAGGGTCTATGGGATAGACACCGGCGAAGACCATCGGCTTCACCTCCTGGAAGCCTGCTATGGCCTCCTTGCAGGGATTGGCTACATGCGTGATGGTATCGCCAACCTTCACCTCCTTGGCGTTCTTGATGCCTGAGATGATATAGCCCACCTCTCCGGTGGTCATCTCCTGGCGCGGCACCATATCCATCTTGAGGATGCCTACCTCGTCAGCATCATACTCCATGCCTGTATTGAAGAATTTCACCTTGTCGCCCTTGCGGATGGAGCCGTTTTCTATCTTGAAATATGCGATGATGCCGCGGAAGCTGTTGAATACAGAGTCGAAGATGAGCGCCTGAAGAGGGGCATCAGGATTGCCCTTGGGTGCCGGAACACGCTCCACGACAGCGTGCAGTATTTCCTCCACACCCTCTCCTGTCTTGCCTGAAGCGCGAATGATGTCCTTACGGTCACAACCGAGAAGGTCGACTATCTCATCCTCTACCTCATCGGGCATTGCAGCAGGCATGTCAATCTTGTTGATGACAGGGATAATCTCAAGGTCGTGGTCTATGGCCATATAGAGGTTGGAGATTGTCTGTGCCTGTATACCCTGTGTAGCATCAACCACAAGCAGCGCTCCCTCGCAAGCGGCTATACTGCGGTTCACCTCGTAGGAGAAATCCACATGCCCGGGAGTATCGATAAGATTCAGCCTATAGCCTTCATATTCCATCTGTATGGCGTGGCTCTTAATGGTGATGCCGCGTTCCTGCTCAAGGTCCATATCGTCAAGCATCTGGCCTTGCGTCACCTCTATTGTCTTAGTGTACTCCAGCAGACGGTCAGCCAAAGTACTCTTGCCGTGGTCTATATGGGCTATGATGCAGAAATTTCTTATGTGGTCCATCAATTATATATGTTCAAAGTCTTTTGTTATGGGCTGGCGATAACTTCAAAACCCACCCTTTCAAGGTACAAAGATAGTGTATTTTCACCAACCTGCCAAAAGAGAAGATATGTTTTTTACATTTTTTATTGTTTTTATGGCGAAAAAGTACTAATTTTGCAGATATTTAGTTGATTTATCTCAAAGGAACCCGAAATTCAACCTACTACATCATGCAGAGAAAATTGAGGCATATCATCTCTACGGCACATCTTTTGACGCTTTTTATGGCTTCCACGTTTGTCGTGAGCTGTCATCAGGAGAGCCTTGACGACAAAGCCGAGCGCGATGCTGAGGAGTATAACAGAAAGTTCTGTCCTACTCCAGTCATTAACTATTCGCGCACCGATAGCGTGAAATACGACCGTGCCACGCGAACATATATCTATTACTGTTCGCTCGTGGACAAGGCCGACAATGAAGAATTGATAAAGGAAAACTACGACGTCATCAGCTCATCGCTTATGAAAACCATTAGTGAATCAACAACGATGAAACCATATCTTGACGCCGGAATAAAATTCAAGTTTATCTGCCGCTCAGGCAGCAATCCCAAGAAAGTGTTGCTTGAGACGAAGTAACGCTATTCTTCTCCTAACACTACGACACCCTCCTGCCTCAGTCCGTCCATCTTCAGCGTTACGGCCTTGGGCAGTCTGACGTGACGCACGTGCTTTGTCTCCTTAACGGCAGGCAAGGCATCGAGGATATCGCGACGCAGTATCTCCAACTCTCCGTTACCATAGGCCGGTTCTGGCTGTGATGCAGAGCCGGGGCATTGTGGGGTTATAGGATTACCCTGACGGTCATGATGAATGTCAATGGTAAAATAGCCCACGCCCAATGACGTGAGGTTCTGGAAGAAGTGCGTACCTTGCGACGGATCCACATAGTGATTGGGCAGTATCTCCTCGACGATAAGCTTCGAGGCGGAGATGTTAGGCCATTTCACCGGTATGCCGAGCCACTCATCAGAGCTACCCCAGCGCCCAGGGCCGATAAGAATGTAGGAAGGTTTTGAGTCATCATTGAGGAAGGTGTCGTTGATACTGTCTATCTCGTCCTGAATCATCGAGTTATTGCTCGGAGAATAATCCTCGTCCACCTTTACATATACCACATCCTGCAGACCTTCTACCACCCCGTGTCCAAGGGAGTTGTGGGAGCGTAGCAGACATGTGTCATCCTCTATGCTGAGCAAGTCTTCACTAAGTTCCATCTTGGTATCGACGATGGGGCGTATCTGTAGCAGATAGAACGACATCGAGCCCTCCTCGCCATTCTTGGGAGGATGAATGTTGCAGGCCATCTCTATCTCTACAGGGCGGCGCATCTCTTCGCTGCCCAGCTCCAGCGACAGACGCATCAGCTCAGGGAACGGGAAGATATTCTGTTCCAGAACGCCGTTCATGGATATCACCTTGCGTCCTCCTTCGTAGACACCCGGACGTATCAACTGGTCATAGGGGTCGAAGGTGGAGGCGATATACCTCAACGAGTCTTCACCGTCAGCATCCCTCACCAATCGGCGAGCTATATTGAAGCTGTCATCGAGCTTGAAGAGCAGCGTGCCGTCCTTTGCGCATTCCTCATCATCCTCTCCTGTCATCTTGATGGCCATGAAGCTGGTCTGCGTCTGTCTTAGGGCTGTGTCAACCTCCGACATCTGCATCACCTGATTGGGGTGTGCAGGGGAGACACACAGGGTCTGGCCGCCGTCAACGATGTATTTTCCCAAACCCAAAGCAAGGGAGGCGATGCCCTCTTCAGGGCGTTCTTCGCCAACAGGATAGTAGTTGAGAGACCGTAGCACACCTGAGATGTTAGGATAATAATAGTCACCGTAGTTCTGTCCCACCACCTCCTGGATTATCACAGCCATCTTCTCCTGGTCTATGACGTTCTGAGTGGCCGTCATGTAGGCCTTCGAAGCATGGAAGTATACCGAGGCGTACACGCTCTTGATGGCCTTTGAGAGGTTGCCGAGCATCCTTTCGCGGTTTTCGGAGTATGGTATCATATATGTGGAGTAAACTCCTGCAAACGGCTGGTAATGGCTGTCCTCAAGCAGCGAAGAGGAACGGATGGCCAACGGTTTGCGCGTTGCCTCTATCAGGGTGTCAAGGTCATCATGCAGAGAGTCTGGCAACTCGCCTTTGAGGAAATGCTGCAGTATCTCCTCGTCAGAGGCATCGCTGAGGGCTATCTCCCACAGGTTGTTGTCTTCCATGAATTCATCAAAGATATCTGTGCACATCACAACAGACTTGGGTATCATCACGCGGGCATTCTCAAACTGATGTAGCTCATGGTGCTTCTTGATAATATTGTCGAGAAAGGCCAGTCCCCTACCCTTTCCTCCCAAGGAACCGTCGCCGATGCGTGCAAAATGCGAGTAGGAGTCAAAGCGGTCTTTGTTGAAGACGGCCACAACACCCAGGTTCTTCATGTGGCGATATGCCACTATAGCATCAAAGATATAGCGGCGGTGGGTCTCCACATCAGGATATTTGTGCCACGTGATTGACTTCAGGAACTCCGACACGGGGAAGATGGCTCTTGCCGCAAGCCAGCGCGAAATATGATTGCGGCTAACGTGGTAGGCCATTGACTCGGTAGGGATCTTGAAGATATGGTCCTGAAGCTCCTTAAGGTTCTTAACTCGATGTATCACCTCCTTGGTGCGTGGATCGCGGAAGAGGAAGTCGCCAAAACCGAAATGCTCCGACATCACGGCGTGAAGGTCAACATTCAGTTTCTTAGAGTTCTTGTCGAGAAATTTCACACCCTTCACCGTCACTTCGAGGTTCGGCTCCGACGACTGCATTATCATGGGCAGGTATTCATCGGCATCTCTCACCGTCTGGAGGAATTTCATGCCTGCCTGCGGGTCTTCAACACCTTCACGTGGGAAACGGCAGTCGCTGATGATGCCAAGGAAATGGTCTTTATAGGCCTCATACACCTCCATTGCCTCCTCATAGTTGCGGGCCAGCAACACCTTTGGTCTGCCTCGCATGCGCAGCATCTCGGCGGTAGTGTTCAGAGCCTCTGTGGCAAAGTTCAGGCTCTGCGTGAGGATGTATTTATATAGGTGTGGCAGTATGGAGGAATAGAAGCGTATGTTGTCTTCTACAAGAAGTACACACTTCACTCCTGCCTCTTTCGTGTCGTTCTCCACGTTCATCTTGTCCTCTATCAGCTTGATGATGGAGAGGATAAGCTCCGTATTGCCCAGCCAGCAGAACACATAATCGAAGATGCTGAGGTCGAGGTTCTCCATTCTCTTGTTGATGCCGTGTGAGAATGGCGTGAGCACCACGCAAGGCGTATCAGGAGTTATCTGCTTAACGGAATGCGCCACATCGAAGGCATCATTGTCGGCATTACCAGGCATGCAGATGATAAGGTCGAAGGTTGCTTTCGCAATAGCATCAGAGGCTTCTTCTATGGTACATACCTGAGTGAATGACGGTGGATACCTCAGTCCGAGCTGCATATATTCAGAGAAGATTTTCTCGTCAACGCGTCCGTCGTCTTCCAGCATGAAGGCATCATAGGGATTGGCTATGATGAGTACGTTGAAGATGCGGCATTGCATCAGGTTAAGGAAGGTAACATCGTGGAGTTCCATACTGTTCGTAATGAAAGAGAAGGGTCATGTAAAAGGTAAAACGAGGCAGATAACGCATTGTTATCCACCTCGTTATTATCATTATCTTTAGCTTTGAACTATAGGATTCTCAGCTTTGATTTATCAAACTTGAATCTTGAATATTGAATCTTCAATTATAAATCTTCAATCTTCAATTTTCAATCTTACACGATGCCTTGAGCCATCATAGCGTTAGCCACCTTCATGAAGCCTGCAACGTTAGCACCCTTCACGTAGTTGATGTAGCCGTCAGCCTCAGTACCATACTTCACGCAGTTCTCGTGAATATCGTTCATGATCTTGTGCAGATAGTTGTCTACCTCCTCAGAAGTCCATGAGAGACGCTCTGAGTTCTGTGACATCTCAAGACCTGATACTGATACACCACCAGCGTTGGCAGCCTTACCTGGAGAGTAGAGGATCTTGGCATCCTGGAACACCTTGATAGCTTCTGGAGTTGTAGGCATGTTAGCACCCTCAGAAACAGCGATTACGCCATTTGCAACGAGGGTCTTAGCTGCCTCTTCGTTAATCTCGTTCTGAGTAGCAGAAGGAAGTGCAATCTCGCAACCCTTCTCAGCCCAAGGCTTCTTGCCCTCAACATACTTGGCGTTTGGATACTTCTCAGCATACTCCTTGATACGGCCACGCTGTACGTTCTTCAGATCCATGATGAAGTCGAGCTTCTCGCGGTCGATTCCGTCTGGATCGTAGATGTAACCGTTAGAGTCGGACATCGTAACTACCTTACCACCAAGCTGAAGAACCTTCTCTGCTGTATATTGAGCTACGTTACCGCTACCGGAAATCAGCACAGTCTTGCCCTTCACGCTGTCACCCTTCGTCTTAAGCATCTCCTGAAGGAAATAAACGTTACCATAACCGGTTGCCTCAGGACGGATGAGAGAGCCACCGAAGGGGATTCCCTTA
>CAJOOC010000073.1 GCA_905236165.1 uncultured Prevotella sp. | reverse complement strand
CGTCTTAACTCCTGCCCGAAGGGCGAGCGAAGCGATATCTCCTTTACTCCTGACTACTAAGAAGTTGAGCAAATGCGAAACTTGAATAAAGGTATGAATAAGATTTATGATTTCAAGGCTCTGACGAGCAGAGGTAAGGAACTGGATTTCTCACAGTTTGAAGGCAAGGTGCTGCTGATTGTTAACACAGCGAGCAAGTGCGGGTTTACACCACAGTTTGCGGGACTGGAAGAGCTGAACCAGAAGTACAAGGACAAGGGTCTGGTGATTATCGGCTTCCCCTGCAACCAGTTCAAGGAGCAGGATCCCGGCACTGACGGACAGATAGAGGAGTTCTGCCAGCTGAACTACGGGGTGACGTTCCAGATTATGAAGAAGACAGACGTGAACGGTGCTGCCGCAGAGCCTATCTTCGAGTATCTGAAGGCTCAGGCCCCGACGGAGGAGTATCACGGTCTGAAGGCGAAAGCCGCGAAGACGCTCTTCAAGGCTATCAGCAACAGCGTGGAGAAGGACAGCGACATTAAGTGGAATTTCACTAAGTTCCTTATCTCCAAGGACGGGCAGACGATCAAGCGCTACGCACCTACCACGGAGCCGAAGGACTTCGAGAAGGACGTGGTGGAGATGATTAAGCATTAAGCATTGTCGCAGGCAACAACCAGGGACGTGGGCGTCTCGCCCACGTCCCTGAGATTGAAGTTTTAACTCCCACATCTAAAGACACGGAATAAACGGATAATTGATGGTTTAGCTTCTTTTTGTGCTTTCCGTGTTTTTCGATGTAACTATAAACATTAACTTTGGGACTGAAAAGGCTAATTATGCATACTGAATTCCAACTTGACAAACAGATTTGTTTCAGGCTTTATACTGCAGCGCGGCTTGTGACGCAGGCATATACGCCTATCCTCAATACCCTCGGCATCACGTACCCGCAGTATCTGGTGCTGATGGTGTTGTGGGAGGGTGACAACCTGCCTGTGAATGACATCGCGCACCGGCTCTTGCTTGAGACGAATACGGTGACGCCGCTGCTGCAACGCATGGAGAAGCTGGGGCTAGTGAGCCGAAGGAAGGGTGAGCAGGACAAGCGCCAGCAGTTTGTAAGCCTGACGGAGAAGGGTAAGGCGATGGAGGAGCAGGCATTCATCTCTGTCCCAAAGGGCATGCGCCAGCAGCTGTCGCCCTGCCCGCTACAGGCGAAGGCCTATGAGCACCTGGCACAGGAACTGGACTCTATCATCGAGACACTGAAGAAACAGTAATGACCTGGGATTAAGGAACCACGAATAACACTAATTACGCGAATCAGAATTAGCATTATGGCACAGAAGAAACGTTTTCATCGTCATTTTGATGCTCCCGGAAAGCCTCTGTATTGGATTATCATCGCATATATCATCCTGGGATGGTTTTACCCCGTCATAGGCCTTGTGGCTATCATCTGCATGATCGGCCCCGTGCTGACGAGCGTATGGAAGGGTCGCTGGTGGTGCGGACATGTGTGTCCGCGCGGCAACCTGTATGACCGTCTGCTGTCGAAGTATTCCCCACACCGCGAGATACCGAGGTTCGTGAGAACGTTCGGATTCAGGCTGTTTATGGTGTTCTTCATCTTCACGATGTTCGGTGTGCAGCTGACCCTCACCGTTCCGTGGAGCGAGGGCGGCCTGGCGATGTGGAGCGGCATAGGACGTGTGTTCTGGACAATCATCGTGATGACTACCGTGGTGGGTGTCACGCTGTCGTTTATCTATGCTCCCCGCACATGGTGTTCGTTCTGCCCAATGGGTACGATATCAAGCTGGGTGGCACCAAAGAAGGCTCCCCTGCCGAAGGCTTTCACGAATATCCACGTGGCGGCGACGTGTCAGATGAAGTGTAAGAGCTGTTCACGCGTGTGTCCGATGCAGCTCACGCCCTATGACTGCCGCGGCGACGAGACAGGCTACCTGCACCCTGACTGTCTGAAATGCAGTAAGTGTACGCTGGCGTGTCCTACAAAGATCATGACCCTGAGGCACTAACACACCACTTAGTCGTTGATGAAATTCTTTGTGGTTAGGTCGTAATAGACGGCCTCAAGCTCTTGGAGCGTGAGGTTTTCTATGGAGTGTTCTATCTTTCTTATCAGCTCTTCGCGCCGATATTCTTCTGACTGGCTGTATCGTCCTGCGTATGACATGATGTTGTTCGGGGGAATAATGATTTCGGCAGCAAAGGTAGTGTTTTTCTTTCTAATGACAAAGGGGAATGCCCTATTAGAGTGACTTTTTTTGAAACTTAACGACTACAGGTGTAATTTTATCGAGAAAAGAGAGGCGCGTTCAGGATTTTTTTTCTTACCTTTGCAGGTAGAAAGAACAGAAGCTAACAGATATATATAAATGAACACGAAGAAATTGATTACATCATTTGCGGCTGCGATGGCTTGTGTCACGGTTGTTGCCGCTCCCCAGGACTCGTTGTCGCTCGACGAGGTTGTAGTGACCGGCACACGCAATGCCGTTGACGTGCGCCATCTGCCCATGACGGTGACGGTGATAGGCCGCGAGAAACTGACGCAGCAGCACCAGACGAGCATCCTGCCCACAGTGTTGCAGGAGGTGCCGGGACTGTTTGTTACGAGCCGTTCGATGCTGGGCTACGGCGTCTCGACAGGTGCCGCCGGTGGCATAAACATGCGCGGCGTGACAGGCGGGGCAGGACAGATGCTCGTATTGATTGACGGTCATCCACAGTATCAGGGCGTTTACGGACACCCTATCTCTGACAGCTATCAGACGCTGCTGGCCGACCGTGTGGAGGTGTTGCGCGGACCGGCCTCAGTGCTCTATGGCTCGAATGCCATGGGCGGCGTGCTGAATATCGTGACGCGCTCCATTGGCGGCTATGACACCCCTCCGACGGTGAAGACGAATATCAGCCTCGGCGCCGGCAGCTATGGCACCATACAGACAGAGGCTGCTAACCAGGTGCGTGCCGGGCGTTTCGGCAGCACCGTAGCGGCACAGTATAACCGCACCGACAACCACCGTCCACACATGGGCTTTGAGCAATATGGCGGCATGGTGAAGCTGGGCTATGACCTGTCGAAGTACTGGAGCGTGACTGCCGACCTTAACGTGACACACTGGAATGCCTCAAACCCGGGTACGGTGACGCAGCCCAAGCTGGAGAACGACCAATGGATTACGCGCGGTGCAGCAAGCCTCTCGGTAGAGAACCGCTACAGCCGCACCAGTGGCGGACTGAGCGTATATGACAACTTCGGCTGGCACAAGATTAACGACGGCTATAACGCCGCTGGCGG
>CAJOOC010000072.1 GCA_905236165.1 uncultured Prevotella sp. | reverse complement strand
ACTTAGAGTTTAACACTGATGGGTATTCTTCCTTTTCGGCTGCTTTTTGATTTTATGCATGACATCTTGTCAAGTCTCATCGGTCATAAAGCCTGCTACATTTCCTCTTCAACTTACAATCTGTCACTGCCTAAAAATCAAAAATCAGCGCGAGCTAATTAATAGAACCCACCTTTAATAAATCTGGTTGCCTGAGAGGGTGTAGCGCTTGCCGTCGGCCTTCTCTATATAGATGTGCTTGCCATTGGCGACGGTGCGTGCTGTGGCGTTCTTGTGCTGTGCAGGGGCTGCGGCCTTGCTGATGCCTGCGGCTTCTTTTGACAGGAAGTCCTTCATCAGATAGTGCACCATGCCTTCCGAGGCCTTCAGGGGCCAGTGCCTCTTGGTGCTGGTGTTCTCCGGCCACCACAGGCCGCGGTTGATCCAGCCTGCTATCACTTTGAAGCCGTTATAGCCATTGCCGGCCTCCTCAGGACACCAGTAGGAGTAGCCCTCCACCTGCGGATAGCTCTTCAGCGCTGCGAACAGTTCCTTCACGAACTTATACTGCCCGTCGGGCGAGGATGCCCATGTGGAGCGGGTTTCGTAGTTGATGCCGCTGCTGGGCCAGTACTGGAAGTAGTAGGCCGACTCCACTATCTGCACCTTCTTCTGTGGGAAGGTGGTGGCGAGGCTGCCGAGTGCGCCCTTCAGCGATGCGAGGTATCCATGCCAGAAGGGGTAGTATGACAGACCGATGACATCGAAGTCTACGCCGCCGTTGATGAGCTTATTATAGAAATAGGTGTTGTAGCTTGAGTTGGTGGGGCGGTCGGTATGTATTATTATCTGTGCCTTAGGACACTTTGCGCGCACGGCATTGCAGCCGGCCTTGAGCAGTCCGAGGAAGCCAGTCCAGTTAGCCTGGGAATTCTCGTATGGCCACACCTTGATGTCGCAGAGGCCGTACATTATCTCGTTGCCCACCTGCACGAAGTCGGGTGTGGCACCATTGGCGTTGAGGTATTCCAGGCACTCCGTGGTATACTCGCCCAGCTTCTTTGCCATGTTGGCATCGGAGAGTCCCTTCCATGCTGCGGGAGCCTGTATGTGGGCGGCGTCAACCCAGGTGTCGCTATAGTGGAAGTCGAGCATGAACAGTCCGCCAGCGTCCTTGATGCGCTTGCCCAGGTTCTTGACATATTCCAGATCCTGACACACGGCAGGGTCTTCGCTCTTGCCGTCATTGCTCATGCCGTTGGGATTGACGAAGAGTCGCACGCGGAACGTGTTCCACCCGCAGCTGTTGCGAAGCCACTGTATAAGGTCGGGGATGTCCTTGCCGTCACCATCGAGGTAGATGTCGCCGGCCTGTTCATATCTCAGCAGCAACGAGATGTCGCCGCCTACATATTTGCCAACGCCTTCGGCAGATGCCGTCAGCATGGCAGAGAGGAAGAATGTTAGAAAGAGAAGTTTTTTCATTAATATGTTTAAGTAGTTAGGTATGTTTTAGAATGATTTGCCTTCAAGGGTATATCGCTTGCCGTCGGCCTTCTCGATGAAGAGGTGCTTGCCGTCGCTGACGACGCGTGCCTTCGTGCTGCGCGGTGTCTCAGAGATGGCAGGAGCATGGTCTATGCCTGTGGTGCTCGTTACATCGGTATATACCACCTTGCCGCCGCTGATGGTGGCGGTGTAGTATTTGTCTGTGGTCAGGCGCTGGATGTCGCTGGTCTGAGGCTTGCCGTTGCCCTGGTTGAAGATGATATTGAAGTAGTAGTCAGCAGACTTGATGGTGAAGGTCTGGTAGTACCAGGTCTTACCGTCCACCTGTTTTGTCTGCGTCATCTGCTTGCCGGGCCATGAGCCGAGGAGTTGACTGTTTGCGTTATCCCATGCATAGAAATAGACAGGAGAGAAGTCGGCAGAGCAGTGAATGGTCACCTCGTAAGGGGTGAAAGGTTTCTCCTGTTCCTCTGCCTCGATGCGTGCCTTGGTGGCATCCCAGTCGGCGTAGGCAGCGCTGTTGATATAGTAACGGTAGTCAGAACCGGAGCACAGGAGCGTATAGCCAGTGCCGGGCTGATAGGTGGTGGGTGCCGGGCCTACGACGCAGATGAGTTCACCCTTCGTGCCGGTGGTCTTCACGGCATAACAGGAGGCACTGCTACGGAGCTCCTCATAGCTGCTGGTATTTTGTATGCCAGCCAGGTGGCGGGCCTCGATCATCATCTTGATGTCCTTCTTATTGCTGAGCCAGTGGCGATAGAAGACACATGGCGTGCCGGGCATGGCGAGGAGGAAGGCGTTGGCAGCGGTGACGCGTGTTGTAATGGGTGCATTGCCGCCGGAATTGTCGCGCATGTCGTGGTTGTCGACGAAGGTGACGGCATACTGCCTGTAGCTCTCTGTCTGAATGAGCGGCTTACCGTCGGCACCTGACGAAGCAGCAGAGAGGTTTGTCCAGTTGCCTGTTGTCACGGCATCGCGTACGCGGTAGCGGAACTGGAAGTCGAAGGCGGCGCTGGTGGGAGTGCTCCCCGAGCCCTTCGTGCCGTCAATCCAGCTCTTTATGGTGTTGGTGCCGTCCCAGTTCTCTCCTACGGAGAAGGATGGCTTGGAACTGTTGTTATAGTCGGCGATATACGATGCGCTGTAGCCCTTCACCATGTCGTAGCGGAAACCCGTGTAGCCCAGGTCTTCGAGGAGGAACTTCTCGTAGGCCTTGACGATGGTGTTTACGTTAGAACTCTTGTGGTCCAGGTCGCGGCAGCCGCCGTCGTTGTCGCCGGTGTCGTAGTTGCTGCTGAGGCCGGAGGCAGAGCTGCTTATCTCATCGTTGCGGCAGATGTCGCTGCTCTGCAGGGCGTAGGTGGTGCCCTTGTATGTCTCACTGTAGAATTTGTTGTAAGGTGCAGCGTTGCTGGATGCGTGATGGTTTATCACGACATCGGCGATAATGCCAGTCCCCCTCTGCTTGTAGGCATTAATCATGCTGCGCAGCTCTGCCTCTGTGCCGAAGCTGCTGTCCTGATTAAAGAAGTATGCGGGATAGTATCCCATGTTGCCTCCGGTGGAATTGGCATTAGCGCTGGGCGGTGCCCAGATGAGTGAGAAATAGGGCGCGATGTCGTCGGCCTGGCTTTCAAGGTAGCTCCACTGTGAGTCAGCATACGAGTCCCAGTAGAAGCCTTGCAGCATGACGCCGCCATAGGATGCGGGCCAGCCTTGTGCCTTTGCTTGTGGAGAGAAGAGAGTAAATGCGAGCAGGATTGCCGCCAGTGAAGCTGAATGTTTCATATTTTACAAATTAACAAATTATCGAACCCCGAGCGAAGCGACTATAAAAAGCTGCCCGTTGTTGCCCCTGCGGGGCGGGCGTGCTTTTTAAGAAGCATTGCGAGCGGGT
>CAJOOC010000071.1 GCA_905236165.1 uncultured Prevotella sp. | reverse complement strand
TTACTCATTTCTTGCGACATACGCAAGTATCCAATGCCTTTTTTGCACCTATATATTCACGCTTTTATTAACTTCCGAAACTTCAATAACATAATCAATATTACGCTAAAATGACAAACATTATTCTTGCCGCACAGGTACAAGGCGATGGAGGAGGCTACTCCATGATTATCATGATGGTAGCCATCTTTGCCATCATGTATTTCTTTATGATACGTCCTCAGCAGAAGAAGCAGAAGGAAATCCGCAACTTCCAGAACTCCATCACCGAGGGTACAAAGGTGATAACAGCCGGAGGTGTTTACGGCACCGTGAAGCACGTCATCTTGGAGAGCAACTCCCTGGAACTGGAGATTGCAAAGGGCGTCACCATCGTCGTAGACCGTAACTACGTCTTTGCCAACGCCGCTGCACAGCAGATGAAGTAAAACCCGTCCTAAAAACGTACATTTTTTACAAAAAAGGTGAACTGGCTTGACGGACATACGATGAACGGATTCAGAAGGTCGTTGCCATCTATTCGTGGCAAGGATCTCATCGCCTTTGGCATCTTCCTTGTCATCAGCGCATCCTTCTGGTTCGTCTCTACGCTCAACGACACGTATGAGATGGAGATGAAGGTGCCGATGCAACTGTCGGAGGTGCCTGAGAATATCGTCATTTCCGAACCCCTGCCCGACAGCGTCGTCTTCACAGTAAAGGACAAGGGCTTCATCCTCCTCGACCATCTGTTAGAGGAGCGCGACAAGCCTATACGCCTCTCCTTCCGCGTTTACAAGGGAAAGGGCGGCAAGGGGTCTGTATCACCCAACGAGGTGCAGAAACTCTTCGCCATGCGGTTCCCCTCATCCACGCGCATCGTGGCTGTGAAGGCAAAACACTGGGATTTCTGCTATAACCACGGAGCCCACAAGATAGTGCCTGTGGTGATAGATGCCAGTTTCACCACCAAGCCCAACTACTACGTATCGAGAATCACCGTAAGCCCCGACACCGTCAACGTCTTTGCTGCCACCAAGGCCCTTGATACCATCATGGCGGTAAGGACAGAGCAGGTGCGCATGGACAACGTGGCACAGTCTTTCTCACAGCAGGTGGAGCTGCAGCATATCTACGGTGCCAAGCTCAATCCTGCCAAGGTTACGGTCAACGTTATCTGCGAACAGATTACCGAGGTGTCTTTCCTCGTGCCCATCACTGTGGTCAATGTCCCGAAGGGAATGGTCGTAAAGACCTTCCCGGCACGAATGGAGGTGAAGGCCGCTGTGGGAGTGGAGCGCAGCGAGAGCATCAAGCCCGAGCTGTTCTCCATCGTGGCCGACTATGACGAGCTGCATGGCGAGAACAAGACCCAACTCCCCATCCGCATCACCAAGACGCCAAAGGGAGTCCTCAAGGCAACGCTCAAGTCCAACAGCGTAGACTACCTGTTGGAGTCAGAACGCTAACATCTCTCGAATGTTCATGGACAAGCAACAGCCACGATACTGCCTCACTGGGGGCATCGGATCAGGGAAGTCATACGTATGCAGGCTTCTCAGGGAACGGGGCATAGAGGTCTTCGACTGCGACGAGAGTGCAAAGCGTTGCGTCATTGCCTCGCAAGAGGTCAGGGAGCAGCTCACGCGCCTCATCGGCAGCGACACCTACCGCGACGGGGTGTACAACAAAGCCGTGGTGGCGCAGTTCCTCCTTGCATCGGATGAGAACAAACGTGCCATAAACAATATAGTACATCCTGCCGTGATGCGTGACTTCCTCGCTTCAGGCATGCAATGGATGGAATGTGCCATACTCTACGACTCACATCTGGAACACTATGCCGACAAGGTGGTGGCCGTCGTGGCTCCTGAAGAGGTGAGGGTAGGGCGCATCATGAGGCGCGACGGCATCACGCGCCAGAAAGCAAAGGCATGGATAAAGGCACAGATGCCACAGCAGGAGGTAGAGCAACGAGCCGACTACGTCATAGTGAACGACGGCATACAGCCACTCCAGCCACAAATCGACAACATACTTAATTCGTTAATTTGTTAATTCGTTAATTAGAATAATGAGCAAGACAATACTCGCCATCTCAGGCAAACCAGGACTCTATGAGTTAGTATCACGTTCAAAGAACGGCCTCATCGTAGAGAGCATAGTAGATCACAAGCGCATCCCAGCCTTCGCCACCGACAGGGTGACGGCACTGGGCGACATAGCCATGTATACCGAGGACGAAGACAAGCCTCTGGGAGAAATCATGTGCGCCCTGCGCGACATGGAGCAGGGAAAGAAGGCTTCCCTCGATTTCAAGAAAGCCAGCGGAGCGCAGTTGCAGGAATATTTCGCCAGCTTCCTACCAAACTTCGACCGTGACCGCGTACACTCCTCCGACATAAAGAAGCTGCTGCAGTGGTATAACATCCTCGTTGATGCCGGAATTACCGACTTTGAGGAAATCCTCAAACCATCAAACCGTGAGGAAGAATGATAAAACGTAACGAAGAGGGGCTGCAACTCCTTGGGTCAGAAACAAAATACTGCAGCGACTACGCTCCCGAGGTGCTCGAGACTTTCGAGAACATGCATCAGGAGAACGACTACTGGGTACAGTTCAACTGCCCGGAGTTTACATCCCTGTGTCCCATTACGGGACAGCCCGACTTTGCCGAGATAAAAATAATGTATATCCCTGACAAGCGGATGGTGGAAAGCAAGAGTCTGAAGCTATACCTCTTCTCCTTCAGGAACCACGGCGACTTCCATGAAGACTGTGTCAACATCATCATGAAAGACCTCATCAAGCTGATGGACCCGAAATACATTGAGGTGACAGGACTCTTCCTGCCCCGTGGAGGCATCAGCATCTATCCCTTCGCCAACTATGGCCGCCCAGGCACCAGATACGAAGAGATGGCATTAACACGCCTGCAGACAAAACAACTGATGTAAGGAAGAATTTCAATCTTCATTATCTGAGTCCACTTTAGAAAGTAAATAAATGCCACTTTTTATAGTGGGCTCAGTCAATGTTCATTGAACTCAAACGCCATCCCCGCCTGCAGCGACGGTATCTGCTTCGACAGTTTGATAAGCGTATTATTCACCTTGGTGTCCTCAATGGCGCCAAGCAGCTTGAAGATTGTCATCAGTTTGTCGATGTCGATGAGGAACATCAGCTTGTCGTCGTCCTGGTGAATGGTAATCTCTGCCGTCAGCACCTTGTTGATGCCAAGGTATAGCTTAGTCTTGCCAACCATCCATACACCCTTCGCCTTATGGCCGGCCACGTTGCGCTGAAAAGTACCGTTCTTATTAAACGTAAACGTAGTATTCTCCGGCGTGATGTCACAATCCTCGATATAATTGTCAAGAATCTTCTCCAGTTGGTTGGCAACAGAATTGCCTACCAGCTTAAACAGCATATTACCCTTCGTGGCATACACGGCAGGCTCAGCATACCGCCACTTGCCTACCAGCTTCTCGACGTTAGCCTCCTTAAGTCTGAAGGCGTCGCGGATATTCAGCAGGGCCTCCTTCACGTCGCTGTTGTTGATATTCGACTTCACGCTGTCAATAACGGTACTGATATCCTGTGCATGAGACACATGCGCCGTGCAAAGCAGCAAAGCCGTACAAAGAAAAAACAATCTTCTCATAAGCAATAATTCTATCTTAAAGGGTGAGTCTTAAAGGTGGGTCTAATCCTTTCACTCGTGCAAGCCGGGTATCGAGGTAAGAGGAAATCACACCGCAAAGGTACAACTTTTTTGCGAAACACACCCAAAACAACAAAAAAACTGCCTTTGTTTAACTTTCGTTTACGTGGGATTTTAACACTTCGCGCCATTGATGCGCCCTGCGCTGACGAGGCAGGTTTTTCAGGCACCAAACGACCGCCGATGAGTGCCCTATTGACTAAGTATAACCGCCTGAAAGATAGTCAATTAGACAACAAAAAGCTTGCTTTGGAACTGCTTGATACTGAGGTTGTTACGTGGAGGGGCTTATGAGTAGTGAGAGGAGGCTCATTAGAGAGAGTGCCGATATTCTGTTAACAATACGAAAGATATTTTAACGATTAAATGGTACCATTGTACCATTGTACCATTGTACCATTTTTGTAAGCATTCGACCATCTACAGGTACAAACACCTAATATATTATTGTGACAGCAGCAACAATCAAATCTGATTGTTGCTGCTGT
>CAJOOC010000070.1 GCA_905236165.1 uncultured Prevotella sp. | reverse complement strand
TGGCAGGAGATAGCGAACCACTGGGAGAGAAGAGATGTTGTTGGCTACCGCGGTAGGATTGATGTATTCCTCGCGTCCGTCGCGTATAACCTTGATACCACGGGTATCGGCCTGTATGAAGCCATAGAGGCTATAGAGCACCTGATCCTTTGGTATACCGAGTTCGTCGTCCCACCAGCTGAACGGCTCCGTCACGGTCCATACATCCTCTGTTGAGCCGCCGAGACTCTTCTCAGATACGTAGTAGGGCTTTGATGCCTCGTGCTTGCTTGGGTTCACTGTTGGCTGCATGGCAGGTGTGAATGGGTTGAGCACGAAACGCTTTGGAATGCTGTTGTTAGGGAAATAGCTCAGCTCCAGGTTCTTGCTGCCTGTGCCGGCTGCACAAGAGTAAACCTCGAATGGGAGCGTGTTCTGATAGTCTATTCCGTCATAGTCGAGGAGCAGGTCATAGTAGTCGTCGGAAGCACCGCCGGCAGTAGATGCTGCAGAGTAGTAGAGCAGGAAGGTGTAGAAGAGCTTCTCGCCGTACTGGTTGTTGCGCACGAGGTCCTTCCAGCGGAGGTTCTCACCTGCGAACTCGTACTTACGCTCGGTGAGGACTGCGTTGAGGAAGTCAGCCTTGCTGTTCATTGCGTTGGCATACCACTCCACCTTGTCGCCGCCGCCATTGCTGAAGGCACGGTTGTGAACCTGCTTGAGGGCTGCGAAGGCCTCGTCTGTCGGGCCGTTGAGCTCATTGTCTGCCTCGGCAAACATAAGCAGCACGTCGGCATAGCGCAGGTATGGGAAGTTGATGCCGGTAGAGCCGGTCTTGTCGGCACCGAAGGTGGTGCTTGACCAGAGCTTTGACCACTTGTTGTTGTGGTTGGCGTATGACAGGTTCATGTTTGGAACACCGGTAGAGGCATAGTTCCATAAGCCGCAGACATAGTCGCGGCGAACGTCCTTCTCATCATACTGATAGCGCAGGAAAGCCGTGGTGCGTACACCACCGTTACAGCCGCCCCATGCAAATGGTGCTACACCGTCAGAGGTAGATACTGAAGGACCCTGGCTGTAGCCTACGTTGCCGGAAGCCTCACGTGCGAAAGGTATCTCGAAGATAGCATCGTCACCCTCGTTCAGCACGAAGTTACACTCGTCGATGAAGACATCCTGGAATGACTTGCTGAGGCTGTGACGGTTGCCGTCGATGACCTTCTTGGCATATTCGCGTGCTGTCTGGTAGAACTCCTGATAGTTTGTAGGACGTGCCATGAATCCGTAGGAAGAGGCATCCTCGCTGTGGCGCAGTGAATAACCGCCGGCCTGCAGGGCCAGACGAGCTATCATGGCATAAGCGGCATCCTGTGTGATGTGCTCGATGGTCTTGTCGTTGTTCATCTTCTCGGCAACACCCTTCAGGTCGTCGATGACAGTCTTGAGGATGACGTCGCGGCTCTCTATTGCCGGTACGAGGATACCGTCATGGAAGGTGCCCTCCATGGTGAATGGCACGTCGCCATAGTACCATACCAGCTCAGAGTATGCCATAGCACGGATTACCTTTGCCTCGCCCACGAACTGCTGCAGCTGTGCAGAGTCCTCGCTGGTGTAGATGGCGCTGGCCTCCGTATTGTCTATAAACTCATTGGCTACCTCGATGGTTGAATAAAGTGTATTCCACAGTTTCTCTGCATGGCCTGACTCTGCCTTACAGTCGAAGCGGCGTGGGGCGTCAATCTGTGCAACGCTGTTGGCGTTGGATACGAAGTCAACATCGCTGTTGAGCATCAGGTCTGAATAGAGATAGTTGCCGAAGGTGTTGCCGTCAAGAATCTTGGCATAGACACCGTTGAGGGCCTTCTCCACCGCTTCTGTAGAACCGAATGTGATATCAGTGGTGTAACTTGACGGTGCGTCCACATCGAGGTAGTCCCCACAGGAGGTGAGGGCAAGAACGCCGAGGCCACTGATTAATATATTCTTTAGTTTCATATCTTACTTCTATATATATAATAATGTGAATGTCTGTTTTCTTTAGAAGTCTACGTTAAGACCGAATGAGTAAGAGCGTGCACGCGGATAACGGTTGAAGTCCATTGATGGCGTGAGGCCTGACTGGATGTCTATCTCAGGGTCATAACCGGTGTAGTTGGTTATGGTGAAGAGGTTGCTTGCAGAAACGTAAACACGAACCTTGCTGAGCCATATCTTCTTCACGATGTTCTTAGGCAGTGTGTAGCCGATGGTGATGTCGGTGCAGCGGAGGAATGAGCCGTCCTCTACGAAGTTTGAAATCATGGCCTTCGTCACAAGGTCGGCTGGGTTCCACAGTGTTGAGTTGGCATTCATGGCTATGTATGCCTCTGCCGTTGTGCCCCAGTTGGCCTGATAGAGCGACGTGGTGTTGCGGTAGAGACCCTGTCCCTGGTTGCCCATAGAGCCGTTGTCGGCGTAGGTCCAGCGGTTGTTGGCAAACTTCTTCAGCACGTTGAAGTATTCGTTGGCCGATGTCGTTGAGCTTGACAGTGCGTATGCTGTTGCATTATACAGGTCGAAGCCCAGCATGTAGGTGAAGTTCATCGTGAAGTCGAAGTCCTTGTACTGGCCGGAGAATCCGAAACCGCCCTGCATTGTCGGGTTGGTGTTACCGATGACGGTCTTGTCGTTCTGGTCAACGATGCCGTCGCCGTTGAGGTCCTTCAGCTTGATCTTGCCTGGCAGCGTTGCCTCGCCAGAGTTGGAAGAGCCGAGGGCGTTGTTGATGACTGTACCTGCCACCATTACTCCGTCCACGAACTGCTGTGTCTTGGGCACTGCAGCGAAGTTGGAGCCGTCGAAGGTGAACTCGTCCGGTGTGTAGAGGCCGTCATATACGTAGCCGTAGAAGAGACCGAGCTCTCCGCCTACCTCCAGCTTATAGTCGGCCTCGTCGGCTGACTTCCACTTGCCGGCGGTGTTGTAGAGCACGTTGTCGGTAGAGTTCAGCTCCTTAATGGTCATCTTGTTGTGGCCAAGGGTGAGGTTAGCTGAGAGGACATAGTCCTTACCACGGAGAATGTCGCCGCTCAGGGTGAGCTCCATACCTTTGTTCTCTACGCGTCCGATGTTCTGCATCTGCTTCTCGTAACCTGATACGGTAGCGATGGTAGAGTTGTAGAGCAGGTCGCGTGTGGTGTTCCAGTAGAACTCAGGAGTGATGTTCAGTCGGCCACCCCACAGTGTGATGTCGGCTGCCAAGTTGCGGGTAACGGTGGTCTCCCACTTGATGCCCTCGTTAGGATAGGTGCTTGGAGTGCCATAGTATGACTCACCCAGCGATGCAGACTCGCCGAAGCCAGGTCCGCCGTTGGATACGTTGCTGTAGAGGTAGCGCCACAGGTCGGAGTTGATGTTGTTGTTACCGGCAAGACCGTAGGCCACGCGCAGCTTCAGCTGGTCAATCCACTTCACGTCCTTCAGGAATTTCTCCTTATTAATTACCCACGCACCTGATACTGATGGGAACCAACCCCACTGGTGTCCGGGAGCGAACTTTGTGGAGCCGTCACCACGCAGTGTTGCAGAGAGCAAGTACTTGTGGTCGAAGTTGTAGGATACCTGTCCGAAGAAAGAAGCGGTACGGTTGGACGTAGAGAGCGATGTCGTTGAGCTCCTTGGCGTACCGAGGCCCATGTTGTTGAATGCGGTGTTGGCATCAACAGTCTTGGCGAAGTAGCGGTTGGTCTGGCTTGAAGACTTAGTCCAAGTGTTGTATATTTCCTGACCGAGGAGGAATGAGAAGTTGTGAATATCCTTCAGGGTCATGTCGTAAGATGCGGTGTTTGTCCAGGTGTAAGACTGTACGGTGCTGTTGTCAACCGTTGCCACCGGCAGGTTGTTGTTGCTCTTGCCGGTAGAGGTCTTGTAACCATAGTAGCGCTGTGAGTCACGGAAGGAGATGTTGTAGTTGCCTTCCGTGCGAAGCAAGAGACCCTTGATAGGAGTCCACTTGAGCGAGAACTGGTTGCTTATGGTGTAAGAGTGCTTCTTCTGCACGTTGGTGTAGATGTCGGCAACCGGGTTTGTCAGGGCGAAGGAGTTGGCCTCGTCAGGGTCTTCCGACTCAATGTAAGAGCCGTCCATGCTGTAGCCATTGTATGAGCCCCAGCCGCGAAGACCTTCGGTAGGCATATAGCGCAGCACGTCGATGATACCGCCTGAACCTACGTTGTCACCACCGGCACCCTCGTCACGACGGTATGTCATCTTTGGGTTGTAGGTGAAGTCGAGGTTCTTGTGAAGCTTCGTGTTCAACTTCAGGTTTATCACGGTACGGCGAACGCCTGAGCCGAGGATGATACCCTTGTCTTCTGACTGTGTCACGGAGAGGTTGAACTTCGTGGTCTCGTTACCACCGCCGATGGTCACGTTGCCCTGATATGACATTGGGGTGTTGCCCAATACCTCGTCCTGCCAGTTGTTGTAGGCCTGAGCCTTGTAGAGGTCGTTGAAGTCGTATGGGTTACCGAAGTTGTAACGGAAGCTGCGTGTGCGGGCAGAGCGTGTGCCTGCTGACACGGCGCGATCCCACTGATAGTTCAGGAACTCGTCGGTGTCCATCAGTTCCAGCTGGCTCTTGATGTGCGACCAGGTCAGACGACCGTTGAAGCTCACCTTCACCTTACCGGACTGTGCAGACTTTGTCGTTACGACGATAACGCCGTTACCACCCTTCGCACCATAGATAGCGGTGAGGGAGGCGTCCTTCAGTACGTCGATAGATGCGATATCGCTTGGTGGGATATCGTTGATGTTTGACTGCTGGAAGCCATCAACGATGTAGAGTGGCTCGTTTGACTGCGTCACTGACGTAGCGCCACGCACACGGATGTTGATGTCACCACCAGGCTGACCGTCGACAGAGGTTACCTGCACACCGGCAATCTTACCTGCCAGAGCCTCTGCAGCGGATGCTACAGGCACGGCAGCCAGCTTGGCACCGCTGACAGAACCTACTGAACCGGTCAGGTCCTTACGGGCCTTAGAACCGTAACCGATGGCAACGACCTCGTTAAGGGTCGTAGCATCGTCCTCAAGGGTAACGTCGAGCTGAGTCTTGTTACCTACCTTTACGTTTGCAGTCTTCATACCAACGTAAGAAATCTGCAAGTCATGCGACGTCGAGGACATCTTCAAAGTGAAGTTACCGTCGAAATCGGTAACGGTACCGTTCTTAGTGCCTTTCTCCATTACGGTAGCACCAATAACTGGCTCACCCATGCTGTCCTTAACGTTTCCTGTCACTGACTGCGCCTGCAATGCTGCACAATAGAACAGCAGTATGCCTACGAGCGCGTAGCGAACGTTCTTGATTTTTTCAGACATAGTTAGTTAATTTGTTTAGTATAGTTGATTAGAAAAATTAATTCTCTCAGCTTGATAAAGTTCTTTTCTCTTGGATGCCTTGCGTGTGGATAGCTCCCCATTCACAATGTGCGATTGTTTACGAGCACACCACGCACAAAATATCCATCGGGATAATTTGTTGCAAAGTTAATTAAAAAAAAGCAAACGGAGATTAACGGTGTTGTTAAAAAAGATTAACATGTCAATTTCTACCCCCTTATTCATCAAAAAAGTGTCAATTTTATGCAAGTTTGATAAATATTGTCCTACAGGCGTTAACGGTCTGCCGCGAAAAAAGACAGGAAGGGAGGGTTTTTCAGGGTTTGTTTTGCAAGCAGGGTGTCCGATTTGTTGTACCCGGTTTGGTACGGACAAGTCTTGCTGAGGCCAGGGACGTGGGCGTCCCGCCCGCGATGCCGTGAGACATATTACGCTAATACAGGCACAGAGGAACTGTACCCTTATGTCGCGGGCGAGACGTCCACGTCCCCGTGAGGATGCACGTCATCAGAATAAAAAGGAGGTTACAACAAATTTGACGCGCTATTTTGCAAAATTGGACGAACTATTTTGCAGACATGAAAATCGGCTTTGTAACGCTCTGCTTTTCAGCACGTTGTAATAGACGGTCGATTACCGTGTAATGGACGGTCGATTAGGCGGTAATGGACGGTCGATTACCGTGCAATAGACCGTCCATTACTTTGCGATGGATTATCGACGGTTTTCAGAGGGTTCAAATAACCCCTTTCCGAGGGGTCATCTGATGGATGTGATGAATGCCTTGGCCGTGCCGAAGCGCAGGTTGAGGTCGAGGCGGATGGGGATGTGGCGCTTGTCGTCGGTGACGAAGAATTTCACTATCTCTTTCCATTTGCCGTCATCCTTCTCATTGTATGACAGAATGAGACACGGGTATTTCTTTCCGTCGTCGCCCTTGACGGTCTTGCGGCCCTTGTAGATAAGACGTGCCTGCGTCAGCTCCGTGCCGCCGGCGATGAAGATAGGCTCAACGTGTCCCACCTTCCATTTCGAGGCATCCATGTTGCGTACGCGCATGAAGCTGTTGACCATGTCGGAGACGTCACGGTCATAGGTGTGCTTCTCGTTGAGGATATCGCCGCTGGAGGTGAGGTGGCGCATGGTGGCGATGCTCTTGTTGCCGCTCGCTGTGTACCATACCTCATCGACATAGTAGCGCTTGCCCTCGCGCGCACCTTTGCGATAATAAAGAGGTGTGAGGTCTTCGGCACAGTAGCTCATGATGGTATCGCGCATCATAAAGAACTTGTCAACCCGGGGCGATGACTTGGTGATGAGGCTCGTCTTGTAGGCGGGCTTGCCGTAATACACCGCAGGGATGGTGGTCATGGAGGCCGTGCCGGCCTTTATCCAGATGAATTTCCAGTTGAAATAGAGCTGATAGCTGATGGTCTCGCGCTCGCCGAAGGCATTGGTGCCGGCAGCGCGACACTCACCTACCCTCCCCGTCATGACAACAAGGAGAAGGAGGATAAACGATATGATGGTTTTATTCATGAATAGTGAACGTTGGATTATATACTGTCAAGTTTCTCTTTACGCAAATTGGGTTTTTCTACCACAAATTTCATAGTCGCCTCATTCGGGGTTCGTGTAATTAGCTTCGCTGACCCACTCACAATGCTTCTTAAAAAGCATGCCCGTCCCGCAGGGGCAACAACGGGCAACTTTTTATAGTCG
>CAJOOC010000069.1 GCA_905236165.1 uncultured Prevotella sp. | reverse complement strand
TTCGGCGCATACTGTCAGTTAGATAAGATGCTCACGCTCGGCATAGTCCAAGCAAGCTTGGCTCTGCTCTCGCTAAATCGCATCTTTTTCTCAGTCGCATAGCCCGCTATGTTCCTTCAAGGAACTGCCACTCTGCCCTCGAAACAAAATCAAAAATCTGGCAAAGCCAATTAATAGAACCCACCTATACTATTACGTAACTCCCTTTCCCCTCCCTTATGGGGAGGGTTGGGGCTTACTCATGCACATACAGGTTCCATCCGAGATAGGTGTTGATAGCCTCGTCGAGGATATCCACCACATCGGTGCGGCACATTGCCACATGATGTTCGAAACCGTTCTTACAGATATACTTCATCAGCTTCTGCAGGTTGTCTACCTGGGTCACAGCGATACAGCCATCCATGCCGTATGGGTCGTTGGTGAGCTGGCCCTTGCCGAGATATGCCTTGATGCAGCCCTTAGGATCATCGGTAGAGACGCGGAAGAATGTGAATGGGCCTTCAGATACCTTCGCATATACTGCGCCGAAGGTGTTTATCTTGCCAAGTGTACGACCGAGCACGCCGAGTGGTCCGAGCTTAAGGTCGTCGTTGCCTACGAATGCCTTGGGGAAGTTTCCGCAATGTGTGCAGACGCATTTGTTGCGGTCTTCTGCGAAGTTGTTGTTCCAGTCGAGAAGGGCTGGTGACTTGCCAGAGGCCAGCATCAAAGCATACATCGATACAGCTCCGGCGAGGTCTGTCTCGCAAGCGGCAGGGATGAGCTTGTCACCCAGCATCGACATTGTGACGCAGGCGGCGCAGCCATAGTTCTGCTCCAGGGAGTCCCAGCATTGAATGGCGACAGCCTGAACGTCATTAGCCTCTATCCAGTTCTCCACAGCGACGCCGAACTTGGCCTGTAGCGTCAGTTTCTCACGATAGCTGTCGGGCACCTTGGCATAGTTGCAGATGCTCTGACACTTCTCAAGAAGCTTAGGGTCGTTGTCCTCTATCTTCTCTGCGGCTGCGAGAATTTCTGAAAGGTCGGCAGGCACTACGGTGATGCCGCTGCGCTGAAGCAGCTTCTCGCTGGCGCGACATGTATTGAAGCCCAGTGGACGCGTTCCTATCTGTCCGATGCGGCAGTGGCGCAGGCCATTCACCACGCGGCAGATGGCAGCAAACTTGTTGATGTCCTGGGCCAGCAGCGGGCTATATATAGAATAGGTGTGCAGAGTGGTATCCGTAAAGGGGATGCCATACTGATAGAGGTTGTTGCATACGGAAATCTTCCCGCAGAAGGCATCACGGCGTGAGTCGAGGTCTACCTTGTCGTTCTCATCATCGCAGGCCTGCACCATAACGGGTACGTTAAGGTTGGCATCGCTGATGGCATTGATGATTCCGATTTCGAAGCCGAAGTTTGGCAGCGACACGATGATGCCGTCAATCTCGTCGCGGTGCTCGCGGAACTGCTTGCTCACCTTCAGACCGTCCTCTCGGGTTTCGATGCTCGATGAGCCTGTTGGCGTAGCATCCTCAGGCAGGATGATATACTCATATCCTTCCTCTTTAAGGGTTTTCAACAACTGCTTGCGCACGTCGCGGGCAAGCTCTGAATTAAAATAGGCGCGTGTTCCGATAATCACGCCAAAGCATTGTTTTCCGTTCTTCATATTGTTTTTGTTTCGGTTTAGGTAGTTTCTGTAAAGGATTGTCGTTCAGGTGTATGTTGTGCTGACTATAACCAATTCAGATTAATTGGTTGACAGCCTTCTTCCAACCCTCGTATAGCTTCTGTGTACTGTCAGATGGCTCCGGCTCAATCACTTTCGTAACCTTGCGCAAACCAGTCACCTCTTCGAAGGATGTCCATCTCTTTAGGGCGAAGCCATTCATCAGCACGGCACCCAGGGCCGATGCGTCTTCTACCTCGGTGCATACCACGGGTGTATCCAGCAGGTCGGCCTGAAACTGCATTAGGAAGGCATTCTTTGTGGGGCCGCCGTCGGCGCAGATTTCCTGCAGACGGCCACCGATGGCTCGCGTCATAACGTCCACAAGGTCTTTGATTTGATATGCGATACTCTCCAGCGCTGCCCTCACCACATGTGCACGTGTGGTGGCAAAGGTCATTCCCACGATGCCTGCTTTGGCATAGGGCTTCCACCAGGGCGCTCCCAATCCGGCAAAGGCAGGAACGATATACACACCACCATTGTCCTGTACCGATGTGGCCACAGCCTCCATCTTCGCAGGGTTGTCTATGAGCTGCAGCTGGTCACACATCCATTTCAGTGTGGCTCCCGTACTGTAGATATTACCCTCATAGCCGTAGAAATGTCTGCCTAATGCAGAGAAGCCTACGGAGGTCACCAATCCGTCGGGGGCAGACAGCGGCTCTTCGCCAATGTTCACCATGATTGATGAGCCCGTGCCGTATGTCGCCTTACCCATGCCCTCGCTGAAACACATCTGTCCGGCAAGGGCACCATGAGAGTCGCCGAGTACACCGGCTATTTGTATGGGAGCCTCGAAGACGCCTTCAGCGGTTGTCTCACCATAAACGGCATCACACGGTAATACCTCGGCCATCATCTCACGCGGGATGCCGAAGAGGCTGAGCAGCTCTTCGTCCCAGTCCATAGTGTGGATATTGAAGAGCATTGTGCGTGAAGCGTTCGTGGTATCGGTAAAGAAACTCTTCCCGTTCGTCAGCTTCCATACGAGCCACGTATCGATGGTTCCCATGAGCAGCTCTCCATTGTCGGCAGCCGCCCTGGCTCCTTCCACGTTGTCGAGAAGCCATTTTACGCCGCTGGCAGAGAAGTTCGGGTCGATGAGCAATCCGCTTCTCTCCTGTATGAACGCTGTCTTTCCTGCTTCACGTAACTGACTACAAATCTCAGCACCGCGTGTGTCCTGCCATACTACGGCATTTGCAATGGGTTTGCCCGTATTTCTGTTCCAGACAACGACGGTTTCTCGCTGATTGGTGATAGCCAATGAGAAGCTGGCGCTTAAGTCGGATTCCGCATTCTGTTTCTTGAACTCTTCTGTCACCTCGCGTATTACGGCAACGGTATTGCGGTAGATTTCTTCGGCATCATGCTCTACGTATCCCTCATGGGGGTAGTACTGCCGATGCGCCATATCGCATCGGCCCACCATCTTGCATTTCTCGTCAAAGAGTAACGCCTTCGTGGCAGAAGTACTTTGGTCAATAGCAATGATATATTGACTCATAATCTTCAATATTTCAATCTTTCAATCTTCAATCTTTAATAAGCTTAAGTGCTGCCTGGTATATTCCCTGATAGTCGAATCCATAGTGACGGAACACCTCCAGAGGCTTTGCGTGTATGACATTCTCATCGGGCACACCAAGTATCTTCATCTTTACTGGACACTCCTGAGCTGTCAGTTCGGCCACGATAGCTCCAAGGCCTCCAAAGATGCTGTGCTCCTCTGCCGTCACGATGCGTCCTGTTTCGCGAGCCGCCTTCAGCACGGCCTCCTTGTCGAAAGGCTTGATGGAGTGCATGTCTAACACTCTGGCATTGATGCCCTGCTCCTTCAGCATGCGGCCTGCCTTAAGACAGTGGGCTACTGTCTCGCCCGTACCTATTATGGTAAGGTCGTTGCCGTCCATTAAAGTGTTGGCCTTGCCCAGTTCGAAGTCGAAGTCGTCGTTCTCGTACACATCGGGAACGGCATTGCGACCTACACGGATATATGCAGGCTTGGGGTGGTTGATGAGTTTTTCCACCAGCTTGCGTGTCTCCCTCACGTCACATGGAAGGTATACCTCCATTCCGGGGAAGGTGCGCAGTACGGCGATGTCGTGCAGGGAATGGTGTGTTGCTCCCAACTGGCTGTAGGCCACACCTCCGCTCACACCGCATATCTTCACGGGCATCTGTGAATAGGCCATATCCACCTTCACCTGCTCCAGGGAGCGGGCTACGTAGAAGCAGGCCGGACCGAAGATAAACACTTTCAAACCAGTAGAGGCCAGTCCTGCTGACACTCCTACTGCATTCTGCTCTGCTATGCCTACCTCGACGAACTGTTCTGGCAGCGTCTTGGCAAAATCGGTCAGCGTCGCTGAGCCGCTGGCATCAGATGTAACTGCCACAATCTGCTTGTCCTCACGCGCCATTTCCAGCAGCGTGTCGGTGAAACTCTTGCGGCAAGGTATTTTGTTTGGTGCTTTAATCATTCTTTTTCTCCCTCCTTATATAATTGGTGAATACGTTTGTCTATCTCGCTAAGGGCTGTCTCATACTGCTCCTGGTTTGGCACGCCATGATGCCACTTGGCCACATTCTCCATATACGAGATGCCGTAGCCCTTCGTGGTGTCAGAAATGATGAGGTGTGGGTGTCCGCTGTTGAAGTTGATGTTGTCAAGTGCGTTGACAATCTGGCGCACGTCATCGCCGTTAATCTCGTTAACGTCCCAGCCGAAGGCCTCCCAGCGTGCGCGGATGCTCTCAAGGGGCATCACGTCCTCTGTGGAGCCTGATATCTGCAGGCCGTTACGGTCAATGATTGCCACGAGATTGTCCAGACGATACTTGTTGGCCGCCATTGCTGCCTCATAGATAGAGCCCTCTGCCTGTTCGCCATCGCCCATCACGACAAACGTCTTGTAGGCTTTGTGCTGCATCTTGGCTGCCAGAGCCATTCCTACACCAGCCGACAGTCCGTGACCCAGGGCTCCCGTGTTGAGCTCTACACCATTGATGCTCCTGTCGGGATGGCCTCCAAGGTGGGCATAGTCCTTGCCATACTGTTCCAGCTCTTCCTCGTTGATGAATCCTTTATCGCAAAGCACGCAGTAGAGTGCCTCAGCACAATGTCCCTTGCTGAGGATGAAACGGTCCCTGTCAGGATTCTTCGTATCCTTGGGATTCACGTTCAGCGTGTGATAATAAAGCACAGTAAGTACGTTCAGCACCGAGAGGTCGCCGCCGATATGTCCCGTACCGCCTGAATGAACCAGGTTGATTAGGTTCAACCTCAGTTCTTCAGATTTCTGTTTTAGTTCTATAAAATCCATAATTATTAGTTGATTATAACGCATTTTCGTGTGCAAAGGTAAGCAAATATAATACAAAACGAAGGTAAACGAAAGAAAAATGATTGCAATTTAATATTAATTACACAAAACATATTCCTTTCTGTTCTTTTTTTTGTCCTGTTTATCCTGCCTTTGTCTTGCGAAGTATTAAATAGCTTTCTGTTCCTCGGGTTACTTTATGTTGGCAATGATGTGCTTCAACTCAAAGTCGACGAGGATTTTTCTTTCCTCCTCTGTGATGTACGAGTCGGTGATGATATAATCAATCATCGATAGCGCTCCTAAACTGGCAAACGAGCTCTTGCCAATCTTCGTGGAGTCGGCCACGAGATACACCGTGTCGGCACTTTCAATCATTGCCTTCTTCACCACCAGGTCGCTGAGGCTGGGGTAGGTCAGTCCCGACTTCAGGCTTATACCTGCTGTTGCGAGGAATGTCTTGTCGGCATGGATGCCCTCAAAGTACTGTGCTGCCTTGTCGCCGGTGAGCGAGAGGGTAGGCGACTTAAACTCGCCTCCTGTCACGCTGAGGTCTATGCCACGTTCGTTGCCCAGCATCATAGCGATATTCAGGGCGTTGGTGATGACGTGAAGATTGCTGAATCCCTTCAGAAGCTTGGCAATCTCGGTAGTGGTGGTGCCCGAGTCAAGTATCACGATGTCTCCGTCGTTGATCAGCTTTACTGCCTCGGCGGCTATGGCCTGCTTGGCATCCATATTCTGACGGTTCACCAACTGCAGTTCACCGATATCGTTGCGATCCTGATTCAGTATCGCTCCACCGTGTTCGCGTCGAACATATCCCGCCTGCTCAAGGCGTTCCAAATCCTGACGTATCGTCACCTCCGTAACCTTGAAGATGCGACTCAGGTCAGCCACCTTGGCCTGACCGTCTTCGCGAATCATAGCAAGAATCTTGTCCCTGCGTTGTGTTGCAAATCTTACCATATAATTTATATATATAAAAAGGTGTTAGTAGATATTTTGGGCAAAATTACGAATTATTTTCCAACGAAACAAATAAAACTCCGATTTTCTTGCATAAAATATACGTTTTTGTTTGCTTTTCCCTTGTTTTTATCTATATAAAAAAGAAAGAGGACTGTCTCGCGACAACCCTCATCCAGTTATGCAGATAATTTAATCTACTTTAGAACTAACATTGTTGAATAACTAAAATACTGTTTAACTCAAAACTCTTATAATACTTACTAAATTACGACTTGTTCAAACTAAATCCACCCGAGTGGGCGATTCATAAGATTACAAATGCGATCCCTTTGTTTAGGTGATTGGTTTCGTATCGTGATGTAAAAGTAATAAATAAAAGCAAATAAACGAAATAAAAATAAATAAACCTCGTTATATTTGTGTTTTGTTAACAAATACAACGAGGCCTTTTATAGATATTAACGCTTGTTGTGCTATAAAACCAAAAAGAAACGAAAGTTAGTTTGCAGCTTCGAATTCTTCGAGGAATCGTTTGTCATTCTCTGAGAACATACGCAGGTCGCTGACCTGATATTTGAGGTTTGTGATGCGCTCCACGCCGAGTCCGAAGGCGTAGCCGGAGTATTTCTTTGAGTCAATGCCGCAGAGCTCCAGCACATTGGGGTCAACCATTCCGCAACCCAATATCTCTACCCATCCTGTATGCTTGCAGAATCCGCAGCCTGTGCCACCGCAGATGTGGCATGAGATGTCCATCTCGGCTGAAGGCTCCGTGAATGGGAAGTATGAGGGACGCAGGCGTATCTTGGTATCTGGACCGAAGAGCTCGCGTGCAAAGGTAAGCATCACCTGCTTTAGGTCGGTGAAGCTGACGTTCTCGTCAATGTAGAGTCCCTCTATCTGGTGGAAGAAGCAATGTGCTCGTGCCGTGATGGCTTCGTTGCGATATACCCTTCCAGGGCAGATGACGCGTATAGGTGGTTGCTGCTGTTCCATCACGCGTGCCTGGACGCTGGAAGTGTGTGAGCGCAGCAGTATGTTTTTCGTAACGTCCTTCAGCTCGCTCTCTTCTACGAAGAAAGTATCCTGCATGTCACGGGCGGGATGGTCGGCTGCAAAGTTCATCTTGGTGAAGATGTGCAGGTCGTCCTCCACTTCAGGACCGTCGGCAAGTGTGAAGCCCATGCGCTGGAATATCTCAACAATCTCGTTCTTCACGATGGAGAGCGGGTGGCGCGTTCCCAGGGCGATGGGGTATGGCGTGCGTGTAAGGTCGAGGTTGGCATCCTGTGATGCACCACTCTCCAACTGTGCACGGAGGCCGTTGATCTTGTCGAAGGCAAGGGTCTTGAGGGCGTTAATCTTCATGCCGACAGTCTTCTTGTCGTCGGCAGCAACGTTCTTGAAGTCTTGCATAAGGGCGTTTACCTCACCCTTCTTTGACAGGTATTTAAGGCGGAGTGCCTCAATCTCTTCTGCAGAACTGGCCTGCAGGCCGTTAATCTCGTTTATGAGTGACTCTATCTTCTGTAATAACATACGTGTAAATTAATGTTTCAAGTTGCAAAATTACACCTTTTTTTTAATATGTACAACTTTTTTTCATTTTTTCGTGCATTAATGTGGACATTTTGGAAATAATGTAGTATCTTTGCAAAAATAAGCGGCGATAACCATAAACTATCAAAAAGGGTATGCATAACTTAAAGCTTCTTACATTCTTTTGTCTGCTCTTCTCAGCATCGCTTTGTGCGTACAGCTCTGAACCAATTTCCCTTACACACGGTATTGACGGCAAGGCCGTGATGTGGCAGTTTCAGATTGACCCCCTCGATGTTGGCGAGAAGGAGGGATGGTATGACGTGTGTAATACGCTCAGCGACTCTATCGTGTTGCCTGGCTCTATGGCGGAGCGCCTCAAGGGCTATGAGGTGACAGCGAACACCCAGTGGGTGGGCGGACTCTACGACTCTTCCTACTACCGTAATCCCTATATGGAGAAATACCGCAGGGAAGGCAACGTGAAGGTGCCGTTCTTCCTCACGCCGGTAAGGCACTATGTGGGGAAGGCGTGGTATCGCACCACCGTCAACATCCCAAAGGGCAAGCTGAAGAAACAGGGCTATCAGCTATTCCTGGAGAGACCGCATATCATCAGCAAGGTATGGGTCAACGGCCAATGTTTACCCCCAATGCTGAATGCTCAAAGCTCAAAGCTCAAAGCTCTAAGCCAAAACTCCCTCTCTGTGCCTCATTGCTATGATGTGATGAACCTGCATGAGGGTGAGAATGTCATCACTATCTGCATAGACAACGACTATGAGAAGGTGAATGTGGGCAAGGACTCACATTCTGTCAGCGATCAGACGCAGGGTTGCTGGAATGGTATGGTGGGTGAGATAGAGCTTCGCGAGCGTACCTATATAAAAGACATGCGGGTATATCCTGACGTTGACAACAAGAGGGTTCGCGTCGATGTTACCTTCAATGCTCTTTCTGAGGGCAAGGAGGGGTTTGTCCTGACGTTGGTGGCAGAGTCGTTCAATACGGCCAAGCGCCATATCGTGGCCTCCGACCCTACGAGGATAAATCTCGCTGGCAAGGAGACTACGCGTACCTTTATTATAAATATGGGCGACGGGATGCTGCTGTGGGACGAACATTGTCCGCAGATGTATCGCCTGGAGGCGCAGGTAAGTCAGGTCTCAGGTTCCAAGACTTCAGGTTCCAAGGGTTCAAGGTTTCAAGAGGTTCAAGGTTCCAAGGTTGTTCAGTATGCCGAAACGTATTTTGGTATGCGAAAGATAGAGATGCGCGACAAAATGTTCTTCCTCAACGGCAAGGAGATACAGCTTCGCGGTACGGTAGAGAACTGCTGCTTCCCTCTTACGGGTTATCCACCAATGGACCTGCAGTCGTGGATGAAGCTCTTCGAGACGTGCAAGGCATGGGGCCTGAACCACATGCGCTTCCATACCTACTGTCCGCCGGAGGCCGCTTTCCTTGCTGCCGATCTTGTCGGATTCTTCCTGCAGCCAGAGGGGCCGTCGTGGCCCAATCACGGCGTGAAGCTCGGAAGGGGAGAATACATTGATACCTACCTCTACGACGAAGGCGTACGCATCTACGACACCTACGGAAACCATCCTTCTTTCTGTTTCTATGCTTTTGGCAACGAGCCAGCCGGAAACTGGGTGAGATGGTCCACGGAGCATGTGGCGCGCCTGCAGCAGTATGACATGCGTGAGGGTTATCCTGAGCGACACCTCAACTGCGGCTTCAGCGTCGGCGGAGGATGGGCTTGGCAGCCTGGCAGCCAGTATGCCGTAAAGGCTGGAGCCCGCGGCCTGGATGAATGGAACAATAAGGCACCGGAGTCGATTAAGGTGTTCTCCGAGAAGATAAACACCTATAACGGCAAGGACATGCCCGGTACCCCCATCACGATGCCTTTCGTGAGCCACGAAACGGGACAATGGTGTGCCTTCCCTGACTTCAGCGAGATAGAGAAATACAAAGGTGTGACGCGGGCCGGCAACTTTGAGATATTTAGGGATATACTGGCCGAAAACGGTATGGCCGACCGTGCACGCAGTTTCCTCATGGCATCGGGCAAGTTGCAGACGCTGTGTTACAAATATGAGATAGAACGCACGCTACGCACACCGCGATATGCGGGGTTCCAGCTGCTCTCGCTCAACGACTACAGCGGACAGGGAACGGCACTCGTAGGCCTCACCAACGTGTTCTTCGAAGAGAAGGGATACGTCACGCCGAAGGAGTTCCGTGAGTTCTGCTCCGACATAGTGCCTCTGGCATCATTCCCGAAGTTCGTATATTCCAACGATGAGACTTTTGAATGTCAGCTGCAGCTGAACCAATATTCCGGTGACACCCTCAATAATGCCGTTGTCAACTGGGAACTGAAGGAGGAGCAGGAGGTTCAAGGGGTTCATGCTTCAAACTTAATGCTTAAATCCTCAAGCTTCAAGCTGAGTGATCCAATAACAGCCGGCCTTACTGATGTTGGTACCATCTCAGTCCCCCTTAGCGACATCACTAAGGCTACGAAGCTGACGCTTACCGTCAGCGTTCCGGGCACGGAGGCTCGTAACCATTGGGAGATATGGGTATATCCTAAGGTGCAGGATGTTGACTTCGGCGATGTCTACGTCACCGATACCCTCGATGCCAAAGCCCTGAAGAAGCTGAAGAAGGGCGGCAAGGTACTCGTCTGTGCAGCAGGAAAGGTGAGCTACGGACGTGAGGTGAAGCAGTATTTCACCCCCGTCTTCTGGAATACCTCATGGTTCAAGATGCGTCCCCCACACACCACAGGTATCTACGTGGAGGAGAACCATCCTGCCTTCAGGCTCTTCCCTACGGAGTATCATAGCAACATGCAGTGGTGGGAACTGGTGAATAAGGCCCAGGTGATGCAACTGACGGACTTCCCCGCAGACTTCCAGCCTCTTGTGCAGAGTATCGACACATGGTTCGTGAGTCGCAAGATAGGCATGCTGATAGAGGCTAATGTGTCTCTTGGCAAGAAGGCGGGTCGCCTGATGATGACCTCTATGGACCTGCTCAACAACGACAGCCGTCCCGTAGCTCGACAGATGCTGCTCTCGCTGCTGGCATACATGAATTCAGCCGACTTCCAGCCCAAGCACACCATAGCGCTTCAGAATATCAGCGACCTCTTCACTAAGATAGCAGGTGAGGTGAACATGTACACCAACGACTCCCCCGACGAGCTGAAACCAAAACTCAAGTGACCAAATTAATGGAAGGAAATGAAGAAGGGAAAGAAATTAGAATAATGTAGAAGGGAAAGAAATTAGAATAATTAGGATAATTAGGCTGGCGCAGTTGGGTTATCCGACAAAGAAAAATTATAATAATATCTGTCTAAGCCCCTTCAGCCGGATGGCATTATTCTCATTTTTGCGCTCCAGTAGGTGCTCAGGCGCAAGCGGAGTCTTCCAATTTCTTTCCATTCCTATTTCAATGTCTTTCAGTTATTAAACATGAACACGTTTCATATAACATCGAAATACAAGCCTACGGGTGATCAGCCTGATGCCATACGTCAGCTGGTCGAGGGTGTGGAGCGTGGCGACAGGGCCCAGGTGCTGCTTGGCGTGACGGGGTCCGGCAAGACCTTCACCATGGCCAACGTGATAGAGCAGACAGGACGCCCTACGCTCATCCTTTCGCACAACAAGACTTTGGCGGCACAGCTCTATGAGGAGATGAAGTCCTTCTTCCCCGACAATGCTGTAGAATACTACGTGTCATACTACGACTACTACCAGCCAGAGTCCTATCTCCCCGCCACCGACATCTATATTGAGAAGGACCTTGCCATCAACGAGGAAATCGACCGTCTGCGCCTCAGCGCCGTCTCGGCCCTCCTCTCCGGACGAAGGGATGTCATAGTGGTCAGCTCCGTATCGTGCATCTATGGCATGGGCGGGCCGGCATCCATGCAGGGCTCCGTCATCAGCATCAGGAAGGGTCAGCGTCTTGACCGCAACGATTTCCTCCGAAAGCTCGTCGATGCCCTCTATGAGCGTAACGACGTAGAGCTGGAGCGTGGGGCGTTCCGCGTAAAGGGCGACACGGTGGATGTGGCGATGGCATACAGCAGTGAGGTGTTGCGCGTCACCTTCTGGGACGATGAGATTGACGATATCAGCGAACTCGACGGCAAGACCTTCTTGCCTCTGCGCACCTTTGAGGAATACCAGATATACCCCGCTAACCTCTTCGTTACTACGAAGGAACAACAGGAAAAGGCCGTCAGTCAGATACAGGAAGACCTCGTCTTGCAGATAGACTACTTCAAGGGTCTGGGCGAAGACTTCAAGGCACACCGCATCAAGGAGAGGGTGGAGTACGACCTCGATATGATACGTGAGCTGGGACATTGTTCGGGCATAGAGAACTATTCCCGCTACTTCGACGGAAGAAGCCCCGGCGAGCGCCCCTACTGCCTTTTCGACTTCTTCCCGCAGGACTTCCTCATGATGATTGACGAGAGCCACGTGTCGATACCGCAGATACGTGCCATGTATGGTGGTGACCGTTCGCGCAAGCAGAACCTCGTGGAATACGGCTTCCGCTTGCCAGCAGCCTTCGACAACCGTCCCCTGCGCTTCGAGGAGTTTGAGCAGATGCTCGGACAGGTCATCTTCGTCTCGGCCACACCTGCCGAATACGAGTTGGAGGCAGCAGAGGGCGTGGTGGTAGAACAGGTGATACGCCCCACAGGCCTCCTCGACCCGCCCGTGGAGGTACGCCCAACGGAGAACCATATCGACGACCTCCTGGAAGAGATACGCATAAGATCGGAGAAGAAAGAGCGAGTCCTTGTCACCACGCTGACCAAGCGTCTGGCCGAGGAACTGACGGAATACCTTCTCAACAATGGTGTGAAGGCCTGCTACATACACTCCGATGTCACCACCCTCGACCGCGTGCAGATACTCAGCGACCTGCGTACCGGGGTCTTCGACGTCCTTGTGGGCATCAACCTGCTGCGTGAGGGACTGGACCTGCCGGAGGTGTCGCTCGTGGCCATCCTCGATGCCGACAAAGAAGGCTTCCTGCGCTCTCATAGGGCCCTGACGCAGACGGCAGGACGTGCTGCGCGTAACGTCAACGGCAAGGTCATCATGTATGCCGACACCATCACCGAGAGCATGCAGCAGACCATCGACGAGACCAACCGTCGCCGCGAGAAGCAGATAGCCTACAATGAAGCCAACGGCATCGTGCCCCGGCAGATACGTAAAGACCTCAACAGAAAGACCATACAGGCAGTAAACAAGAACGAGGAGACACTATCGAAACTGAAGATGACGGGCAGGGCCGACGGTGCGCTCAGCACAGCCTCACCCGTTGGAAAGCATCGTTCGGCAACGGCCTCTACCGCAGGAAAGGACCTCACGGCTCATGCGGCACCTGTGGCATACATCGAGCCAGACTTCAGCGATGGTTCCGCTATGGTTGCCGACCCTATCATCGATATGATGACGTGCGAGCAGCTTGACAAAGCCATTGAGACTGCTACGGAGCGCATGAAAGAAGCAGCCCGTAACCTGGACTTCTCCCTTGCCGCAAAATACAGGGACGAGATGCTTCTGCTGACTGCCAGAAGAAAGTGAATTATTTAGGGTGGGTTCTATTAATGGCGCGGCAGGAGGGGGAGCCGATTAGCGGAAGATGGATAGTCGTTTTCTGCGGCGGTTGAGCCTGTGCCACCATATCACCATTTCCTGATATGCTGAGAGCTGCTCCTTGTGTTGGGCTGAGGCGAAGGTCATAGTGTCAGGTGCCGGACCATACTGGTCGGGGAAGATAATCATGAGGTTTTTGCCCTTATAGAATTCCGTCAGCTCCTCTGGCAAATGCTCCAAGGCTGCCTTGTATGAGATTGTGCCCTGTCGTGCTGTCACGACAACAAGCATCTCATCGCTCGCCACCTGCTGCATGAGGTCTACAACACCATGCCACTTTGCCATCGACACGTATTCTGCACGTAGGCTCTTATGGCGGTTAGACGTGTATTGGTCGATGAGCTCAAGCGACTCCACGCGGCCATGAAAGATTATCCTGCTGCCGCAACCCTTTGCGAAGCGTGAGAGACGTTCTATCCACCGATAGAAGCCCGGCTCATATTCTGCCCTCGACGGTACGGCAACATGTATGGCCCTGAGAGTGCTGAAGGGCTGTGCACAGCGTGCTATGATGATCTGCCTTGACAGTCCGTTGAAGACGCTCTGTGCGAAGTCGCCCCAGAAGACGCGGCTGGAATTGTCGTGGAGGTGTATTCCGAAGATGACCTCCGAGCAGTCGAATTCCTTGAAGGCATGCTTAATGCCGTTGCCGATATTCGTAGCCAGCCTCACCTGCGTCTGTACCTTCACATCCATCTCGCCGGCATGTTTCACCACATTGTCAAGAAGCTGACGGCCTCGCTGCTGGTTATGTTCCGCATCATGGTCGTCATAGACAACATTGAGGGCTATGAGGCCGCGGTTCAGCTCCTGGTTGCGCATCATGATGGCAAGGTTGATGAGCGTGTTGCACGTCTCAGGATACTTTACGGGGACGAGAATCTTCTCGTCATCGCCTTCATTCTGCTGCTTCAGTAACAGCCTGTCATCAAGGGCGATAGAACGTGCTGCATTATCTGTTACGATAGTTGATATGATGCAGGTGAAGAGAATCATGATAACCACTCCGTTGAGCATGTCGTCACCGATGAGATACTGTCCCTCTCCCGTCTGCAGCCTCATGCCAATCATGACGATGGCGATGCCTGCTGCAGCATGTGCCGAGGTTAGTCCGAACATCAGATGCCCGTCCTTCCAAGGCAGCCTGAATGCAAAGCACGAGGCATAGGCCGCCAGCGCCTTTCCCACGGTGCCTATGGTGACGATGACGAGGACGGTAGTGATGATGCCGCCACCCTCAAAGAGAAGTCCGATATTGATGACCATTCCCACGCCTATGAGAAAATAAGGTATGAATAGTGCGTTTCCGATGAATTCTATGCGGTTCATGAGCGGCGAAACGGAGGGTATGAAGCGGTTGAGGATGAGTCCGCTAAAAAAGGCTCCGAAGATGCCTTCGATGCCTATCATCTCACACGTTGCTGCGCTGAAGAACATAGCAGACAACACGAAGATGAACTGCATTATAGAGTCGCTATAACGACGTAGGAACCAACGTGTTATTATAGGAATGATATATATAAGAGATAAGCAGTAAACGATAAACTTTGCAGCAAATGACATCCAGAACACGATGCCTCCCTCTCCATTGAACGACCCTACTACTGCAGCCACTACGATGAGCGAGATGAGGAGCGAGAGCATTGATGCTCCCACCGAGAGGGTGGAGGTAACGTGTTTGTGAAGGCCGTAGCGCGTCACTATGGGGTATGCGATGAGGGTGTTGGTTGACATGATACAGCTGAGCAGGATGGATGCCAGAGGGCTGTATCCCAGAAGCCAGATGCCACTGAAGAACATCATCACGAAGGGGATGATGAACGTCATGAGTCCGAAGATGCCTACCTTGTGGAGGTTCTGCCTGAGGTTCTGCATGTCGGTCTCTATGCCTGCAAGAAACATAATATAGAGCAGTCCCACCTTGCCGAAGAGTTCGAAACTGGAGTCGCGCTCAAGGATGTTAAGGCCGTGCTGACCCACGAGTATTCCCGCCAACACCATACCAATAATATGAGGAATGCGAAGCTTGCTCATCACTATCGGCGCAAAGAGGATAATGATGAGTACCGTGAAGAACACCATCGTGGGATTTGTTATCGGTAGATAACTGTTGATAAAGGCAAAATCCACTTGATTACAGGGGCTGAAACAGCTGGTTTTGTGTTGTATGTCAATAAAATTGAGTGCAAAATTGCAAAAAAAATCTGATATATGCTAATAATTAAACATTTTTTTGTACTTTTGTCCCCTAAATAAGCATTGCTTTGGCCACTTTCAAGAGGTTACAGCCATTGCAGAAATATGATTGTAAAGATAATCCAACAATAAAAAAGACAAATGAAAGTAGCAATTGTAGGCGCCAGTGGCGCTGTAGGACAGGAGTTTCTCCGTGTCCTTGACGAGAGAAATTTCCCTGTTGATGAATTAGTGCTCTTTGGCTCTCAGCGTAGTGCCGGCACGAAATACACCTTCCGCGGTAAGGAATATGAGGTGAAACTGCTTCAGCATAACGATGACTTCAAGGGTGTTGACATCGCCTTCACTTCTGCCGGAGCAGGCACCTCCAAGGAATTCTGTAAGGATATCACCAAGTATGGTGCCGTGATGATCGACAATTCCAGCGCGTTCCGCATGGACGAGGATGTACCATTGGTAGTGCCAGAGTGCAATGCCGAGGATGCCCTCAACCGTCCTCGCGGCATCATCGCCAACCCTAACTGCACCACTATAATGATGGTGGTATGCCTGCAGCCATTGGAGAAGCTCTCTCATATCAAGCGCATCCACATCGCCTCCTACCAGTCTGCATCAGGCGCTGGTGCCGCTGCTATGGCTGAGCTGCAGCAGCAGTATAAGGAGCTGGCTGAGGAACAGCAGCCTACCGTAAATAAGTTTGCTTATCAGCTGGCCTACAACGTGATACCTCAGATTGACGTCTTCCAGGACAACGGCTATACCAAGGAAGAGATGAAGATGTTCAATGAGACCCGCAAGATTATGCACAGCGACGCCCGCTGCTCTGCGATGTGCGTTCGTATCTCTTCTCTCCGTGCCCATTCTGAGGCTGTATGGATTGAGACAGAGGAGCCTATCAGCGTGGAGGCAGCCCAGGAGGCTCTTCGCAATGCCGAGGGTGTGACGCTCATCGACGACCCCAAGAAGGTTGGTGCCAAGGCCAATGCCGATGCCACGAAGGAGACGATGGAAGGCCTGCCTTACCCAATGCCTCTCTTCACAGCAGGCAAGGACGATGTTTACGTAGGTCGTGTGCGCGAAGACCTCGCCAACGACAACGGACTCACCTTCTGGCTCTCCGGCGACCAGATAAAGAAGGGTGCGGCGCTCAATGCCGTGCAGATAGCGGAATACCTTATCAAGGTAGGTAATGTGAAGTGAATTACAAATATCTAAATACTATAAAATATCCGGCAGACCTTCGCAAACTTCCTGTGGAGGCCCTGCCGGATGTTTGTTCTGAGCTGCGTGACGACATCGTGAAGGAACTGTCGGTGAACCCGGGACATCTGGCATCATCGCTTGGTGTGACGGAGCTGACGGTGGCGCTGCACTATGTCTTTAACACGCCGGAGGACCGTCTGGTGTGGGACGTGGGCCATCAGGCCTATGGCCACAAGATACTGACTGGCCGGCGCGAGGTGTTCTCAACCAACCGCAAGCTCGGTGGGTTGCACCCCTTCCCCTGTCCCTCGGAAAGCGAATACGACACCTTCACCTGCGGGCATGCCTCAAACAGCATCTCGGCAGCCCTGGGAATGGCAGTGGCCAACAGCTCTCAGCACTCTAATAGAAAGGTCATCGCCGTCATTGGCGACGGTTCGATGAGCGGTGGACTCGCCTTTGAAGGCCTCAACAATGTGTCATCATCGCCCAACGACCTGCTTATCATCCTCAACGACAACAACATGTCCATCGACCGCAGCGTGGGTGGCATGAAGCAATATCTGCTGTCGTTGAGCACTAATGAGTCGTATAATCGCTGGAGGAACAAGGCCGGGCTGTGGCTCAAGCGTCACGGCATGCTTGATGATACGAGGAAGAAGACCGTTATACGCTTCACCAACGCCCTGAAGGCTGCACTATCGTCGCAGCAGAATATCTTCGAGGGCATGAACATACGCTACTTCGGACCTGTTGACGGTCACGACGTGAAGGAACTTGTGAGGGTTCTCAACCATCTGAAGGACATGACAGGCCCCAAGCTGCTTCATATCCACACTGTGAAGGGCAAGGGCTACAAGCCTGCCGAGGAGCACGCCACCATATGGCACGCCCCGGGTAAATTTAATCCTGAGACGGGTGAGCGAAGCAGCGACAATAGCGAGGATCTGCCGCCAAAATACCAGGATGTCTTCGGCGAGACGATAATAGAACTTGCCAAAGCCAACCCGAATATTGTTGGCGTCACGCCAGCTATGCCTACGGGTTGCTCCATGAACAAATTTATGGAGGTGATGCCTGAAAGGGTTTTTGATGTAGGCATTGCCGAGGGGCACGCCGTAACATTCTCAGGCGGAATGGCTAAGGAAGGCTTGATACCTTTCTGCAATATCTACAGCGCCTTTGCCCAGCGAGCCTACGACAACATCATCCATGATGTGGCCATTGAGCGCCTTAACGTGGTGTTCTGCTTCGACAGGGCCGGCATAGTGGGTGAAGATGGTGCCACGCATCACGGTACCTTCGACCTGGCAGCCCTGCGTCCCGTACCGAATCTCACCATCTGCGCACCCATGAACGAACATGAACTCCGCAAGATGATGTTTACGGCACAGCAGGAGAAGCACGGACCATTCGTGATACGATATCCAAGGGGTAGGGGAGTGAACATCGACTGGCGCTGCCCGCTTGAGGACATCCCCATAGGCAAGGGACGACGGCTGAAGGAAGGGCGCGATGTGGCCATCATCTCCATAGGACATATCGGCAACAACGTCACCAAGGCCATAGAAATGGCAGAGTTTCAAGGTAATGGAGACTCGCCCGTCTCCATAGCCCATTACGACATGCGCTTCCTCAAGCCTATCGACACCGACATCCTTGACGAGGTAGGCAAACGGTTTAAGGCTGTAATAACCGTTGAGGACGGTGTAAGGACCGGTGGCCTCGGTTCGGCTGTGGTGGAGTATTTTGCCGATCAGGGATATACCCCTCACATAGTCCGACTGGGAATGCCCGACGATGTCTTTGTGGAACACGGTACCGTAGCCCAACTGCAGCATGCCATAGGCATTGATGCCGAAGGGATAGCGCAGAATATTTTGAGTTTCGTTAGCTAACGGCCTAAAGGGCCAACAGAATATAGCCCAGGGCAGCGCCCTGGGTGTGAAGGCAAAAAGAAAACTACGCCCTGAAAGGGCAGCAGAACTACAAATAAAGATGAAAGTAATCATCGCAGGAGCATACGCCATTGGTAACTACCTCGCCTCACTCCTTAACAGGACGAACGAGGAAATCACCATCATCGACACCGATGAGGAGGCGCTTGCCAGCATCAATCCCGACCTTGACGTGCTCACCATGCACGACTCTCCGATCTCTATCAAAGCCTTGAAGGAGATAGACACCGGCGATGCCGACCTGTTTGTTGCCGTTACCCACGACCAGGAGGTGAACATGTGTGCCTGCGGGCTTGCCAAGAGCCTCGGTGCGAAGCATACTATGGCCAAGGTGGAGGAGTATGAATATGCCAAACACGACAACCAGGAGGTGTTGAAGCGTATGGGCATCGACTCTGTCATCTATCCGGAGATGCTTGCCGCACAGGATATCATCAACGGTCTGAAGATGTCGTGGGTAAGACAGCGCTGGGACGTTTACGGCGGTGCACTCATCATGCTCGGCATCAAACTGAGGGAGTCGTGTGTCATCCTCGACAAGCCGCTGAAAGAACTCATCGGAGCCGACGACCCCTATCACATCGTGGCTATCAAGCGCGGAGAAGAGACTATCATCCCAGGCGGTAATGATGTACTGAGACTCTATGACATAGCCTATTTCATGACCACCCCGCAGAACATCCCTGTGGTGCGCAGGGTAGTGGGCAAGGAACACTATGAGGACGTGTCCAACGTGATGATAATGGGGGGCGGAAAGACTGCCGTGCGTACTGCTATTACCATGCCTGACTACATGAAGTACAAGATTATCGAGTCAGACGTGCAGCGATGTGAGGAACTCAACGCCATCCTGAAGCGTAACGACTATATCATCAACGGCGATGCCCGAGATACGGCCCTCCTTATTGAGGAAGGCATAAAGGGCATGCAGGCCTTCGTGGCCCTGACAGGCAGCAGCGAGACCAATATCCTGGCCTGCCTCGCAGCAAAGCGCAACGGAGTCAGGAAGACCGTGGCCGTCGTTGAGAATATCGACTATGTGGACATGGCCGAGAGCCTCGATATCGGTACCATAATAAATAAGAAGGCCATCGCTGCGTCACGCATCTATGAGATGCTGCTTGAAGGCAAGGCCAGCAACGTGCGTTTCCTCATGCAGGCCAGGGCCGACGTGGCCGAATTCAAGGCTATGCCCGGCTCGCGCATTACGAAGAAGAAGATTTTTGAACTGGGGCTGCCGAAAGGTATCACCCTGGGCGGTCTGGTGCGTAACGGTGAGGGTGTGCTCATCTCTGGTGGTACTCAGATACAGGAGGGCGACATCGTAATGGCCTTCAGTCACAACGCCGACATCACACGCATACAGAAACTGTTTGAATAAT
>CAJOOC010000068.1 GCA_905236165.1 uncultured Prevotella sp. | reverse complement strand
GGAAATCCCTGTGCTCTTTTTTGCAACCTTATCTCAACTAATTTTTAACTTGCGAAACTTGAATAACTTAATATAATAAGGTACGCGCGAGACAATATATATATAATAATCACATTTCTTTCTTATTATTCATTTATTTGTTGATTACCTATGCATTTGTCGGATGAACCTTCTTTTTTGCTTATTGGCCTAATGGCCTAATGGCCTAATGGCCGAGTTTAATCGTTAAAATCTCTTTCGTATTGTTAACAGGATTTCGGTACTCTCTCTAATGAGCCTCCTCTCACCACTCATTAGCCCTTCCACGTAATAACCTCAGTATCAAGCAGTTTCAAAGCAGGTTTTTCGTTGTCTAATTGACTATCTTTCAGGCGGTTATACTTGGCCAATAGGGTGCTCATCAGCGGTCGTTTGGTGCCTGAAAAACCTGCCTCGCCAGCACAGGGTGCATCAATGGCGCGAAGTGTTAAATTCCCACGTAAACGAAAGTTAAACAAGAGCAGTTTTTTCGCTGATTTCGGATTCGTGTTGATTATTTTAGTAACTTTGCAGTAACAAAATCAAAGCCATCGCTTTGTTTTGTACGAAAACGAAAACGGGAACGAAGACGAAACGAGGCTTTTAGCCTCTACGAAGACGAAAACGAAGATTTCTGCGATTTCTGCGATTTCTGCGAGACGGACAAATTAAAATTGATAATTGATAATTGTCGCGGGCGAGACGCCCACGTCCCTGCCCCCAGAGGTAATCATAATTTGTTAATTCGTTAATTCGTTAATTTGTTAATTCGTTAATTTAGACGCCCACATCCCCTTTGACCATTAAGCTTTGTGCAAAAAAACCACTGGCAGAACTATCGTCCTGCCAGTGGCCGTAAGTGGTTGTTACTTTGTGCGTAATATGATTATTATGCGTTAGCTGTATCAGCAGCAGCAGTATCAGCAGCAACAGTGTCAACAGCTGTTGTATCAACTGTGTCCTCAGCAGGAGCCTGCTCAGTCTTGTTACCACATGAAACCATTGACATAGCAACCATAGCTACGAACATAAATACTAATTTCTTCATTTTTTCTAAGCTTTTAAATCTGTAAAACAATCTTTGTTAATTAAAACGCTGCAAAGGTACGCACTTTTTTTAATTCCCGCAAGCATTTTTTAAGTTTTTTTTGAGCCTTTTTTGTAACTTTTTTGCAAAGTGTTAATAATGTGACAGTTACGGAATAGTTGCAAAATGTTAAATTTTTGCTGTGTGCGCTCACAAGGCTCAAACAGGTGTATTTTAGGGTGTTTTTGTTGCGTAATTGGAGAAAAATGCGTACTTTTGCAATAATTAAGCAAAATCAGCAGAGTATTTATGATTGATTCTTCTGTATTTCAAGGTAAGAAGGCCGCCTATTTCACCCTTGGCTGCAAGCTGAACTTCTCCGAGACGTCCACCTTTGCGAGGATGCTGGAGGATCTCGGCGTGAAGACAGCGGAGAAGGGTGAGCCAGCCGACATCTGCCTCATCAACACCTGCTCTGTGACGGAGACGGCTGACAGCAAATGCCGCCAGCAGATAAGGAAGATGTCGAAGGAACACCCGGGCGCGTTCATCATAGTGACGGGCTGCTATGCTCAGCTCAGTCCTCAGGAGATTGGCAAGATTGACGGTGTGGACCTCATCCTGGGCAGCAACGAGAAGGGTGAGCTGGTGCAGTTCCTGTCAGAAAGACTTGGCAGCCCCCGTACCGATGAGGGATGCAGCGAGGCTTTCGTTACGCCGAAGGTGAAAGACATCAGGAGTTTCGTGCCCTCATGCTCACGTGGCAACAGGACGAGATACTGGCTGAAGGTGCAGGACGGCTGCGACTATTTCTGCACCTACTGCACCATTCCCTTCGCCCGCGGCAACAGCCGCAACCCCTCCATCGCCTCGCTGGTGGCTCAGGCCCGTCAGGCAGCTGAGGAGGGCGGCAAGGAGATAGTGCTCACGGGCGTGAACATCGGCGACTTCGGGAAGACCACCGGAGAGTCGTTCCTCGACCTTGTGAAGGCCCTTGACGAGATAGAGGAGGTGAAACGTTACAGGATTTCCTCATTGGAACCCGACCTCATCAGCCCTGAGCTGATAGACTACTGCGCCAAGAGCCGCGCCTTCATGCCGCATTTCCACATACCGCTGCAGAGCGGTTCCGACGAAGTGCTCACACTGATGCACCGCCACTACGACACCCGTCTGTTTCGCGAGAAGATACTAAGCATCAAGGAGGCCATGCCCGATGCTTTCCTGGGAATAGACGTGATGGTGGGATGCAGGGGCGAGACACCGGAGTGTTTCGGCGAGACCTACGAATTGCTCAGCAGCCTGCCCGTGACGCAGCTGCATGTGTTCCCCTACAGCGAGCGACCAGGGACAGCAGCGCTTAAGATTCCCTATAGCGTTACGGCGAAGGAGAAGAAGGCACGTAGCCAACGCCTTCTGGAACTTTCAGACAAGAAAACCGAGACCTTCTACGCCTTATATAATAATAAGGTACGCGAGGTGCTGCTCGAAAAGGCCTCTCGCGGCAAGGTGATGCAAGGCTTCACCGACAACTATATCAGGGTGTCGCTGAAGGCCTCCCCCAGCATCGATATTGCCAGCCTTGACAACCAGATTGTCAAACTGAGGATGCAGCACCGGGGCAAGGACCAGATGGACGGAATGATGGAATGATTGAATGACGGAATGATGGAATAACGGAATAACAAAAAGAATAACTCTTAAACAACATAGAACATTGCTCTCAATAGTAATACTTAACTGGAACGGCTGCAGCATGATGCAGCGTTACCTTCCGAGCATCGTAGAGAACTCGCAGGGTGCCGACATTATCGTGGCGGACAATGCGTCAACCGACGAGTCGCTGACGATGCTGGCGCGGGAATTCCCTATGGTGCGCATCATACCGATGTCGCGCAACTGGGGCTTTGCCAATGGTTACAACAAAGCCTTCAAAGTGCTTGAGGCTGAGGATATCAAGCCTAACGTAGCCTTTAAGTCGCCCCTCAGGCATATCAAGAAGGAAGAGCGGTCCTCGACCTTAGGCAACGACAACTACTACCTGTTGCTGAACAGCGACGTTCGCGTGGAGCAGGGATGGCTCACACCCTTGGTGGAGTATATGGATTCTCACCACGATGTGGCGGCCTGCCAGCCGAAGATGCTCAGCGATGCCAACCCCGAGATGTTCGAATATGCCGGAGCCTGCGGCGGATATATGGACAAATACGGCTATCCCTACTGCCGGGGACGCGTGATGGGCACCGTAGAGCGCGACGAGGGACAGTATGACGAGGTTGCCGACGTGCTGTGGGCCTCGGGAGCATGTCTGATGATACGCGCCAAGGACTATTGGGCAGCAGGCGGTTTGGACGGACGCTTCTTCGCACATCAGGAAGAGATAGACCTCTGCTGGCGCCTGAACCTGATGGGGCGTCGCGTGGTATGCATACCGCAGAGCAAGGTGTTCCACCTCGGTGGCGGCACGCTCCCACAGGGCAACCCAAGGAAGACCCACCTGAATTTCCGCAACAACCTCACCTCGCTCTACAAGAACCTGCCCTCAGAGCCTAACAGCGGTGCGCCCTGTGGGCTCGACGAGGTGATGTCCGTACGCAAATGGCTCGACAGGCTGGCAGAGCTGCAGATGCTGCTCACCTTACACTGGGGTGACTTCCGCGCCGTGATGAGAGCACGCCGAGACTTCCTTGCCTGGCAACACACCTTCGACAAGGAACGTGCCCGCATACAGAAACAGGCGAAGAACTCGCCTGCCGTAGGACTTACCGATGTCTCCATACTGTGGCAGTACTATTACAAGAGAAAAAAGACGTTTGACAAATTAACAAATTAACAAATTAACAAACCATTTCGAATTAACGAATTAACAAATTATGATAACCTCTGGGGGCAGGGACGTGGGCAGCCTGCCCGCGATGCCGTGAGGCATATTACGTTACTGTGTGTGCATTTTTTTCTGTCGCGGGTGTTTCTGCCCCCCGGGAAACGGGGGAAGTGAAGGGGGTTGTACCACGTCCCTGGCTGCGAAGATTTCTGCGTTTTCTGCGATTTCTGCGAGACATCTACAAATTGATAATTATTTCAAATTAACGAATTGATTTCCAACGAGGAATACATAGAGCAGAACCGTGATATGGACGTTCGGCAGCTGGCATTTCAGAAGATGCCGGAGGGTGTTGATGCCAAATGGGTTCTTCGGCAGATTGAGGGTTATCAGCTGGCTTTGAAGAAGTTACCCCAATGGGCTGAGGTGGCTGGGCTTCACTACCCTCCCCGACTGTCAATGGAACAATGTTCCAGCGAGGCAACGGCCCAGTATAAGTCCACGCTCGCAAAACGGCTGTCTTCAAGGTGCGGTGTTTTGGCAGACCTCACAGGAGGCTTCGGCGTAGATTTCAGCTATATGGCTCGCCCTTTCGCCAAGGCCATCTACGTAGAGAGACAGGAGGAGCTGTGTAAGGCAGCCCGTCATAACTTCCCGCTTTTAGGTCTCACCCAGGCAGAGGTGATAGCATGCACCGCAGAGGAGTTTCTTGACACTATCGACGTCATAGACCCCGACAACAAGCTCTGCGACATCACATTCCTCGACCCCGCCCGCCGCGATGATGCCGGCAAGAAGACTATTGCCATAAGCGACTGTACGCCAGACCTTTTGCAGCTTCAGACGAAGCTATTGTCGTTCTCGCGCTTTGTCATCGTAAAGCTATCACCCATGCTCGATATCACAATGGCTCTGCGCACCCTGCATCACGTCAGCGAGGTACATGTGGTAAGCGTCAAGGGAGAGTGTAAGGAACTGCTGTTCGTGATTACCGACAAGGCTACGGGGCGTCCTGACTACCATTGTGTCAACCTTGGGAGCGGGGAAAGCGACCTCATCCTCGGGTTGGCAGAAATAGAGAAAGCCCGTAACATGTCAATAGCGTCTGTGCCCCAGCCCGGACAGTATCTTTTCGAACCTAATGCGAGCATCATGAAGGCCGCCATGCAGGATGCCTTTGCCGCCAGCTACGGTCTGCAGAAGCTGCATCCCATGAGCAACCTCTTCCTTGGAACGGCCCCCATAGCGTCGGTACCGGCACGACAGTTCATCATTACCGGCATCAGCAATTTCTCCAAAGCCTCCCTTAAGGCTTTCCTTAAGGACATGCCGCAGGCCAACCTCACCATCCGCAATTTCCCTTCAACGGTAGCAGACCTTCGCAAACGGCTGAAGATAAAAGAAGGTGGCAGCGTGTATCTCTTCGCCACCACCCTCTCTGACGGGTCGCATATCCTTATCTCTGCCAGCAAGGCGGGGTAAGGTATTGTCTCAACTTTCGGAAGTACGCATATTCTTTTCTCTACCACGAATTTCACGAATTTCACGAATTTTTTGCTGCGCGCTGCGATTTACATAACACATACTTTATATGTTTATTCTGCTATGACAGGTATTAATTTAATTCGTGTAATTCGCGTAATTCTTCACACATTGTTTATTTTCAGCGGAGTTCAGGCGAGCATGGCTCGGAACGTGGTCGTTAAAGCCAGGAGCGTGGTCGTTACAGACATGTGAAAGTTGAGTTGTTTATTCTTAACGAGAACGTTAGGGCTGCATGTCTTTCAGACAGGCATCCAACTCTGCCTTGATAGCTTTCTTGTCAAGGTTCTGACCTATGAAGACGAGCTTCTGCTGACGGTCCCCGTAGGTATCATCCCAGTCGCGGTTCACGCCCGGATTGTCTATACGGAACTGCTTCAGCTCCTCCTCAGGCATCGTAGCGTACCATTGTCCCGCATTCTGCAGCTGCACCTGCCGGCCTGCCTGCTCGAAGATATAGCAGAGGTGCGGCTGATCCTCAAACCAACACAGTCCCTTGGCGCGTATCACGCTCTTCGGCCAGCGACGAGCCACAAAATCATCGAACATGGTGATATCGAAGGGTTTACGGGCGTAATACACGTATGTTCCTATTCCATACTCCTCTGCCTCGCCCTCGCCGTGATGGTGATGATGATGGTGATGATGGCAGGTACACTCGCCGCCGTGATGGCTCTCACAATCTTCATCATGGTCGTGATGATGGTGATGATGATGCTCATGCTCATCGTCGTCATCATGGTCGTGATGATGGTGATGATGATGGTCATGCTCATCGTCGTCATGTTCCTCATCGCCCTGATGGTTTTCTATCTCGCTAATCCATGCTGCCGATGTAGCCACGGAGTCAAAGTCGAACATCCCCGTACCGAGAATCTTTTCAAAGTCCACGTTACCATAGTCGCACGGAATAATCTCGGCCTTTGGCTGCAGGGCACGCACTATCTGCGTCACGCGCTCCAGCTCTTCGGGAGTCACCTCCGAGGCCTTATTGAGCAAGATGATATTACAGAACTCTATCTGCTGAATGACAAGGTTCTCTATGTCCTCCTCATCGCGCTTAGCCCCCAGGAGCGACTTGCCGCATCCGAACTCATCCTTCATCCTCAGCGCATCCACTACGGTCACGATGCAGTCAAGCTTCGGTATGCCACTCTGGCAGTACTGCCCGCCCATCGTGGGAATGGAGCAGATGGTCTGTGCTATCGGAGCGGGTTCGCAGATGCCGCTGGCCTCTATCACGATATAGTCAAAGCGCTGCAGCTTAATGATGTCATCGAGCTGCTGCACCAGGTCCATCTTCAAGGTACAGCAGATGCAGCCATTCTGCAGAGCCACGAGCGAGTCGTCCTTCTGGCCCACTACGCCGCCTTGCTGTATGAGGTCTGCGTCAATATTTACCTCACCGATATCATTCACTATCACCGCAAACTTAATACCCTTCTCATTGGTCAGGATGCGGTTGAGCAATGTGGTCTTTCCGCTGCCTAAATAACCCGTAAGCAGCAGTACGGGAACTTCATTTCTCATGTTAATCAATATGTCTTTAATGTTACGTTGTTCATCTTTATGTCACTACCCTTATCAATATCCGTGCCAGTTTTAGTATAGAAGAACACAGAGTTGTTCACTTCGATGTCGTGAACCATACCACCAGAGGTATCCGACTTTATGGCTGTCTTGCAACTGTTGCAGGTGATATTTGAGATATGGATATCCTTAAAGTCAGGCACCCACTTCTCTCCGCCCCAGCCATCCTTGCCTGCGGCAACGGCTGTATCGTGATAGGTTGTCTCAAAGATGATGGCCTCGTTCTTTATGTTGGTCATCACGATGTCATAGCAATAGATATTCTGCGTCACTCCGCCGCGCCCTACAGCGCTCTTGAAGCGCAGGCCCGTATCGGTATTGGAGTAGGTATTATGGCACACCACGATATTCTTCATGCCGGCAGAGAAGTCTGAGCCGATGACGAAGCCTCCGTGAGCGTGATATACCGTATTGTTCGTTATCAGGATATCCTCATTGGCACTATGTCCCACAGAGGCCTCGCCTGCACCTCCCTTCATGCAGATGCCGTCATCGCCGCAGTCAACGGTATTTCCCACGATGAGCACCCGCTTTCCGTGTCCTATATCGATGCCGTCACCGTTCTGCGCATTCCACGGACACCACACGCTGATGCCATCCACGATGATGTCGGAGCAGTCACCGGGGCGGAAATGGAACCTTGGGCTGTTCTGCAACGTTATGCCCTTGAGCATCACACGCTGGCAGCGGTCAAAGCGCACAAGGTCTGCCCTCATCTTCTCCTGCTTCATCATGTCGGCGGCGATGTTGGCCTGATGCCTCAGGTTAAAGGGGAACCACATGTCGCCCTTATCATTGAGCGTGCCGCCCATAACGAGGTACTCCTTCCACTCCACGTCGCTCTGCTTGCTGCGCTTCACGTAGCGCCAGAACTCACCGTTGCCGTCGATGATGCCCTCTCCCGTGATGGAGATGTCATGCAGGTCTGTGCCGCCAATGCCATAGGAGGCCTTCCTCGCTCCGGGTTTCACTGACTTATAGCGGTCCTCAGAGAGTTGCAGAAGGCAGTGCCTGGCCAGATGCAGGTCCACACCCGACTTCATCACTATCGGTGAGAACACCCAGATGCCTGCATCCACGTCAACATGTCCCCCACCCTGCTCTGCCACAGCGTCGATAGCCTTCTGAAGAGCCTCCGTACAATCGGTGAGGCCGTCGCCCTTGGCACCGAAGTCCGTGATATTCACCCTGCGGTCAGGGATGTTGGGCACATTGACCTGCTGCAGCTTCACTGGCAGGTCCTTATAATACGCAGAATAGTCCTCACCCTTGGCCGGGAGGAAACACGAAGCCAGCAACATGGCTGCTATAAGCATCTTTCTCATATACTTCAAAGTCTTTT
>CAJOOC010000067.1 GCA_905236165.1 uncultured Prevotella sp. | reverse complement strand
TCTGCTCTCGCTTAATCGCATCTTTCTCTCAGTCGCATAGCCCGCTATGTTCCTTCAAGGAACTGCCACTCTGCACTCGAAACAAAACCAAAAAACTGACAAAGCTAATTAATAGTTCCGCTCGCGCCTGAGCACCTACGGAGCGCAAGAACCCACCTAAAAAGTATCAAGAAAGAGTAGTTCAGGTTCTCGTTACAGGTATCAAGAAAAGGAGCCCATCATTAAATGATAGACTCCTTTTTTCTTTTCTGTGATTATCAGAGTGTTACTCCGTTCTTAAATATGGATATTTCGCGATAACCGTTGATTTCGTTACGTGCGGGTTCACCCGATGCAACAGAAAGCACTTTGTCGATGAACTCTGGCACGAGTTCCTTCATTGTCTTTCCTCCGTCAACAAGCTGTCCGGCGTTGAAGTCTATCCAGTTTTTCTTGCGGTTGAATAGTCCGCTATTGGTGGATATCTTCATGGTCGGTACAAAGGTGCCGAATGGAGTTCCTCGACCAGTGGAGAAAAGCACAATGTGGCATCCTGCTGATGCAAGGGCAGTTGATGCCACGAGGTCGTTACCTGGAGCAGAGAGCAGGTTGAGTCCGGTATTCTGCAGTCGGTCACCATACTCCAACACGCCGCTCACTGGTGCTCGTCCACACTTCTGAGTGCATCCAAGGGCTTTGTCTTCGAGTGTTGAGATACCTCCGGCCTTATTTCCTGGTGATGGGTTTTCACCGACGGGCTCTCCGTGGGAGAGGAAATAGTTCTTGAAGTTATTGATGAGCGATACCGTCTGGTCGAAGAGTTCCTTCGTCTCGCAGCGGTTCATGAGGATGGTCTCAGCACCGAACATCTCTGGTACCTCGGTGAGAATTGATGTACCTCCCTGTGCAACGAGCCAGTCAGAAAATTCTCCCTCCAACGGGTTGGCTGTGATACCAGAAAAACCGTCGGAGCCACCACACTTAAGTCCTACACGTAGCTTGCTTACAGGCACATCCTCGCGAACATCCTGCTTGGCCTGCTGGTAGAGCTTTCGGAGTATGTCCATGCCTGCCTCTACCTCATCACCGTCTACCTCTTGTGTGATAAGGAGCTTGATGCGGTCCTGATCATAGTCGCCCAGCATAGCCATGAAGTCCTTGGGCTGGTTATTCTCACACCCTAGTGATAGAACGAGTACGCCTCCTGCATTGGGATGCAGCACGAGGTCACGAAGGACTTTGCGGGTGGCCTCATGGTCCTCTGAAAGCTGCGAGCATCCGTAGTTGTGATGCCACGCATGGACGGCGTCGATACCCTCCAACTTAGTCTCTTCCTCCAACTGTTTGGCCAGCTGTTCGGCGATGCCATTAACACAGCCTACAGTGGGTACTATCCATATCTCGTTACGCACACCCACGTCGCCATTTTTACGCTTATAAGCCTTAAAGGTTCGGTTTTCTTTGGCTATGGTAAGTTTTTCGTTTACTGGCTGATATGTATACTCAAGTGTACCAGCAAGATTAGTCTTCAGATTATCCTCGTTAACCCATGCTCCTGCTTTAAGAGCTTGTCGTGCATGACCGATAGGATAGCCGTATTTGATGATGTCCTCACCTTCGGCTTTGTCTTCTAGCAACACTTTGTGGCCTGCAGGTGTGTCCTGAAGGAGTGTGATGTCTTTTCCGTCAACAGAGATTACGTCTCCCTGCTTCATTGGCTGCAGACAAACGACAACGCTGTCTGCGGGATTGATTTTTAAAAATGTCTGTTCCATAGTGTTGGATTTTTTATATTCTTTTTGTATGTTGAGGCGGGTCTTTATATCTGCGTTCTGCGATAGAAGTCCACGTTTTCTTTTGAGAGAATCTCGATGGGCATGTAGTTGACAGCTGTAACGTGCTTCTTGAGTATCACAGCCCTTACGAGTGCGTCAATGCTATAGTATCCCTGCTGGTATCCGTGCTGGGCTATCAGGAATGATATGCTTCCCTCTCTGATGCAGCGTGCATTCTTTTCCACCATATCATATCCCATTATCTGCACGTTGCGCCGGTTGGTCTTTAGCAGGAACTCTCCAACAATATGGGCTTTTGAGTTAAGCGTTATGCAATGGTGTGTATCTGGATGGGTACTGAAATAGTCCTCCAAGAGTACTGCATGCTGTCGTTTAGTGCTCTGGTACGGCAGGTCAAGCACATTAATTTTGATGTCAGGAAAGTGGTCACGCATATAGTGGCGGAACCCAACCTCTCGGTTGTCCTGCTGCTTACTGGCTACGTTGACGCCGTCAAGTGTCTGTTTCATCAGCATTATCTCTTTCTCCTTGTTGGCAAGTAGCATGAGCATCTTTGCTGCGAAATATCCCGAGGCGAAGGAGTCTTGTCCATAGAACGCCAGAGGCCTGAGGTCGGGCAGGTATGAGTCGAGCATTATGAAGGGTATCTCCTCGGAATGAAGAATGTCGGTAAACTCCCGAGTAACATCGAGCTTTGAAGGAACGACAACGACTCCGTCAGGGTTTTCCTCAAGAATTGCCGTGAATTGTTCGCGGAATGACACGATGTCGTTGCGACGGTAATACTTGAATGTTACGAATACATGAAAGTCCCTCCTTGTATCGCAGCATTTCCGCTGGCCTTGTTCCACCTCTTCCCAATAAGCCTCACTCTCGTGCTTTGGCATAAGGCAGAAGAAGTCGAACCTTCGGCTGTTTGCCAATGCGCTGGCATACATATTGGGCTCGTAGTTAATCTGGTCAAGAACCTTCTTTACCTTTTCAAGTGATTTCTTTGACACATTGGGGCGATTGTGCAAAACACGGTCCACGGTTCCTGTAGACACACCTGCCTTCTCCGCTATGTCCTTGATTGTGTAGCGCTCTGTCACCTTCTTACAATTATTTAATAATGTTATGGGAGCTCTATCCCATGTAATCTGTCCTATCGGAATGCAAAAGTAGTAAAAAAAATCAAATTGTGCGAACACACAGCGCATATTTTTACAAAAAACCAAAAAAAAACATAGTTTTTGGTGTAAAAACTTTGTCATTTAACGATTTCTTCATAAATTTGTGACGGAAAAGCCGTGTTTATGCGCCATATTGCGCAAAATAATACAATTTGTTTAACCAAGCATCAATTTGCAATTCACTCTATAAATAAACCTTTATTAAAAAAAACTATGGCAAAAGTAGTAACATTGGGCGAGATTATGCTCCGCCTTTCTCCTAACGGTCAGGACCGTTTCATTCAGACAGACGTATTCCGCATCATCCCTGGTGGCGGTGAGGCCAACGTAGCCATCAGCTGCGCCAACTATGGTCATGATGCTTATCTGGTAACAAAGTTGCCAGCTCACGAGATTGGTCAGATTGCCGTTAACTCTCTTCGTCGCTATGGTGTTAACACACAGTATATCGCTCGCGGCGGTGACCGCGTAGGACTGTATTATTGCGAGACAGGTGCCTCCATGCGTCCTTCAAAGGTTATATATGATCGCGCCAATTCAGCTATCGCCGAGGCAAATCCAGAGGATTTCGATTTCGACGCTATAATGGAAGGTGCTGACTGGTTCCACTGGTCTGGCATCACCCCAGCCATTTCCGACAAGGCTGCCGAGCTGACAAAGCTGGCCTGCCAGGCAGCAAAGCGCCATGGTGTATGTGTTTCTGTAGACCTGAACTTCCGCAAGAAGTTGTGGACCTCGGAGAAGGCTATCTCTATCATGCGTCCTCTCATGGAGTATGTAGACGTTTGCATAGGCAACGAGGAAGATGCAGAGCTCTGTCTGGGCTTCAAGCCTGACGCAGACGTAGAGGGCGGTGAGACCAATGCTGCCGGCTACGAAGGCATCTTCAAGCAGATGAAGGAGCAGTTCGGCTTCAAGTATGTTGTTTCTACCCTCCGTGAGTCATTCTCTGCCACATTCAATGGCTGGAAGGCCCTCATCTACGACGGCAAGGAGTTCTATCAGTCTAAGCGTTATGAGATCAATCCAATCATCGACCGCGTAGGCGGTGGCGACTCTTTCTCTGGCGGTCTCATCCATGGTCTGCTTACAAAGCCAACACAGGGCGAGGCTCTGGAGTTCGCTGTTGCTGCTTCAGCCCTCAAGCACACCATCAATGGTGACTACAACCTCGTATCTGTTGCAGAGGTAGAGGCTCTCGCTGGCGGTAATGCAAACGGTCGCGTTCAGAGATAAGTTCAAATACAGCAAATACTATATAACAAATGGCAAAATTTGATAAATTCGAGGTGATGGCCAAAATTAAGGCAGCACCTATGGTCCCTGTTTTCTATAACAAGGATGTTGAAGTATGTAAGAACGTTATTAAGGCTTGCTACGATGGTGGCGTACGCGCTTTTGAGTTCACCAACCGTGGTGACTTTGCTCACGAGGTGTTCGGCGAGCTCTCTAAGTGGGCTGCAAAGGAATGTCCAGAGCTGGCTCTGGGTATCGGTTCTGTTGTTGACGCACCAACGGCATCTCTCTATATCCAGCTTGGCGCCAACTTCGTGGTTGGTCCGCTGTTCAACCCTGATATCGCCATTGTCTGCAACCGTCGTTGCGTGACATACTGCCCTGGTTGCCTCACACCTTCAGAGATTGGTAAGGCGCAGGAGGTGGGCTGCGACTTTACAAAGGTATTCCCTGGCGACGTAGTAGGTCCAAACCTCATCAAGGGCCTGATGGCTCCAATGCCTTGGTCAAAGATTATGGTTACTGGTGGCGTTGCTCCTGAGAAGGAGAACCTGGAGAAGTGGTTCAAGGCTGGCGTATACTGCGTTGGCATGGGCTCAAAACTCTTCCCCAAGGACAAGGTAGCTGCTGGCGACTGGCAGTATATCACAGACAAGTGTAAGGAGGCTCTCGGCTATTGCGATGCTGCAAGAGCTTAAGAAAATCAGGATAGGCTCCACTTGGCTCAACATAGCCCTGTGGAGCCTTCTTTTTCTTCTGACGGTCTCATGCAGAAAGAGCGCGTCGGAAGACTTCGCCTTGGCACGACATGAAATCATGAGCATGGATTCTTGCCGCATCAAGGCAGACAACCTTAACTTCTACCTGCATAAATACAAGACGGAGAAACTGCTCTCCGGGCATGAAAACGTTTTCGCTTCTTTACCCCCTGCGCAACAGCAGGAATACATAAGCCTGAAAACGGGATATACACTTGCCTTTACCGACTATCTGCTGCAGCTTGGCAACAGAAAAGAGGCACAGCACATCATCACACAGCTTGCCGACAACACAACCATAAACCTTCAGACAGATTCCATGCAATGGCTCAACTACCTGTACCATCAGGGAAAGGTGTGTTACATGCCATATAACATAACCCACTTCAAAGACATCGTATTGAGGGGCTACGATTGTCTCGTACAATGCTACATCCTTGCAAAGCGCAGGGAGATAACCAGATACGAGGTGCTCTCCATGCTCGTACTGAGCCAATACTTCAGCAACTACGATTTCTTTGAACTGGCATACGACTTCGATGCTCCCTCGATACGGTATATCAACGAAGACAATGTAGCTGACTCGCTGCTCTCTGGTAATCTGGCAGAGAGGGCTCTGAACATGTCATTCTCACTTAACGACCCGTACATCACCAACGAGGCGTGGCTCAACCTTGCCCGATGCTACTTCCTCATAGGTGAGGCTGGGATAGCCATAGAATGCCTCAATATAGCGTTGGACAATCCCGCCACCGATTCTATGCCCGACATGAAGGCCTGTCTGGCCGAACAGATGTCGATGTCATATTCTGCTCTCGACGACAAATACCATAGCGACCTTTACAGAAACACATACCTCGACCTTCAGGACAGTACCCGTCAAGACCGTCAGTTTGAAGCACGGGCATATGAGCTGAAGGAGACAACAGACAAGATATGGTTCCTTGTAGCCATAGCCTCGGGTGTATTCCTCCTGCTGCTTGTGTCCACCATTGTGCTCACACGTATTAGGAAGCACAAGATGAAGGAAAACACAGAGAATGAAGAAGAACTCGACATGCTTAAAGACGAGATGCAGAAACTGCGCCTGCAGTTGAGCAACGCACAGCGCTCCGCTATAGAGCAACGCTCACAGATTTCCGTCATCAACGGCATCCTGCCCCTGATAGACCGCATGAGGCTGTCCGTAGAGAAAGGTATTCACTCTACCGACGAACGCATCAAGGCTGAAAGCATAGCCTACGCCAAAGATGTAGCAAAGGACATAGAACAGCAGAATGCCATGCTCACCCGATGGATCAAGATGCGTCACGGAATCATAGAACCCAAGATAGAGACCTTCCAGCTGCAAAGCATCCTTCAGGTAATAGAGCAGAGTTCCCCTACCCTTCTCAAGCAAGGCATCAGGCTGAACGTCCCCTCCACACAGTTAAGCGTAAAAGCCGACAAAACGCTCACCATGTTCCTCATCAATACCCTTGCCGACAATGCCCGCAAGGCTATGCCCGAAGGTGGCGACCTCAACATCCTATGCACAAAGAACGACACAGAGCAATATGCCGAGATAACGGTAGAAGACACAGGACGCGGGATGAGTGAGGAACAGTTAGAACACATCTTTGAATACAAACCCATCAAAGACGAAGGCACAACATCTACACAACATTCTTCAAACGCAACAGCTACACAGCATCCTTCACACACTGGCGTTAACTCAACAGGCAATCACGGTTTCGGTCTGCAGAACTGCAGAGGTATCATAGACCGCTACCGGAAAATATCCTCATTATTCTCCGTATGCTCCATCAAGGCCGAGTCAGAACTGGGCCAGGGCACGCGCATCTCGTTCCGTCTGCCGTTAGCAATGAAGCTGCTGCTTTGCCTTATGGCTATATGTGCCAGCGAGGCGACAGCAGGCAATAGTGAGACCAACGAGGCGACAGCCAGCAATAACGGAACCATCAAGACATATGCCGAGACTGCCCGACATGCTGACAGCCTGTACCAATGTAACATCATGGGCCGCTATGACGAGGCGATACTCTATGCCGACTCATGCATGGAAGACCTCAAGATAGACTCTTTAGCCAACGACACCCTAAAATTGAAGATATACAACGAGACGGCCATTGCAGCACTTACACGGCATCAATGGGATAGATACCAATACAACAATTACCTCTACACCAACCTATACAAGAAGGTAACCGCAGACAAGACCCTGTCTGACTACTGCCGCCTCATGGAGCAGGGCGAGATGTGGGCAAACATCACGATGCTCATAGTATTGATGCTCATAGTGTCGCTCGCACCCATTTTCTGGTTCACATACCTGAGGCATGTCATTCGTTACAGGAAGAATCTGGCACGCCGCATCAGTGACATGAAGGAAGCCATCAGCGCTACACAGAATGAATATTCCCGCCTTCACGTGCTTAACAATATCACAGATAATCAACTCTCCATCGTGAAACACGAGACAATGTATTATCCTGCCCGAATACAGCAGATGCTGTCGTCGGAGAGCAATACTGAAGCAGAGAACGAAGATATCTTCTCGGCCATAACATACTATCGCGAGCTATATGCCATGCTCACCACACAGGTGCTTAACGGCAGCACAGCAACATACAGGTTTGCCATGAGGAAATACGAAATAGAAGAACTATTCCCAGGAATAGTCTACGGGAAAAAACTATCTGTCGACAAAGAAGAGCAGCCTTCTGATACGTCCGTCAAAATCATGGCCAACGATGAACTTATCACCCTGCTCAGAACCATCCTTAAGCGTCATAACAACGGCAAGACGCCAGTTTACACGATAGAAGACGAGAATGCAGAATACATAGAGATAAGAACCTCTATTTCGCAAACGATATCAAAATCAGTAATTTCTGATGCCGGAAATAGCCTCAGAGATCTCTTCACGCCACATACCACCGACGTGGACTTCCTCATTCTTCGTCAGATACTGAGGGAGATAGGCTCTACCACAAACCGCTATGCCTGCGGCATCAAAATAGTGAGCAACGACAACGAAGACAACACCCAGCCCACGATAGCCTTCATGCTACCAAAGGCATGATGGCTCAGCGTCGCTCCATCTTCTTATAATAATCATTAAGGTACGCGCGAGGGACGCCATTCTTCACCAAATAATCCACACAAGCACGGGCAGCACGAAAGTTCTTCATCTGCATGTACAGTTCGAAGGCCGAGAGCTGATAGGCCGTGATATCGTCATCCACCGTTATGGGATAACGCTTCTGCACCTCTACATCCTCTATTTCTATGGCCCTCTTAATATCATCCAACGCGGGCTCAAACATCTTCTGCCGTTTCTCCACATCGGCTCTTACAGCGTATGACTGCGCATTGTCGGGAAACAGCTCCACCAGACGGTTTGCTCCGTCGAAGGCTGCTGTAATACGACCATCGGCAAGATTGGTCATCACGAGCCCCATCAGAGCGTGTTCATGCAGAGGCTCCAGCTTCAGCAGCAGTTCATAGTCCTTTCTGGCCTTACCATAGCGCTTCAGATGCTGATATACAAAGCCGCGATAATAGAGTGCGGTAAGGTTGCCTGGCATCATTTCCAGTATTTTGTCATACGTTTCAAGGGCATATTGCCATTCTTCCAATTCTATGTTAAGAGCCGCTTTGCGAAGATAGAGTTTCACAGCCGTAGGATGCTGCTTTATCAGGCCGTTAATCATAGAAAGAGAATCACGCAACTCCCGCTGCGTCTGGGCTGAAGCACCCATAGCGAACAAGAGTTGCGTGAGTAAAATGCAGATTGCAAATCTTAATTTGCGCATATTATATCACCCCATTATGATTTTTTTATGCTTTCTTGATGAAGTCAACAATCCATTGACCCACCTCTTTGGTACCATACTTAGCACCGCCTTCCACCTGTATCTCTGGTGTGCGCACATTCTGGTCGAGAGAGGCATCAACAGCCTTGCGTATCAGGGCGCCCTCTTCCTTCAGGTCGAAGTATTCATAAAGCATAGCGACAGAAAGAATCTGTGCCAGAGGATTGGCAATATTCAGTCCCTTGCCCTGTGGCCAAGAGCCGTGAATAGGTTCAAAGACAGGAGTTGACGAACCCGTTGATGCAGAAGGCAGCAGTCCCATAGAACCCGTGATGCATGAGCCCTCATCGGTAAGGATGTCGCCGAAGGTATTCTCGGTCACCATAACGTCAAAGAACTTTGGCTCCTGAATCATACGCATAGCAGCGTTATCAACATACATATAGTCGGTAGTTACGTCAGGATACTGTGGAGCCATCTCCTGCGCCACCTTTCTCCACAGACGAGAAGAAGCCAGCACGTTGGCCTTATCTACCACCGTGAGGTGCTTGCGGCGCTGACGGGCATACTGATATGCCACCTTCAGGATACGCTCCACCTCTGGACGTGTATAGTAGTTGGTGTCGAGGGCATCCTCAGTGCCTATCTCACCGTTCATCTGTGGCTCCTGCTTCTTGCCGAAGTACATGCCGCCAGTAAGCTCACGGATGCAGATAAAGTCAGCACCCTTCACGATTTCATCCTTCAGGGGTGACTTGTGAACAAGACAGTCGAACGTAGTAACGGGACGGATGTTGGCATACAGGCCGAGCTTCTTACGCATAGCAAGAAGGCCCTGCTCTGGACGTACCTTTGCAGAAGGGTTATTGTCAAACTTCGGGTCGCCAACACTTGCAAAGAGTACAGCATCGGCAGCCTCGCAAATCTGATATGTCTCCTCGGGGAAAGGATCACCAACCTCGTCGATGGCATGAGCGCCACAAAGAGCTTCCTTGTAAGACACTTCATGACCGAACTTCTCGGCTATAGCCGACATCACGGCCACACCCTGTTCCATAATTTCCGGACCGATACCATCACCAGCCAGAACTGCAATGTTTAATTTCATAAAGCTATTGTTTTTATCTATTGTTGAGTTATTACTTTCCGGAAAAAAAAATATTCCGACCCTCATTTAAAGAAAAAAGGAGCCGCCCTAAGGGTTGCTCCTTTTCTTGTCGGGGTGACAGGACTCGAACCTGCGACAGCCTGGTCCCAAACCAGGAACGCTACCAACTGCGCTACACCCCGGATACATCTGTTTTGCAAATGCGGTGCAAAGGTAGTGTATTTTTTCCAATCGGCCAAACAATTACAAAAGAAAAAGTGCCCAAACATGATTTTAGGCACTTTCTCTTGATTTATGTCAGCAGCACTTTTCTCCTGCTGCCGTTTATTATTATTATTTCTGCTTATGCAAACTGGAAGTAGTTCTTTGCATTGTTGTAGCAGATATCCTCAACCATCTGGCGTACGCGCTGTTCCTCATATCCTGTGAATGGTACCATACCCTTCTCGATGTCGTTGCCCAGAAGGTTACACATTGTGCGGCGGAAGTACTCATGACGCGGGTATGAGAGGAACGAGCGTGAGTCGGTCAACATACCTACGAAACGTGACAGCAGTCCGAGCAGAGACAGAGCGTTCATCTGCTTCTCCATACCATCCTTCTGGTCAAGGAACCACCATCCTGAACCCCACTGTATCTTGCCTGGGCAAGAGCCGTCCTGGAAGTTACCCAGCATTGTTGCGAGCACTTCGTTGGCACATGGGTTGAGGTTATAGAGGATTGTCTTTGTCAGCTTGCCTGCCATATTCAGTTCGTCAAGGAAGTGTGAGCAGGCCTTTGCCGTTGTAAACTCACCGATAGAGTCAAAGCCTGTGTCGGCACCCAGCTGCTGGAACATCTTGGTGTTGTTGTTACGGATGGCACCATAGTGGAACTGCTGTGTCCAACCTGCGTTATAGTCCATGATGGCCATTTCCTTGAGGAAGGCATGCTTGAACTTACGCTGCTCGCCAACGGTAGGTGTCTGGCCTGCCAGGGCCTTCTGCAGGATGGCGTCGATTTCTGCGTCGGTATATGGGTCGTCATAGAACTCCTCAATGCCGTGATCAGACAGCTTGCAGCCCTTGCTTGCGAAGAAATCGTGACGCTTCTGGAGGGCATCAACCATATCGGCAAACTTCTTTATCTCTACGCCACTAACCTGTTCCAGTTTCTCTACGTATCCCTTAAATGTTGCAGCCTCGATGTTCATTGCTGCGTCGGGGCGCCATGCAGGAATCATCTTTGTCTTGGCTGTTGGATCAGCAGCCACGATGTCGTGCCACTCCAATGTGTCAACAGGGTCATCGGTGGTGCATACAGTCTCAACATTGTAATGAGCCATCAGGCCGCGAGGAGTGAACTTAGGGTCGTTCTTTATCATGTCATTACACTTGTCGTAGATGGCACGCGCATTGGTAGGATTGAGCGTCTCCTCTATGCCGAAGGCAGTCTTCAGCTCGAGGTGTGTCCAGTGATAGAGAGGGTTACGGAATGTGTATGGCACCGTCTCAGCCCACTTCTCAAACTTCTCCCAGTCTGTAGTGTCCTTGCCTGTACAGAAGCGCTCGTCAACGCCGTTGGAACGCATAGCACGCCACTTATAGTGGTCGCCCATGAGCCATATCTGCGCAATAGATTCAAAACGTTTGTTCTCGGCCACCATCTGTGGGATAAGGTGACAATGGTAGTCGATGATGGGCATCTTGGCCGCATGATTGTGGTAAAGATCCTGCGCCGTCTTGGTTTCAAGCAGGAAGTCCTTGTCGTTGAATTGTTTCATCTCTGATTGATTAGATTTAACCGGAACACTACTGACGTGTTTCGCTGTAGTTATATAATGTGAATTAATTGTATATGTTTTCTCTTTTTTTGAAAGAGGGTATGTCGGCAGTTATGCTTATGTTGCCACAAAGTTACAAATAAAAAGACAAATAACCTAATATATTTTTGTTTTTTAACTGAATTGTACGTTTAGGGTGTGTATTTGAATTACTCAAACACGTCTTCTATGTCCATGAAATCATCATTATCCATATCTCTTGCACACGGGTTGAAGTCTTCAGGAACGTCAAAGTGGGCCGAATCATTGTAGGGCAAGGTGCTGTCGGCATATACCTTCTTGATGAAGTAGGCATATACGGGCAGGGCCATCGTGGCTCCCTGTCCCCATGCCTCGCTGTCGAAGTGTATGTCACGATCCTCGCCACCTACCCAGCAGCCACTGACCAGGTCGGGTGTTATGGCCATGAACCAACCGTCGGAGTTATTGTTCGTGGTACCGGTCTTTGCACCCATCTCAGCCTCCACATTATAGCGGAAGCGCATGCGTGAGCCGGTACCGCCGTCAACGACACCTTTGAGCAGGTCTATCATCTTGTATGAGGCCTCCTCACTCAGCACCTCGTTCACCCTGGGCTCGAAGGTCGCAATAACCTGTCCGTTGCTGTCTTCTATGCGAGTGACGAAGAGTGGCGCACAGCGTATGCCGTGGTTTACAAAGGCCGTGTAGGCACTTACCATTTCGATGACGTTGATGTCGCAGGAGCCCAAGCAGAGCGTCTTCGTAGGATAGACATCGGGCAGGTGTACTCCAAACTGGCTGAGGAACTCCATGAATGCCCTTCCGTCAGGCGAGAAGCGCTTCATCAGCTGCGTCGATGTTCCGTTGAGCGAATGCTGCAAGGCGGAGCGCAACGTTCTGTAGCCACCGCTGGCACCCTTCACGTGCCAGTCGCTGAAGGCAGAGGCATTGGGCATACCATCGCAGGGAGTCAGGCCGTTCTCCATAGCGAGGGCATAGAGGTAGGGCTTTATCGTGGAGCCTACCTGCCTGCGCCCCTCCGTAACCATGTCATACTGGAAGTTGGCAAAATCCATTCCGCCCACGTATGCCTTCACCTCGCCCGTCTTGGCATCCATAGAGCAGAAACCAGCCCTGAGGAACGACTTATGGTAGCGAATGGAGTCGAGAGGGGTCATCATGGTGTCTTTCTCTCCGTGATAGGTGAAGACCGTCATCTCCGTCTTCTTCTTGAAAGACTCGCGAATCTCTTCTTCAGAGTGTCCCGCTGCCTTCATACCCCTGTAGCGCTCGCTCTGGGTTATGGAACGGTTCATGATGCGCTGCACCTCTTTCGCTGTCAGCCTGCCCGAGAAAGGAGCATTGGGCTTATTGCGGTTCTGTTTGTTGAAGTTGGGCTGCAGGTAGCGTGCCACATGCTGGTGGACAGCCTCCTCGGCATACTGCTGCATCTTCGTGTCAATAGTAGTGTAGATCTTCAGACCGTCCTTATATATATTATAAGGTGTACCGTCCTTCTTCAGGTTCTTCTTGCACCATCCGCACAACGGGTCCTGGGCATAGTTGATAGAATCTATCACATACTGCACGTGCTGCCATGATGGATAGTTGCTCATATTGGGCTTCTCCATCATCATGTATTGTCGCAGGAACTCTCTGAGGTATGGGGCAACACCCTCCTTGTGATCTGTGCGGTGGAAATGCATCTCTATGGGCTTTACCGAACTCTCATTATATTGAGCCTGCGTGATATATCCTGCCTTCAGCATCTGCTGCAACACTACATTGCGGCGCTCCTTGCAGCGCTCCTCATGACGCACAGGATTGAAATAGGACGGGTTCTTGCAGAGCCCCACAAGCATGGCGGCCTCTTCAAGGGAGAGATTCTTGGGCTCCTTGCCGAAATAGGTGTTGGCGGCATTCTTGATGCCTACGGCATTATGCAGGAAGTCAAACTGATTCAGATACATCGTCACTATCTCCTCCTTCGTGAAGTTGCGCTCCAGCTTGATGGCTATCACCCACTCTATAGGCTTCTGCAGCAGGCGCTCGAAGGTGCTGCCTACCTTCTCCGAGTAAAGCTGCTTGGCCAGCTGCTGCGTGATGGTGCTGCCACCACCGGCATTCGTCTGGCCCAGGATGCCACGCTTCACTATGGCGCGGCCAAGAGCCACGAAGTCTACACCGGAGTGCTCGTAGTAACGCTCATCCTCCGTAGCCACCAATGCCTGAACCACATTAGTGTTAATCTTGTTGAAACCAATGCGGATGCGGTTCTGCTTATCCATGTTCCAGGTGCCAATCATCTTACCGTCGGCACTAAACACCTGCGAAGCGTAGCGGTCAATAGGGTTCTGCAACTCTTCCATATCGGGCATGTAGCCTATCCAGCCGTTCCATATCATCACGAACATCAGAACGCAGAAACAGATTAAAGAGGCTATTGACAGCCAAAGAAAACGGACAAATTTCTTTCTCATCAGTAGGTCTATTCTTATTATGCCTGACACCCCTTCATTGGGGGCGTAAAGGTTCAATTTTGCTATTTAAGTGCAAAAATACAATAAATATTTGAGAAAAGTGCAATGTTTTTGAAAAAAAAATCTTAACTTCGCACTCAAAATCACAAATACAAGAAAATAGAAGCCATCATAACCCGCAATGAAGAAACAAGATTACGTTACAATTGCCGACCTTAGCAAGGAAGAGATCATGTATCTCATAGCCATGGCCGAAGAGTTTGAAAGACACCCCAACCGTGAGCTCCTCAAGGGCAAAGTCGTCGCCACGTTATTCTTCGAACCCAGCACCCGCACGCGCCTGTCCTTCGAAACCGCTGCCAACCGTCTCGGAGCACGCGTCATAGGCTTTACCGATGCAAAAGTAACAAGCACCACAAAGGGCGAAACCCTCAAGGACACGCTCCTCATGGTAGCCAACTATGCCGACATCATAGCCATGCGTCACTACATAGAGGGAGCCGCGCTCTATGCAGCCGAAGTGGCACCAGTTCCCATCATCAACGCTGGCGACGGAGCACACATGCATCCATCACAATGCCTGCTCGACCTCTACTCCATCTATAAGACGCAGGGAACACTCGAAAACCTCAACATCTACCTCGTTGGCGACCTGAAATACGGACGCACCGTGCATTCGCTCATCACTGCCATGCGACATTTCAACCCGACGTTCCATTTCATAGCACCCGAAGAGCTGAAGATGCCGCAGGAATACAAACTATACTGCGATGAACACGGCATAAAATACGTGGAATACACCGACTTCAACGAAGACATCATCTCCAAGGCCGACATTATATACATGACGCGCGTGCAGAAAGAGCGCTTCTCCGACCTCATGGAATATGAGCGTGTCAAAAACGTCTATATTCTCAACCGCGCCATGCTGGGTAAGAGCAAGGACAATATGAAGATTCTCCATCCGCTGCCACGCGTCAACGAGATAGCCTACGATGTAGACAACGACCCACACGCATACTACATTCAGCAGGCACAGAACGGACTCTATGCACGTGAGGCCATCTTCTGCCATTGTCTCGGAATAACCCTCGAAGACATCAAAAACGACAAGACCATAATATACTAACAGAAAAGAGATACTTCACTTTTCACTTTTCACTTCCATTATGAGTAAGAAAGAACGACTCGTCGCCGCAATAGAAAACGGCTCCGTAATAGACCACATCCCCACAGAAAAAACATACCAGGTAGCATCGCTCCTGAAACTCGGCAGCCTTTCCACACCCGTCACCATAGGCTTCAACTACCAGTCAAAGCGCGCAGGGCTCAAGGGCATCATCAAAGTGTCAAACCGCTTCTTCACGCCCGAAGAAATATCGCAGGTCTCAGTAGTAGCGCCTAATGCCGTGCTCAATATCATAAAAAACTATGAGGTTGTCGAGAAGCAGACCATAGAGACACCCGATGAGCTGAGGGGAATAATACGCTGCAACAACCCCAAGTGCATTACAAACAACGAACCCATGTCAACAATTTTCCATGTAAACAAGAAAAATGGTTTCGTGCGTTGTCACTATTGCGATAAAGAGCAGGACATCAGGAAAGTAGAGCTCGCATAACAGCAAGCCAAGCAAAGTTCCTGCTGACACGTTTTAGGGTGCTTTTCGTTTTTTTTCGAAAAAAACAAGGAAAAAGTTTGGTCAAATCAAAAAAAAGCATTACCTTTGCACCCGCAATTGAGACATCAGCGGCATTAGCCCACAAAAATGGTGCGTTAGTTCAGTTGGTTAGAATGCCAGCCTGTCACGCTGGAGGTCACGGGTCCGAGTCCCGTACGCACCGCAAAAAAAAGTGAATTCCATTACAATGGAGTTCACTTTTTTTTATTACTGTCCGCTAAACATGACCTCCCCATGCCCAACCTCTTTATTACCAGTGGTTGGGCATATTTATGTTTTATGACAAGCCCCC
>CAJOOC010000066.1 GCA_905236165.1 uncultured Prevotella sp. | reverse complement strand
TAACTGTAATTGATGCTGGGACGCTGCGCCTGGAATATGCGCCCGATGGGCGGTTTGTGGAAAACAAGAGTTTTCTGGCGGTAATACGTGACTACCCTTTTGATGCCTACTCTATCAGGGAAACGAGTACGACGGTGACGTTGCATACAGACAAGCTCAAACTTGTCTATAGAAAGAGTCAGGGCGGTTTCACAGGGGATAACCTCACCATCAGCAGCACGTCGCTGATACCTTATAAATCCAATGGAAATGTAAGAGGCTTCACCTGGAAACCTGGAATGCGGCAGCAAGGCAACCTGAAAGGCACATACCGCACACTCGATGGCTACAATGGTGATCATCGCACCGACGGCACAGCTATCCCACTGGAGGATGGGTTGCTGGCGACCGACGGCTGGACGTTGCTGGATGACTCTCATGGCTTGCTCTTCGATGGCGACAAGGACTGGGATTGGGTGCAGGAGCGACAGAGTGCCGATGGTGCACAAGATTGGTACTTCATGGGTTATGGCACCGACTATAGGTCAGCACTTAAGAGCTACACTCGCTTTGCTGGTCGTGTGCCAATGCCACCGCGCTATGCTTTCGGCTATTGGTGGAGTCGCTATTGGAGCTACAGTGACCAGGACTTCCGCAACCTGGTGCGCTGGTTTGCAGAGAATGATATCCCTTTGGATGTGCTTGTCATTGATATGGATTGGCATCCAATCAGCGAGCAGGCTGGTGGAGGTTGGACGGGATGGGATTGGAACGAGAACCTCTTCCCCGACTATCGCCAGTTCCTGCTGTTCATGGACGAGCAGGGTGTGAACGTCACGATGAACCTTCATCCTGCCGATGGTGTGCGCCCCTACGAGAAGAAGTATATGGAGTTTGCACAGCGTATGGGGGTCACGGATGGTAAGGCAGTTGAATGGTTGGGCAGCAACAAGAACATGGTGAAGGCGCTCTTCGACACCTACCTGCATCCTTACATGGACGATGGTGTTGACTTCTGGTGGCTTGACTGGCAACAATGGCTTAACGACAAGCAAGTTGAAGGATTGAGTAATACCTGGTGGTGCAACTACCTTTTCTTCAGCGATATGCAGCGTATGCACAGCAAACGGCCAATGCTCTATCACCGATGGGGCGGATTGGGTAATCATCGCTACCAGGTGGGCTTCTCGGGCGACAGCTACATCACTTGGGAGAGCCTGGCTTACCTACCCTACTTCAACAGCACAGCCTCCAACGTGCTCTATGGCTATTGGAGCCACGATATAGGTGGACATCAGAGTGTGAAATGGGGTTCGCCCGTACCTGTGGAGCTCTACACACGCGCTATGCAGATGGGACAGTACCTGCCTATCCTGCGCACTCACTCCACCAAAGACCCAAGTCTCAACAAGGAACCATGGGCCTTCGACCATGCAACGAAAAACCGTCTGAAACGTGTCATAGATGAACGTTATGCGCTCGTACCATATATCTATACAATGGCCCGCGAGGATTACGAGACAGGTGTATCGATATGCCGTCCGATGTACTATGACTATCCGATGCAGCAGGAAGCCTACGACTATAGCAGGCAGTATATGTTTGGCAATCAGATGATGATTGCACCGATTGTGGAACCTGTAAACAACGATGATGGCTATGCCCGCTTGAAGGTATGGCTCCCCGAGGGTGAATGGTTGGAGTATGAGACAGGAACTATGTTACAAGGAGGACAGGTCGTTGAGCGCGCTTTCACCATAGACGAGTATCCCGTTTATGTCAAGGCTGGCAGCATACTGCCCTACTATGGCAAGGTGAAGAACCTAAGCGATACCGAGCAGGAAATCATAGTGCGCATCTTCCCTGGCGGCAAGAACGGTTACTTCGAGATGTATGAGGACAACGGCAACGACTGCGACTATGCCACGCAATACGCAACCACCACCCTCAGTTATAATCGCGAAGGCAATAGGATGAGTGTCAACATTGCAGCACGAAAGGGGAGCTACCCCCAGATGCCTGCGAACCGCCATTTCCGCCTTGCCCTGCCATGCGCTCTGGCACCCTTTGCCATCCGAATAGACGGGGAGGAAACTTCTTTTACCTACGATGGGTATGCGTTGGAGACTCAGGCCGATCTGGGCTTTATCGACTGTTCATGCAATCATGTTGTCGAGGTGGAATACTTTAATTCCGACTATACCGTCGCTGATGGTACGAAAGCACGTATGGCCCACATCATAACAAGCGTTTCCAACTACAAGCAGCAGAATGCTGGCATGGTCTATACAGATGCCGTAGGATACCTTGAGTCAACACCGATGCGACTGACCTACTTCCCCAACGAACAGTCACAGACGCTGAAGCAGTTCAACGACTACTATGCCGACCTGCCTAACGTTCTCAAGGAGCAGATGGGCGACCATCCGCAGTCAAGTTGGCACCCTGCAGGCAATCGGCTGAAGAGTGCATTTGCAGAACAGGTCAACCCTGCCGCTCCCCTCCCCGACTATCCTCGTCCAATCATGACTCGTGCCGAATGGCAGAACCTCAATGGACTATGGAACTATGCCATTGTAAACGAAGACGCCCTTTGTCCAGATGAATTCGACGGGCAGATACTCGTGCCTTATCCCTTGGAGTCCAGTCTCTCTGGAGTTCAGCGCAAGTTGCGCCGCGACCAGGTACTCTGGTACGAGCGCACTTTCACCGTGCCCAAGTCGTGGCAGGGTCGCGATGTCCTCCTACATTTTGGAGCCGTTGACCATGAAGCCTTCATCTATGTCAACGGTCGCCATGTAGCCTCCCACGTTGGTGGCTACACCGCTTTCTCTGCTAACATTACTTCTGCACTTCACGAGGGTGACAACCGTCTGACGGTACGCGTCATCGACCGTACGGAAGACCGCCTGCAACCCGTAGGCAAGCAGCGTCTTAACCCAGGCGGCAATGGCAGCATCTGGTACACCAGCGTCTCAGGCATCTGGCAGACAGTGTGGATGGAGCCCGTAGCCAAACAGCATATTGCTGATATCCGTACTACCCCCGACCTTGATGCATCACGTTTTGCCGTCGATGTTAAGACAGTAGGCACCAATCCCTATACGGACAAAGTCGAGGTGACACTCAGTGATGGCGGCAGCCTGGTTGCTCGTAGCACAGCTCCTGCGGGACAAACCGTATTCCTGAACGTGAAGTCTCCCAAGCTGTGGACACCCGACACCCCCCACCGCTATCAGATGTCTGTACGGCTCTTGAGCAATGACCAGCAGGTTGACCAGGCTGGCAGCTATGCAGCTATGCGTAAAATCAGTGTCGCCAGGCAAGATGATGGTGTGTGGCGTCTCCAGCTGAACAACAAAAACCTTTTCCAATTTGGTCCTCTCGACCAAGGCTACTGGCCCGACGGACTATACACAGCTCCAACCGACGAAGCCCTCCGTTTTGACATCCAGAAAACCAAGGAATGGGGTTTCAACATGATTCGCAAGCACATGAAAGTTGAGTCAGCCCGTTGGTACTATCACTGCGACTCTCTCGGCATCCTCGTGTGGCAGGACATGCCTTCCATCTGCCGATCCGACCAGCACTGGGATATGCGCCATTGGAACCAACAAGCCGACGGAGGTCATACAGCCAGCGTCGAGGCCGACTATTTCCATGAATGGAGTGAGATTATCAATCAGCTTTATTCTTATCCTTGCATTGTAGTGTGGACACCGTTCAACGAAGCCTGGGGGCAGTTCAAAACCCCGGAGGTTGTGGAATTCACCCGTCAGCAAGACCCTTCCCGTCTCATCAATCCAGCAAGTGGTGGCAATCATTACCATGCAGGCGACTTTCTTGACCTGCACGACTATGCTCGTCCGCCACAGCTCTTCCTCAACGACGCCACTCGTCCTGTTGTACTCGGCGAGTATGGTGGGCTCGGTCGGCATGTTGAGGGTCATCGTTGGGTAGAGAGCGATGCCACAACATACGTCAATTTCAAAGATGCCGATGAACTCACCGACGCATACGTTGAGCAAGGTGAGGCCGTGTTGAGGATGGCGCAAGGAATACAGCAACATGATGGAACCACCGCTGCATTCTCCGCCGCTGTCTATACGCAGACCACCGATGTAGAGACTGAAGTCAACGGTCTAATGACCTATGACCGTAAAGTGATGAAAATGAACGAAGCCCGCATTAGAGTCATCAACAGAGCCATCACACACTGTCTCGACAAATAGGAAGAACCTTCTATGCTTATGAAACAATATTGCTTTTATGGCAGATGAAAACTCTGTGATAAATCCACACTTTGTATCTTTATCTCTAAGTTTTTTTGAAATTTCTCCTCTGACATGAAGAGTGAAGAATGAAGAATCCGTGTCATTC
>CAJOOC010000065.1 GCA_905236165.1 uncultured Prevotella sp. | reverse complement strand
ATTTGTTTAACGTTTTGTCATCTTTTTGTTTTCTTTCGGTGCATACTGTCAGTTAGATAAGATGCTCACGCTCGGCATAGTCCAAGCGAGCTTGGCTCTGCTCTCGCTTAATCGCATCTTTCTCTCAGTCGCATAGCCCGCTACGCTCCATCAAGGAACTGCCACTCTGCACTCGAAACAAAATCAAAAATCTGCCAAAGCTAATTAATAGAACCCACCTAAAGAGAGAACCTAAGAACTATATTTTATTATGAGACTACTAAACCTCCTACTCAGCCTTATGATGACGGGCGCTGTAATGGCCCACCCTAAGGGCGATGAATGGCACAACCTTGAAGTGAACAACGTGAACCGCCTGCCTGTGCATACGGCATTCTTTGGCTATGAGACAAAGGAAAGAGCTTTGGCGGGTGCTATGGAGCAGTCGGAGCGCTTTGTGTCGCTCCATGGTGACTGGCGCTTCAACTGGGTTGAACATGCCGACCAGCGACCCACGGATTGTTTCGGCTCGGATTATGACGATTCGGGCTGGGGCAAGATGTCCGTTCCGGGGATGTGGGAGCTGAACGGCTACGGCGACCCGGAATACGTAAACTTCGGCTTTGCATGGCGCGGACACTTCATGAATAACCCTCCCGAGGTGCCAGTGAAAGACAACCACGTGGGCACATACCGCCGCACTATCAGCATACCGGCCAGCTGGAGCGGCAAGCAGGTAATAGCCTACTTCGGTTCGGTGACATCATGCATCTACCTGTGGGTGAACGGACAGTTTGCCGGCTATGCCGAGGACTCGAAGTGTGCGGCAGAGTTCGACATCACGCCCTACGTGAAGGCAGGCAAGGAGAATGTGCTGGCCTTACAGGTGATGCGATGGTGTGACGGCTCGTACTGCGAAGACCAGGACTTCTGGCGCCTCAGCGGCGTAGCTCGCAGCAGCTACCTCTATTGCCGCGATGCCGACCAGCATGTGGATGACCTCCGCATCACGGCAGGCCTCACCGACAAATACCGCAACGGCACGCTGCACATCGACATGAAGAAGACCGGCAACTTCACGCCCCGCTATACGCTGCTTGACGGCGAGGGTCGCGAGGTAAGCAGCAGCAGCGGCGCCGACATCAGGGTGAAGAATGCCAGGCTGTGGTCGGCAGAGACACCTTATTTATATACGCTCCTCGTGGAGACGCCCACGGAGTGCATAGCGCAGAAGGTGGGGTTCCGCAGCGTAGAGATAAAAGGCGGCCAGCTGCTGGTGAACGGCAAGCCCATACTGATAAAGGGTGTTGACCGTCACGAGATGGATCCTGACGGGGGTTATGTGGTGAGCCGTGAGAGAATGATAGAGGACATACGGATAATGAAACGGCTGAATGTGAATGCCGTGAGGACGTGTCACTATCCTGACGATCCTCAGTGGTATGACCTGTGCGACCAATACGGCATCTACGTATGTGCCGAGGCCAATCAGGAGAGCCATGGCTTCGGGTATCGCGACGACGCCCCCACGAAGACACCGCTCTTTGCACGCCAGATATTGGAGCGCAACCAGCATAACGTCAGCGTGAACTTCAATCACTCCAGCGTGATAACATGGAGTCTGGGCAATGAGACGGCCAACAGTCAGAATTTCCTCGCCGCATACCGATGGATAAAGAGTCAGGACGGGAGCCGCCCTGTACAATGGGAGCAGGCTCATGGCGGCGAAAGCACCGACATCTTCTGTCCTATGTACCTCAACCATGAAGGCTGCGAGAAATATGCCGCTGACGCCTCGAAGACGAAGCCCCTGATACAATGCGAATATGCCCACGGCATGGGCAACTCAGGTGGCGGCTTCAAGGAATACTGGGAGCTGATAAGGAAATATCCGAAGTATCAGGGTGGTTTCATCTGGGACTTCGCAGATCAGGCCCTGCACGGCAAGGACAGCGGTGGCCGTGACATCTACACCTATGGAGGAGACTATAACTACTACGACCCCTCTGACAATAATTTCAACTGCAACGGCATCATCGGGCCTGACCGTCAGTTAAACCCTCACGCTTACGAAACGTCATATTATCATCAGGACATCTGGACAAGGGCCGTGAACATCATGAGAGGCAAGGTGGAGATATACAACGAGCGTTTCTTCCGCGACCTCTCCGACGTGAAGCTGCTATGGAAGCTGCTCTGTGACGGCAAGATGGTGCAGCAGGGAGAAGTGGACAACGTGAAGGTGGCTCCGCAGGGCAAGTCAGTCATCACCCTGCCATACAAGACCAAAGGCCTCAAGGGCGAGCTGCTGCTCAACGTGGAGTACAGGCTGAAGAAGGGTGCGCCGCTGATGGAGGCGGGACAGTGCATAGCATATCAGCAGCTGGGAGTCCCCTCTCCGGCTGGGGATACGAAGACGAAGACTGAATCTTCAATCTTCAACCTTCAATCTTCAATCTCCTTCGACCCCGCCACAGGCCTGCTGAAGGAATACATCGTAGATGGCTGCAACATCCTTGGCGAGGGCGGTACGCTGAAGCCGAACTTCTGGCGCGCCGTGACTGACAACGACATGGGGGCCGGCATACAGCGACGCTCGAAGGTATGGCGCAACCCGCGAATGGAGCTGAAGAGCCTCGTCACCGATACGGTCTGCGCTGCGGGTGGTACGCCGACGGTCATCACCACCGCCACCTACGACATGCCGGAGGTGCTTGCCACGCTCCGCATGACCTACGAGCTGCAGGAGGACGGCACGCTGCAGGTGACAGAAGAGATGACGACGGCCAAGGACACGGTGCTGCCCACGCTGCTGCGCTACGGCATGGTGCTGCAGCTGCCCTACACAACGGACCAAAGCGAGTTCTACGGTCGCGGCCCGATAGAGAACTATGCCGACCGTAAGGATTCGCAGCTCATAGGCATTTACCACCAGAGCGCCGACGAGCAGTTCTATCCCTACATACGTCCACAGGAGAGCGGCCTCAAGAGCGACATACGCTGGTGGCGGCAGACAGACCGGAAAGGCGTAGGAGTAACGGTGACGGCAGACAAGCCCTTCTATGCCAGCGCGCTGCACTATGACCAGGGCGACCTGGACGAGGGTGACGGCAAGAAGCAGAGGCACACTCAGCAGGTGCCGCACTCACGGTATACGAACCTATATATAGATATGGAACACGCGGGCGTAGGCGGCGTCAACACATGGAGCATGGATGGCTTCGCCCTGCCGAAATACCGCGTGGACTATAAGGATAGGACGTTTAGGGTGACGCTGAAAAGTGAAAAGTGAAGAGTGAAGAATGAAGAGTGAAGAATGAAGAATGAAGAATTAGACTATATGAGCAGATTTTTTCTTTTTCTTGTTGCGCTGATGCCTTTTGCGGCACAGGCACAGACGTATATCGAACAGCTGTCACGCGGTATCGTGGCCGTGCCGGCAGAGAAAGGTATCTTCATCAGCTGGCGCTTCCTGGCTACGGATGCTGCCAGCACCTCGTTTACGCTGTTGCGCGACGGCGACACGATAGCCGAGGGTCTGACGACCGTAACGAACTACACCGACACGCTCGGCACACCGCAGAACCGCTACTCCGTACAGACGGTGGTGGACGGTGTCATCGTGGAGACCAGCGACGAGGTGTCGCCCTGGGACAAGCCCTATCTCTCCGTGCCCCTCATACGTCCCTCTGACGACGTGACGCCCAATGGCGATACCTACACCTACACCCCCAACGACTGTTCTGCAGGCGACGTGGACGGTGACGGTGACTATGAGATAATCCTGAAATGGGACCCCAGCAACTCGCATGACAACTCGCATGCCGGCTACAGCGGCAACGTCTATATAGACTGCTACAAGAAAGAGGGTATCCTGATGTGGCGCCTCGACCTGGGCAAGAATATCCGTGCCGGTGCCCACTATACGCAGTTCATGGTGTATGACCTGGACGGCGACGGCAAGGCTGAGGTAGTATGCAAGACAGCCCCCGGCAGTAAGGACGGCAAGGGGGACTACGTCAGCGCTGCTGCCACCGACCCTGAGATAAAGAATGCCGACAACGAAGCCGACTATCGCGGAAGTGACGGGCATGTGCTGCAGGGGTCCGAGTACCTCACCGTCTTCTCAGGCAAGGATGGCCACGCCATTCACACCATCTTCTACAACCCCAACCGAGGTCTGGGCGTGGGCGGCGCTCCTGAATATGCCACAGAGGCATGGGGCGACCATACCCACGGCAACCGTGGTGAGCGCTACCTGGCCTGCGTGGCCTTCCTCGACGGCAAGGAGAAGAACCCCTCTGTGGTGATGTGCAGGGGATACTACACGATGTCATACCTTTGGGCAGTGGACTTCAACGGCAAAGAGCTGAAGACGCATTGGTTCTATGCAGGCACGGAGCCCCACAAGTCGGCCTACGGACAGGGAGCCCACAGCATTGCCGTGGGTGACGTGGACGGTGACGGCTGCGACGAGATAACATACGGCTCGGCAGCCATCGACAACGATGGCACGCTACTCTACACCACCGACCTGGGGCACGGCGACGCGCAGCACCTGACGGACATGGACCCCGACCGTCCAGGACTGGAATACTTCATGGTGCATGAGTCATATCCCTTCGGCTCCGACTATCGCGATGCCAGAACGGGAGAGCTGCTCTTCCACAAGGGAGACAGGGACGATACAGGCCGCGGCCTTGCTGCAGACATAGACCCCAACCACCGGGGCTTTGAGTTCTGGTGCTCGGCAGAGAAGAAGATATACAACGTGAACGGAGAGGTGATAGCCGAGACGGAAGGGTGGACGCCACAGAACTTCCGCATTTACTGGGACGGCGACCTTCAGGATGAGCTCATCGGCAATGGTGGGCGCGGCATGAAGCCTGGCAGCAGCCCGTGGGGGAATCGTGGCCAAAGAGGCCAAAGAGGTCAGCGCGGTGAACGCGGGAACTTCGGCGGGAACTTCGGCGGGATGAACAACGGCGGCTTCGGCTTTTCCGGAGAATCCGGGGACGGCGGCAGGGATGGCGGTGTTCGCCAGAGGATGCAAGGCATGCAGGGCATTATGCGCGGGCAGCAGAGCTACTACGTTGGCAAATGGGACGGCAAGGAGACGAAGGAAATCTTCAAGTTTAGCGACTACGGCAACTCCGCCTCATGCAACGGCACTAAGGCAACGCCCTGTCTGCAGGCTGACCTCTTCGGTGACTGGAGAGAGGAGATCATACTGTATGACGCAAAGGACAAATCGCACCTGAACATCTTCACCACCAACATCCCAACGCCCTACCGCGTGGTGACGCTGATGCACGACCATATATACCGAATGGGCATAGTATGGCAGAATGTGTCGTACAACCAGCCCCCACACTTGGGGTACTATCTGCCGGACAAGTTTAAGGAAGATTGAAAATTGGCTTCGCCGACCCTCTTAATGCTCCCTGAATCGCTGTGCCTCCCCGCAGGGGCAACTTCGGCACGCGCTTCATGGTCGCCTTTGTGAGCGTTGTCGCGGGCGGGACGCCCACGTCCCTGAGATTGAAGGTTAGTTAATACTCGGTCTTGTCGGTTTTCAGGGTCCACGCCTTGAAAACAGGCAAGGCCTCATTTCTTAATAGAGGTATAATAGGTGTGGAGCGCTGTGACAGCGGCCTCTCCAGTTCGCGGTAGATGAAGTCATCGTCAAAGTCAATGTCGGCAGCATCCTTACGGTTGTTGGCATAATAGATACGGTCGAGTCGCGCCCAGTTGATAGCCCCGAGGCACATGGGACACGGTTCGCACGAGGTATAGATGGAGCAGCCGCTGAGGTTGAAGGTGCCCAGTGCGCGGCACGCCTCGCGTATGCACATCACCTCGGCATGAGCCGTAGGATCGTTGAGGATGGTTACACTGTTGGAAGCCCTCGCCACTATCTCGCCATCCTTCGCTATGACGGCGCCGAAAGGTCCTCCACCATTTTTCACGCTCTCTGCCGAGAGGCGTATCGCCTCACGCATCATCTCTTTGTCAAGGTCTGTTTGCATATTTTTATACAGTTTATTGTCTGCACATGCATATTCTGTGGCAAATATACTAACAAAAAGTTGCATATCCAAGGGAAAAGTGCATAAAACCGATAAATATTCACAAATTATCCATCTTTTTGCATAAAACATTTGGTGGATTGCATATTTATTTATAATTTTGCACTTCGTTTGTGGGATAAAGCTTTGTCGCGGGCGAGACGCCCACGTCCCTTTTAACCATTGACCATTAACCATTGACCATTGACGATGAACAACGATCAATACACAATGAACGACCGTTTGGCTGCCCTTCGGCTGCTGCTATCCACCAGCGAGATGAGTTCGCAGGAGGAGGTGATACAGGCTTTGGGCCGTCAGGGTATCATAGTGACACAGTCGACGCTGTCTCGCGACATGAAGCGCCTGAAGGTGGCAAAGGCCAGCAACGGCAAGGGGAAATACTACTATGCCATCCCCAACGAGACCTCCTACAAGCGCCAGCACCGCCCCGAGCCTGTTGCCAATGTACTGCCCACGCAGGGATTTGAGAGCATCAACTTCTCAGGTAATATGGCCGTAATCCGCACGCGTCCAGGCTTTGCAAGCAGCATAGCCAGCAACATCGACTCTGCTGCGCTGAAGGACGTGCTGGGCACCATCGCCGGAGATGACACCATCTTCTTAGTGATAAGGGAAGGAGCGTTGCACATCGACATCGTTGACCAGCTGGCAGCGGTGATACCGGAGATATAAAGCCCCACCCCAACCCTCCCCGTGGAGGAGGGAGGAAAGTTAGTAGTTGAGGGTTGAGAGTTTAAGTGAATATTGAATATATATAAATAAGGAATGAATAAAGACTCAATTAGAATTCTGGTGGCTGATGCAAGCCACGAGAAGTATGTTGACGAGATACTCGACACTATCCGCTTTGCCGCACGTAAGCGCGGCACGGGTATAGCAGAGCGTACACATGAATACCTTGCCACGAAGATGCGTGAGAGCAAGGCCGTCATAGCGCTGAATGCCGAAGACCGCTTCGTGGGCTTCAGCTATATCGAGACGTGGGGCAACAAACAGTATGTCACCACCTCGGGTCTCATCGTGCACCCCGACTTTCAGGGGCTTGGCGTAGCGAAGCGCATAAAGGACTACACTTTCTCCCTTGCACGCATACGCTGGCCAGAAGCGAAGATCTTCTCGCTCACCTCTGGCGATGCCGTGATGAAGATGAATACCGCCCTGGGATATGTGCCCGTGAGCTTCAACCAGCTCACCGACGATGATGCCTTCTGGCGCGGCTGTCAGGGATGCACCAATCACGATATCCTCATGGCCAAAAACCGTAAGTTCTGCATCTGCACCGGCATGCTCTACGACCCTGCGCAGCATACTGGAGAGCCAACACCAGCAGCCGTGCTTCAGGACGTGATGAAGACGCTGGCAAAGAGAGGGCTAATCTAATTGAAAATTGAGAATTATCGCGGGCGAGACGCCCACGTCCCCTTTGAACATTGAACATTGAAGAATAAAGATAATGGAAAAGAAAAAAGTAGTAGTAGCTTTCAGTGGAGGTCTTGATACCTCTTACACAGTGATGAAACTGGCTCAGGACGGATACGAGGTGTATGCCGCATGTGCCAATACCGGTGGCTTCTCAGCCGAGCAGCTGAAGACCAACGAGGAGAACGCCTATAAGCTGGGCGCAGTGAAGTATGTCACCCTTGACGTGACGCAGGAGTATTACGAGAAGTCGCTGAAATACATGGTCTACGGCAACGTGCTCCGCAACAACTGTTATCCCATCTCCGTATCGTCAGAGCGCATCTTCCAGGCCATCGCCATTGCGCGCTATGCCAACGAGATAGGTGCCGATGCCATCGCTCACGGCTCTACCGGAGCAGGCAACGACCAGATACGCTTCGACATGACATTCCTCGTGATGGCTCCGGGTGTTGAGATTATCACACTCACCCGCGACGGAAACCTCTCTCGTCAGGAAGAGATAGACTACCTGAATGAGCATGGCTTCTTTGCCGACTTCACCAAGTTGAAATACTCCTACAACGTAGGCATCTGGGGCACCAGCATCTGTGGTGGCGAGATTCTCGACTCTAAGCAGGGCCTGCCAGAGTCAGCATACCTCAAACACCCCACGAAGGAAGGTCCTGAGACCCTGAAGCTGGGCTTCGAGAAGGGCGAACTGGTAAGCGTCAACGGCGTCAGCTATGACGATAAAATCAAAGCCATCCAGGCTGTAGAGGAGATAGGTGCTGCCTATGGCATCGGTCGTGACTGCCACGTGGGTGACACCATCATCGGCATCAAGGGCCGTGTAGGCTTCGAAGCTGCCGCTCCTATGCTCATCATCGGTGCTCACCGCTTCCTTGAGAAGTACACCCTGTCGAAGTGGCAGCAGTACTGGAAGGACCAGGTGGCCAACTGGTATGGCATGTTCCTGCATGAGAGCCAGTATCTGGAGCCCGTGATGGCCGACATCGAGGCGATGCTCACCTCTTCACAGCGCAACGTGACAGGTGTGGTAGAACTGGAGTTGCGTCCACTCACCTTCTCAACCGTCGGTGTTGATTCTCCTAACGACCTCGTAAAGAACAAACTCGGTGAATATGGCGAGACAGCCAAAGCATGGTCAAGCGAAGATGCCAAGGGCTTCATCAAGGTATCATCAACAGCACTCAGAGCATATTACTTAGCACACCCGGGAGAGAGATGATAAAAGTAGGAATTTTAGGTGCAGCAGGATATACCGGCGGTGAATTGATTAGGCTGCTGGTGAATCATCCTGAGGTGGAGATTGTGTTCGCCAATAGCGAGTCGAATGCCGGCAATAAGGTATATGACGTGCATGAGGGCTTGCTGGGCGACACCGAGATGGAGTTCACGAGCGAGATGCAGTTTGACAAAGTCGATGTGGTCTTCTTCTGCTTCGGACACGGCAAGAGCGAGGCATTCCTTAAGGAACACGACATTCCCGCCAATGTGAAGATTATCGATATGGCCCAGGACTTCCGCATTGCGGGTACTGAGGCTTATCAGGGTGGTGCTCCAACGGCTCAGGCTCACGACTACGTCTATGGCCTGCCCGAGACACACCACGACATCATAGCCCGCTGCCAGCACCTGGCCAACCCCGGCTGCTTCGCCACATGCATACAGCTGGGACTGCTGCCTTTGGCCAAGGCGGGACTGCTGACCAACGACATCAGCGTCAACGCCATAACAGGTTCCACAGGTGCGGGACAGAAGCCCGGAGCGACGACACATTTCTCTTGGCGCAACGACAACTTCTCTGTATATAAGTTGTTCATACACCAGCACCTGCACGAGATCACACAGACGCTGAACGAGCTGCGCCCCGAGGGCATGCCACGCGTCATCGACACTCTCAACGAGGGCTACGATGCTGATGGCATCACGGTAGACTTCATCCCTTACCGCGGCGACTTCACGCGAGGCATCTTCTGCACAGAGGTGGTGACCCTAGACCGTGCCATGACAAAGGAGAAAGTCGAGGCGCTCTACAAGGAGTACTACAGAGACGCTGCCTTCACCCACTATAGCGACAAGGCCCCAGACCTGAAGCAGGTGGTGAACACCAACAAGGCACTGGTACACGTTGATGTCTTTGGCCGCAAGGTGGTGGTGACGTCCATGATAGACAACCTGCTGAAGGGGGCCGTAGGACAGGCCGTGCAGAATATGAATATCATGTTCGGACTCGACGAGAAAGAAGGATTGAGACTGAAAGCAAATGCTTTTTAATTTTTTTGAAAGATGAAACTATTCGACGTATATCCCCTCTTCGACGTAAATATCGTCAAGGGACAAGGCTGTAAGGTATGGGACGACAAGGGTCAGGAATACCTCGACCTCTATGGCGGACATGCCGTAATCAGCATAGGTCATTGCCATCCCCACTACGTGGAGATGATGACCGCCCAACTCAATAAACTGGGTTTCTATTCCAACTCCGTACAGAACAAGCTACAGGTAGAGCTGGCCGAGCGTCTTGGCAAAGCCTGCGGATATGAGGACTATCAGTTCTTCCTCATCAACAGCGGTGCCGAGGCCAACGAGAATGCCCTGAAGCTGGCATCCTTCCATAATGGCCGCAAGCGCGTGCTCTCTGTCAGCAAGGCCTTCCACGGACGTACCTCGCTGGCTGTGGAGGTGACCAACAACCCCAAGATCGTGGCTCCCATCAACGACTGCGGACACGTTACGTTCCTTCCCATGAACGACCTGCCTGCCTGGGAGGCCGAACTCAAGAAGGGTGACGTCTGTGCTGTCATCATGGAGTGCATACAGGGTGTGGGAGGCATACAGATGGCAACACCTGAGTTTGCACAGGGGCTGGCCAAGGCGTGCAAAGAAAACGGTACCGTGCTCATCTGCGACGAGATACAGTGTGGCTACGGACGTTCCGGAAAGTTCTTCGCCCACCAGTGGCTGGGAATCAAGCCCGACCTCATCACCGTGGCTAAGGGCATCGGCAACGGCTTCCCAATGTCAGGACTCCTCATCTCTCCCGATTTCAAACCCGTCTATGGACAGCTCGGCACCACCTTCGGAGGCAACCACCTGGCCTGCACCGCAGCACTCGCCGTAATCGATGTGTTGGAGCAGGAGAACCTCGTGGAGAATGCCCGCGTAATGGGCGACTACCTCATGGAGCGTCTGAAGGCGTTGCAGGCATCGCCAGAGGGCAAGCACATCGTCGACGTGCGTGGCAGAGGCCTCATGGTGGGAGTGGAGTTCGACATCCCCCATGCCGACGTGCGTAAGCCGCTCGTCTATGAGCAGCATTGCTTCACGGGCTGTGCAGGCACCAACCTCTTGCGCCTCCTGCCACCACTCTGCCTCACGAAGGAGAATGTGGATGACTTCATAGAACGATTAACAACAATCCTGACGAAACTGTAAAGTAAGATGAACATAACAGTCATTGGCGCTGGCAATATGGGTGGCGCACTGATACACGGATGGGCAAAGAAAGGTGTTTGCCTTACTATTGCCGATAAGAACGAGGCTCTGTTGGCTCAGTTCAAAGAGAAATACTCGGATATTACCACTACCACCGACAATGTGGCAGCGGTAAAGGATGCCGACATCGTGATCATAGTAGTGAAACCATGGCTCATGCCCGTCATACTCGATGAGATTAAGCCCGCACTCGACTTTAGCCGGCAGATCATCGTTTCGGATGCGGCCAACTACACCACCGAGAAGCTGCAGAAGCAACTGGGACAGGCAGGGCAATACTGCTATGTCATTCCCAACATAGCTGCAGAATATGGAGCCTCGATGTCGTTCATCGCGAAGGGCAAGGACACCACTGAGGCCTCACTCGCCCAAGTGAAGGCACTCTACGACCTCTGCGGCGACACCCTCGTGGTAGCCGAGAACCTCGTGGGGCCGGGCATGATGATGGCCAGTTGCGGCATAGCCTACGTCATGAGATATGTACGAGCCCAAATGCAGGGAGGCTGCGAGATGGGCTTCTACCCCGAGCAGGCCAAGCAGATAGCCCTTCAGACCATGCAGGGCGCCGTCTCGCTGCTGAAGGAGACGGGCTGGCATCCCGAGGTAGCCATCGACAAGGTCACCACCCCTGGCGGCGTCACCATCAAGGGTCTCAACGAGCTGGATCATGCCGGCTTCACCTCCGCCGTGATACGCAGCCTCAAGGCCGGACTGAAATAACGATGCATGGACCTTACCGAAGCCCTACATAAGATACAACAGCTGGAACAGGAGATATCCTCACTCCGGCGCGAGTTGCAGCAGGCCAAGCTGCAGGCTCCTGATGAGGGCTATCGCGAACGCTTCATCGTCAACACGTTCAAGGGCGAAAAGGTGGTGGACGTGTCGGAGGTGCGCTATATCGTGTCAGAGAACAAAAGCACGTACATCGTCCTGCACGACGGCTCCTCGTTCAATATCGACATGCCCCTCTCCATCATTGCCGGTCAGCTGTGTCCAAGGACGTTTATGAAGGTGAACCGAAAATACATCATCCCGCTATCGATGGTGGAGCGTTTCGAGCAGGACATCAACGGCAAGGAACGACTCATATTGAAACACGGCAGGAAAAATCCCAAAATAACCATAAGTCGCGACAATAAGAACATCGTGCACAATTGGGTAAACGGGGTGCACACTCCATGAATAGTGTGTGCAAAACGCTTACGGTTCATCTGTCAAAAATAACGTTTCGGTTTTTTGCCGAAACGTTTATTGTTGTAAGTCAGTTCTTTCGGAGTAATTTTGCACACGCAAATTCAAGCATGCAAAAATAGTAACATGATAAGCAATTTCAAAAGAATATTCGAGTCCCGCTACACTTGGATAGAGGGATTTATGCGCAATGTCAGACGCTTCGGCGACAAGACCGCAATGATCGACCCCGTTACCAATCGTCAATGGACTTATGCCGAGGTCAATGCCAACGTCAACCGCCTGTGTCACGCACTGGCTCAGGAAGGCGTAGGCAAGGGCGATGTCGTAATGGTGCAGATGCTCAACTGCTCTGAATTCGTCTTTGCCTACGTGGCATGCCACAAGCTGCAGAGCGTGTGCTGCCCCGTGAACTTCCGACTCAGTCCGGGAGAGATGGCGTGGAACCTCGACGACTCCAAGCCTGTCGTCGTCATCTGCTGCGACTCCAAGCGTGACAGCATCCTTGAAGCCATGGAGCAAACAGAGCACAAACCCCACAGGATCGTGGTGACGAACAACACCTCCGACGAGGCCACCGTGTGCTACAACGACTTTGTCAAGGATCATCCCGAGAGCGAGCCCGTCATCGCTACACCTTATAATATATATGACGAGACCACCCGCCTCTACACCTCTGGCACCACCGGTCGTCCCAAGGGCGTGTGCATCACCAGCATCAACGAGGTGCTCTCAGCCCACGACATCATGATACATTTCCCCATGAACAGCAGCGACGTTACGATGAACACCACTCCTTGGTTCCACCGCGGCGGCCTGCACTGTGCCGGACCATGCCCAGCGCTCTATGCCGGAGCCACAATGGTACTCATGGGCAAGTTTGATGCCGTGCAGACCCTGAAATACGTCAATCGCTATAAGATAACTTTCGTCGTAGGTGTGCCCACCGTGCTCGAGGAGCTGGCTGACCGTCAGGAGCAGTACGGCTACGACCTCGCATCGCTCAGGGGCATCGTGACGATGGGCAGCCCTCTGGAGCGCGCAGCATGCATACGCTACCAGAAGGTGCTCACACCGAACATCTTCAACGGCTATGGCACCACCGAGACGCTGTGGAACACCTTCCTGCGTCCCTGCGACCTGCCCGACAATGCCGGTACGGCAGGCAGCTCATGCATCGACGATGATGTCAGGGTGGTAAAGGTCTACGAAGACCGCCGTGCCGAGCCCGATGACCTCGCTGCACAGGATGGTACGGAGGTAGGAGAGGTTATCATCTCCTCACCGGCCAAGTCACCATTCTATTACCATAACAACGAGGAAGTGACGCAGCAGAAATACTACAAGGACTTCATCTATACCAACGACCTTGCCACATGGGACGAGAACCAGTTCATCACCATTGTGGGCCGCAAGGACGATATGATTATCTCCTCGGGCGAGAACATCTATCCTACCGAGGTGGAGGCGGTGCTCAACCTGCACCCGAAGGTGAAGGACTGCATCGTCACCTCCGTGCCCGACAAGGTGCGCGGACAGCTCGTAACGGCATACATCGTCTCTGCCGACGAAACCATCAGCGCCGATGAGCTCGACGACTACTGCAAGAAGAGTCCCAACATCTCTAATTTCAAGCGCCCACGCTTCTATCGCTTCGTGAAGCAGATACCATTCAATGCTACGGGTAAGAAACTGCATGTGAAGATAAAGGACATCGCCCTTCACGACTGGAAGAACGGACTTCTGGAGAAAGTTTAACGATAACGGGAACGGGAACGATAACGTTAACTATAACGGGACAAAAAGCATAAAAACGGCGGATTAACATGATTAATTCGCTGTTTTTGCGAAAAAAACGGCTCAACATGCCTTGTTATTGAAAAAAAAGTTGTAACTTTGGCGGCGAATTTGCAGAGAAGATGCACAGAATAGTAGTAAAAGTAGGCTCAAACGTCCTCACCACCGATAAGGGAAAGCCCGATATCACGCGACTTTCGGCTCTTGTGGACCAAGTGGCATGGATGCGCTCCCACGACTATGAGGTAATCCTCGTATCGTCAGGAGCCGTAGCTTGTGGGCGCCATGAGCTCAAGCCCACCCACGACCTCGACTCCGTGGAGCAGCGACAGCTATACTCCGCAATGGGTCAGGTGCGGCTCATCAACCTCTACTACGACCTCTTCCGCGAATACGGCCTGCACATCGGACAGGTGCTCACGATGAAGAGCAATTTCGAAACCGATGAGCACTTCCGCAACCAGCAGGCCTGCATGGAGGTGATGCTTGACAACGGTGTGATACCCATCGTCAATGAGAACGACACCGTGTGCCTCACCGAGCTGATGTTCACCGACAACGACGAGCTCTCAGGCCTCATAGCCCAAATGCTCCACGCCGAGACGCTCATCCTGCTCAGCAACATCGACGGCATCTACACCGGCGACCCCAAGGTGCCCGGGAGCCAGGTGATACGCGAGGTGAAGCCCGAGGACAACCTCGACCGCTACATCGTATCGAGCAAGAGCAGCGCCGGTCGTGGCGGCATGGAGTCGAAATATCACACCGCGCGTACCGTAGCCAACGCCGGCATACGCGTCATCATTGCCAATGGCAAGCGCGAGAACATCCTCACCGACCTGCTCTGCAACCCCAAGGAAACCATCCATACGGAGTTCCTGCCAATTCTTATAAAGTCAATTCGATAATTTGTTAATTCGTCAATTCGCCCATGTTAGCGCAATTCAAAATAGCCAAAGATGCCTCACGCCTCCTCGCCCTTGTAGAGGATGCGAAGCGTGACGAAACACTCCTTGCCGTAGCCGATGCCATCAAGGAGAACGAGACAGCCATCCTTGAGGCCAACAAGCTCGACCTTGAGAAGATGGATTCTGCCAACCCTCTCTACGACCGTCTGCAGCTCACCCCCAAGCGTCTTGACGACATCGCCTCCGATATGCGCCATGTGGCAGAGCTGCCCTCACCCCTGGGACGCACTCTGGCAGAGAAGACACTCCCCAACGGCCTGCACCTCAGAAAGGTGGCCGTACCATTCGGAGTCATCGGAATGGTCTTCGAGGCCCGTCCCAACGTGGCCTTCGATGTCTTCTCGCTCTGCTTCAAGAGCGGCAATGCCTGTGTGCTCAAGGGAGGCCGCGACGCAGAAGAGTCAAACAAAGCCATCGTAGCCCTCATCCAACAGGTGCTGACAGCGCAAGGCATCGACACCGGAGTGGTGCAGCTGCTCCCTGCCACCCATGAGGCAACGGCAGAGATGCTCGGTGCAGTGGGCTATATCGACGTGTGCATACCACGTGGTGGTCGCCGTCTCATCGACTTCGTCCGCGACAATGCCAAGGTGCCCGTCATCGAGACAGGAGCCGGCGTGGTACATGCCTATATGGACCAGAGCGCCGACCTCGACATGGCTATGCGCATCATCAATAATGCCAAGACACGCCGCGTCAGCGTGTGCAACGCTCTCGACTGCCTCATCATACATAAGGAACGCCTTGCAGACCTTCCCACATTAGGCATGATACTGCTGCCTTCCAATGTAAAGATCTTCGCCGACCCGGGCGCTTACGGATTCCTCAACAAGAGCTATCCGCCACACCTGCTCGAGCAGGCCACGGAAGAGTCATTCGGCACGGAGTTCATGGACTATGCCATGTCCATCAAGACCGTAAACAACATCGACGAGGCCATCGACCATATAGCACGCTTCGGCTCCGGCCACTCTGAGTGCATCATCACCAACGACAAGGCCTCTGCTGCCAAATTTGAGAAAGAGGTCGATGCAGCCTGCGTATATGTCAATGCACCCACCAGCTTCACCGACGGAGCACAGTTCGGCCTCGGAGCAGAGATAGGCATCTCGACGCAGAAGCTCGGTCCACGCGGACCCATGGCACTCGAAGAGATTACCACCTACAAGTGGCTCATCGAAGGCAATGGACAGATAAGGAGTTAAGGGGCGATGCCCCTACGAAACGCGCTGCGCGCTACGGGAACGGGAACGGGAACCGTGCCTCACGGTTCACCCGTGAGGATAACGGGAACGGGAGCGAAGTGCCAATCTTCCATTTTCAATATTCAATATTCAATTGATAAAAGAAACGTTACATAGCATCTTCCTCTCCCATCCTGTCATCACCACCGACAGCCGTGACTGTCCTGCTGGCAGCATCTTCTTTGCCTTGAAGGGCGACACCTTCAATGGCAATGCCTATGCCGCAGCGGCATTGGAGAAGGGTTGTGTCTATGCAGTCGTTGACGAACCGCAGTATGCCGTTGCCGGCGACGAGCGTTACATCCTCGTCCCTGACGTGCTGCAGGCCTTGCAGGACCTGGCACGCGAGCACCGCCGCTCCCTTGGCACCACCATCGTGGGCATCACGGGCACCAATGGCAAGACCACGACGAAAGAACTCATCGCAGCGGTGCTGCAGAAGAAATACAACATCCTCTATACGCAGGGCAACTTCAACAACCACATCGGCGTTCCGAAGACCCTCCTGCGGCTCACCCCAGAGCATGAGCTCGCTGTGATAGAGATGGGAGCCAACCACCCTGGCGAGATACGCACCCTGGTCAACATCGTGGAGCCCGACTACGGACTCATTACCAATGTTGGCAAGGCACATCTCGAAGGCTTCGGCTCCTTCGAGGGAGTAAAGAACACCAAGGGCGAGCTCTACGACTACCTCGTAGCCCATGACGGCAAGATCTTCATCGATTCCGACAACCCCCACCTCATGGAGATGCTCTCCATCAGGACTGGCTCAGCTAAGGAATACCTGAAGGGAACGCTCCTCTCCTGCTCGCCTTTCCTGCGTTTCCGCTGGGATGGCGGCGAAGTGCAGACACGGCTCATCGGGGCCTACAACCTCACCAATATGATGGCAGCAGCCACTGTAGGCAGGCATTTCGGAGTGAGCGACGAGCTCATCAATGAGGCCCTCAGCGAGTACCAGCCCAGCAACAACCGCTCACAGCTCACCGTGACGGAGAGGAACCACCTCATCGTAGACACCTACAACGCCAACCCTACCTCGATGATGGCGGCGCTGGAGAACTTCACCATCCTCGCCTCCTCGCTCCCGGCAGGAACCAGGGTGATGGCCATCCTGGGTGACATGCGCGAGTTAGGCGACGTAAGCCTCGCCGAGCATCAGAAAGTGGTGGACTACCTCACGAACGCGATGAACAGTGGCAATGGTCAATGTTCCGACATTTGGCTGGTAGGACAAGAGTTCAGCAAGACCGACAACCCGTTCCGCACCTTCCATGACGTAGAAGCCGTCAAGGAAGCCCTCGCCACAGAAGGCACTCCTGAAGGCTACTACATCCTCATCAAGGGCTCAAACAGCATGCGTCTGTTCGAACTGCCAGAAATGTTGTAAAGTGAAGAGTGAGGAGTGAAGAGTGAAAAGTGAAAAGTGAAGAGTGAAAAAACGGGGTGTAGCGCAGTTGGTAGCGCACTACGTTCGGGACGTAGGAGTCGCCGGTTCGAGTCCGGTCACCCCGACAAAAGAGACAACTGACATACTTTCTTGTCGGTTGTCTCTTTCTTTTTTTTATAGGTGGGTTCTATTAATTGGCTTTGACAGATTTTTGATTTTGTTTCGAGGGCAGAGTGGCAGTTCCTTGATGGAGCATAGCGGGCT
>CAJOOC010000064.1 GCA_905236165.1 uncultured Prevotella sp. | reverse complement strand
TTAACGTAATATGCCTTACGGCATCGCGGGCAGGATGCCCACGTCCCTGGCCTCACCATCACGTCACCTCCCCTATGGGGGAGGCTGGGAGGGGGCTTTCAATGCTTTCCGTTTGTTCCTTTGGCCAATTGACGAGGAAGAGTTTTCCCGTGGCCCTGGTGAAGGCTGTGTAGAGCCAGTGTATGTAGTCGGGCGTCAGCATGTCGTCGGTCATGTAACCCTGGTCTATATATACGTGTCTCCACTGTCCGCCCTGTGCCTTGTGGCATGTTATGGCATAGGCAAACTTTATCTGCAGGGCCGTGTAGTAGGGGTCTTTCTTTATGGCCTTAAGTCTGTCAGCCTTTCGTGGCAGGTCTTCATAGTCCTCCATCACGTTGTCGTAGAGCCGCTTCTGTTCCTCCACGGTGAGTGCCGGGGCATCGCTCTGCAGGCAGTCGAGGATGGCGGTCATGGTAATCTCGGCATCGTCATAGTCGGGGAAGGTGAGCGTGAGGTCGGCAAAACGGAAGCCGTACAGCTCCCGCTCGTACTTCACACGCTCCACTATCGCCATGTCGCCGTTGGCAATGAATGACATGCCATAGTCGCTGGCGTTCCCGTTCCCGTTATCGTTATCGTTCCAGTTGTTATCGTTATCGTCAAAGTAATGGTTCTTCACCACCATGATTCGGTCTCCCGAGCATAGCGTGCCTTCATGGTCCACTACGCGCACGCGTATACCATTATTATATATATTAGCCCGTTTGTTCGAGCGTGTTATCACCACTGTCTCGTCCATGCCTGTGTGGTTATAGCTGTCGGTAATGGACTCCACTATCTCGTTGCCGGGCATCATCACTATGTCGGCAAAGCCGTGCAGGCGTATCTTTGGCAGCTGTGTGGCTTCGTCGTGGGTTATGAGGTGTCTTATCCTTGTGGCATTCCACAGTATTCCCGACTCTTCCTGCTGTCTGACGACCTCCCGCAGGTCACATTCCCATGCCGTCAGGCCGTAACACTCCACGATGCCTTTCTGCAATGCCGGTGCCTCGTCCTCGCCGACGGGCGGCAGCTGTGCCGTATCGCCGATGAGCATCATGCGACAGTTGCGCCCGGAGTAGACGTATGTTATGAGGTCGTCAATCACGCCGCCTCCGTTGCCCTTGAAGACGGGCATGCCCTCTGTGGGCACCTGCGGGATGGTGGATATCATCGATGCCTCGTCCACTACGAAGAGTGTGTCGGTGTGAAGGTTGATGTCGAGGGAGAAGTCGCTGCTCAGTGTCTTCTGGCGGTATATCTTGCGGTGTATGGTGGTGGCGGGCACGCCGCAGTTCTGTGCCAGCACCTTCGCCGCCCTTCCCGTTGGGGCCATGAGCACCACTTTCTGCTGCAGTGCAAGGAGCGTCTTCACCATTGCCGCCACTATCGAGGTCTTGCCCGTGCCGGCAGAGCCTCTGAGCAGCATCACGGGCATCACGGGTCCGCCGCCACCCCCTGCTGCCAGGAAGTGGGCGAAGACATCGAGTGCCAGCGTCTGGTCGGTAGTGGGCTCATGCCCGAACCGCTGCAGGATGAGTGATATGAATTCCTTGACCTTCATGAAGCAAAAATAGAAAATCCCGATACAAGACAGCGTGTGCTTCGTATCGGGATGTTCTTTGTTGTTGGCATTATTCTCACGGGTGAACCGTGAGGCACTGTTATCGTTTTCGTTTTCGTTTTCGTAGTCACGTAGTGACGCTTCGTAGGCGAAGCCTTTAGAAGAACAGATAGCGGTTATCCTTCACCTCAGCCTTCTCGTAGAGGCCCTGCATGAAACCTGATGCCATCTGCATAGCGCGCTGCGACATCTTGTTCTGGTAAACCTGCTCCTCGTACTTTCCTGGGCGGTTCTTCTTTGTTGCTACGGTGAAGAAGAATACGCCTCCGTTACCCTTTACAGGCTTTACTGAAGAAGCACCCTGCTTCACTGCTGCTATGGCACCGCTGAGGGCTGGCTCTGAAGAGGTTGTCAGCTGCACGAAGGCAGGAGCGGCGAATGTAACCTGGTCGAGAGAGGTGAGCTGTGCGCCCTTGGCCTTTGCCTCGGCGATGTTCTTCACACCGTTGAGCTTGGCGATGAGCTTCTCTGCCTTCTTGTCCTTTATCACCTCCTGCTTGAGGAGATCCTTTACCTGTGGGTCGTCAATTTCGCGATAGCCCTTCTTGTGTATCTTCGTCAGCACGAGCACGAGGAGGTTATCGTTCTCGCCACACTCATAGAGAGGTGACACCTCGTTCTCCTTTGCCTCGAAGGCCCATTTGAGAGCCTCGTGGGTGCCGTGGATGCGTGCGATGTTATGCTGTGCGGCAGCAACGTCGTTCAGCTCCTGCACCTGATAGCCGTTCTTCTTGGCGTTCTTCTCGAGAGAAGCGAGGTCGCGGCTCTCTGATACGTACTGTGAGAACTTGTTGTAGGCCTGGCTGTAGGTCTCCTTTGAGAAGTCGATGTCAACCTTTATCACGGCTGCCACATACTTTGTCTGGAAAGCCTTGCGGTCTGTTACCTTGATGATGATGTCGCCGTTAGAAATCTCCAGCTTCTTTGTCTCGCCGGTCTGTATGGTGTTCAGGGCGTTGAGGTATGCCTTCTGGTCGGCACCTACAGAGTTGGTGTTCTGATACTGTGCTGTGGTGATCCACTGTGTCTCGCCGGTCTGGCCATACTTCTTGGCGATAGCCTCCCACTGTGTGGGGTCGGCAGCCAGGGCCTTCATGATAGAGTCGGCGCGGGTGTGGGCTGCCTCTGCTGTCTCACCGCCTACAGAGATAGAGGTGAACTGTATAGAGTCAGGCAGCTCCTGCTTTGATATCAGGCGTACTGCGTTGAGTGTGTTGTCCTGTGTGTTGGTCTTCAGAGCTGTGGTGCTGCCTACGGCTACAGAGTCGAGCAGCTGCTGGATGTCGTAAGGGAAGGCAGACTTCAGCACGGGCACTCCGAGGAATGGCACGTCGCTGCCGCTCTTGCGTACTATCTCTGATGGGTCCTCGGCTGTGGCCAGCTGCGCTACGAAGTCCTGTGTCTGCTTGTTCAGAACCGCACGGTCGGCAGCTGATGCTGTCACCTTCACCGATACATACTTCAGGTCGCGGGTCTCCTCCATCTGCTTGAAGCGGGGCTTCAGCTCGTCATACTTGGCCTTGAGGTCGCTATCCTCTACCTTCACGTCCTTGTCGGCGATAGAAGAGTAGGGCAGCACGGCCAGCTGCACCGACGCCTCAGAGTTCTCCTCGGCATAGGCCTGCTGAGCCTCCACCTTGTTTGAGAGGAAGGCATTGCCGAGCAGCGCCTGATACTTCTGGGCGAGGGTCTGCTGGCGAAGGGTCTTCTCGATGAAGTTCCAGTAGTTGTAGATGACGCGCATCTGCTCTGCCTGCTGTGGAGAAGAGCTCTGCACCTTCTTATACTCGTTGAGGAACTGCTTCAGCATGTTGGCGTCGAAGCGGCCTGTCTGCTGGTTCATGAACGGTGTCTGCGCGAGCATCTGGTTCGTACCCTCGTTGAGGATGTTGCGAATCTCGTCGTCTGTAACGCGAAGGCCAACCTTCTCGGCCTCCTTGGCAATGAGAGAGGTCTGGATGTACTGGTTCCACACCATGTCGCGTACCTGGTTCAACTCGTCTTCGCCAAGGTTCTCGCGACCCTGCTGCAACTTGATAACGTCGAGATACTCGTCTACCATGTCCTGAAATTCCTGATAGCTTACTTTCTGTCCGAGCACCTCAGCAATCTGCTGACGCTCCGTGTTCTTGGTTGACTCACAAGAGCGGAAGGCTTCCTCGGCAATGAAAGCGAAGAGACCCAAGCCGATAATGCCTACCAGCAGGGCTCCGTGGTTTCTGATTTTTCCTAATGCTGCCATTGTTGTTTTTAAGTTGTTATTTTTTTGTTTGTTATCTTGCTTATGGTGGGGTGTCTGCCACCCTCGTGCGCGCGGTCATCATTACCGTCTTACGCGCATGGGTGCACAAAAACGGTGCAAAGTTACAAAAAAAAACATTACACACCAAATTTTTTCGACACAATATTATAAATAATTCAACTTTCGGGAGGTTTAGTCGCATTATCTGCTTTGGGTTTAGAGAAGACAACTGGATGTTTTTTAGGAGACAACCAGGACAACATAGCTGCCGCATGGAAAAGCAAAACCTGCATGCCGCATGGAAAAAAGTTGTCACCGTTGTCCCAGTTGTCTCCTAAAAAATTATCCATGTTGTCTCCTTGAATAATCATCCAGTTGTCTCCTTAAAAAGCATCCATGTTGTATTCAAAATAACATCCATCAGAATTATTAAAAATAATTTGGCTGTTTCAGAAAAAGTTTGTAATTTTGCAACCGTACTCCCGAATTTCATGTAAATTTTGGAAGTAGGATTCTAAAGGTGGGTTCTATTAATTGGCTTTGCCAGATTTTTGATTTTGTTTCGAGGACAGAGTGGCAGTTCCTTGATGGAGCATAGCGGGCTATGCGACTGAGAGAAAGATGCGATTTAGCGAGAGCAGAGCCAAGCTTGCTTG
>CAJOOC010000063.1 GCA_905236165.1 uncultured Prevotella sp. | reverse complement strand
GAACATTGAACATTAAGCTTTAAGCATTAAGCTTTGAACCCCGAGCGAGGCGTCTATGAAACGCAGCCCGTTGTTGCCCCTGCGGGGCGAGTTACTCCCTCTCCCTGGGAGAGGGTTGGGGAGAGGTCTCGGGAGAGGGTTGGGGGGAGGTGATAGTGAGATAGTATCTTGCTGCATATTCTCGGGGAGTGCAATGCATTATGTCGTGGAAGTTACGGTAGAAGGAGTTGCGGCTGGAGTATCCCGACAAGACATAAATGTTGCTGATGGACGTCTCGGGCTGCTTGCGTATCAGTTCTGCCGCATATTCTATTCGCAGCGTGTTGATAAGGTCGGAGAACGTGGTGTCGCTCTCTTTGAGTGCCTGCCAGAGGTAGGTGCGGTTTGTGTGCATCACCTCGGTGAGGTCTGACAGACGCAGGTCGTGACGCAGGAACAGCTTCTTCTCGCGCAGCGTCTGCCTGATGTGCTCTGCCACGACAGGTGTGGGCACCGTGCCGTCAGCAAGCTGCGCCTCGTCGGCATTGAGGGCGAGTGACTCTGACGTGGCCAGGGTCTCGCTGCTGGTTGGTGCGAGGCCGTACATTATGCCTTCCCACCCTATGAGGGAGAGTAGCAGGGAGAAGGCGAGGGAGGGTATCATGAGCAGCCATGTCGAGTCGGAGAACCAATGGCGCCCTATGATGTTTGCCACCACTGACATTACGGATATGCCCAGCAGTATCCACAGTATGGTTCGCACAGAGGTGAGGAGTCGTCCCTCGGTGTCGGCATAGTTCATGGCGATGTCTTCGTCGTAGTGTCGTATGAGATACTGTCCGGCGAAGACGACGCCGACGACCTCTATGGCAAAGATGATGCGGCACGCCACATGCCACAGGGCCAGGAGCCGGGACACGCCATGCAGTGGCTCCATGCTGTCGTTACACAGGAATATGAGGTTGAACTCACGGGCCCCGGCACTGTCCATCATGCCATAGAGGATGCCCTGCACCACGCCGCCTATGACGGCAGGCCCCAGCAGTAGTGCTATGATGCCGCGCCGGGGGCAGCGACCCCTGACGAGCGTTATAATATATAAGAGGTATAGGGGATAGACGGCCAGGTTGCATACGGCATAGATGGTGTCGGCATAGGGATTGGCCACATCGGGTCGGCTGAAATACTCTGCATGACATGCATAGAGCATCGTGGCGGCGACGCCCCATGCTATGAGCCAGGAACGCTCACGGCGGCGATAGCGCCACTGTATCATGAGGAGCCACATTGTGATGAGTCCGCATACCAACATGGGCAATATGGTGAGGATGTTGAACAGCATAGTGGGGGCAAAGGTAAGCATTTTTGATGGTTTGAGCAAATAAAAGTGCAGAAAAAAAGTGGAACAGAGGATTGAAGAGGAGGAGCGAAGATTGAAAAATGGGAGAGTAAAGAGTAAATCGTCAAAGAAATCGTCGAAATATGAATCCCGATGAAATGGGCGTTTTTTGAAGGCAAATGAAAAAATTGAGAATTTGGGACTAAAATTTGAGAATTTGGGAAAGGTGTTTCAAGTCTTTTTATTAACTTTGTAGCGCAATGGAAGACGAAGCGGCAGGAGGACTCCTGTCTACGAAGCGGGACATTCGTCCCTATGAAGACGAAACGCGCTTGCAGCGCTACGAAGACGAAAACGAAGACGAAAACTATATTGTTTAACCAAATAAAAAATAAACCTATGAAAGTAAAATTTACCTCTTACATCTTTGCATTGGCCATGATGGTCATGGCACCATTCCATGCCAATGCCGAAACGAACCCTACTGATGATCCTAACTTCGCCAAGATTAACGGCATCGTGACGGAGATGTTGGGAATGTGGGACGACAACGCCTACAAGAATTCACTGGACCTGCTGGATCAGGCCATGAAGTATGACATGACGGAAATAGCACAGGACTTGCGCCACACGCTGCTCGACCTGAAGACGGGTATCGAAGGCACCTCAAACTTCCAGGTGGCCATAACACCGCGCATAGCCAGCGGCATCTTCGCCGTGGAGAACGGCAAATGGGTTAAGAAAGCTAATTCGCAGGACCTGCGTATGGCCTTCCCCGACAAGAACGGCAACGACTGCGTGTTGTCAGCCAACGTGACGGGACAGCCGGTGGAGTATCTCCTGCCCGTAACAGACGATGATGCCGAGGACTTCCTCGATGACTATGGCAAGATGCTGTCATCTCTTCTGGGCATACCATTAGAGAAGGTGAAGAACTACGTGAACGGCGTGAAAAAGGTGACGGTGGCTGTTGAGACGACAAACATCGTGCTGACACAGGGCGGTAAGAAAGTGATGGATGCCACCATCGGCATCGACCCCAGCTCTGTCACCAACGAAGTGGAGGGTCTGCTCCTCAATACCTCCTTCTCTTTTGCCAAGAGCAACGGCGACGGTTTCTTCACACTGACGATGAACCAGACAGGCTACAAGCCCGGCCTCGGATTGAACATTGACTTCACCGCAAAGAGCAACGACCTCACCATCGCATCGCTGAAGCTCAGCATGCCTGGCACCTTCACCGGCATCAACCTCAACACTATGGACTTCGGCATCAACACCATCAACATGGAGGTGGACGTGCTCGGAAAGGCACAGGCAGTAGGCAAGGTGAGCGACATTTCTTCCTTCCTGAAGGCCCTAATGTCAGCCGACAACTCCACCCAAGAGGCCTTCCAGCCATCCCTCGACGAGGCCAACAAGTATGTGGACGTGAAGCTCTACTACGACGGCAGCAGCACCCCCGCAGCAACGATGGTGCTCAGCTCTCTGTATAACGAGGAAGAGAAGGAATGGAAGCTGATGCCACACATCATCTTCTATAATAACAACAATGCCGAATACGCCTTCAAGAAGTTCTTCAGCAAGACTAACTTCGCTGCCGCCAACGAGAAGGTACAGTCTGTCATAGGCGACATGAAGACTTTCCTCACCACCGCACAGAGCAGGGTTAAGGAGGTTAACAGCGTGAAGAACATTGGTGCCAAGAGCAATAAAGTTGCCACAGAATGGTATACCCTCGACGGCAAACGCATAACTACACCGGCAAAGGGCATGGTGATAGAGAAACAGGCTGACGACACCTCAAGAAAGGTGACGGTGAAGTGAAGAGTGAACCCCGAGCAAAGCGACTATAAAGAATTGCCCGTTGTTGCCCCCGCGGGGCGGGCAAATTCTTTAAGAAGCATTGTGAGTGGGTCGACGAAGTCAAAAGTAAAGAATCAAATATTACCCTAAAAAAAACTGAACAATGAAGAAAGAACTTACAATGATTGCAATGCTCTTCGGAGCGATGTTGGGATTCACCGGCTGCGGTGGTGATGATGATAATGGTGGCTCTGACTCCCCAGTGACATACGAGGACAGTCGTATTACGACTGTAATACCGGCCCAGTACCTTAGCGAGTTGTCAAAACACATAACTATCTATGATGGTGTGACACCGCCGTCAATAGAAGGTGTATACATTATGTCGCCTGCAAAACTAATCTATGACTCATACAATGCACAGGGCATAGATGAATTTTCAGATGCATACTTCAACTTCTATAGTCAGAACACGACCAATAACACCATCAGCCTCATGGAGTCCGGCGGTAGCACAGGTACAGGCAGTGGAGCCCTCATCAGCGGTAAGGGCAACAACTTCACCATATACTTGAACATGTCGGGAACAAACCACGGCTACACCTACAAGACTGCGACGCTGATCACTGGTACAAAGACTTCCAGCGGCATTAAGGACATGCGCTATGCGTTCATTATGCTGGAGAATAATGACTACGAAGAGAAGTACATCATGAAGCCTGGTCGCTATCGCATCATCGGTGACGGTGACGGTATGTCTGAAACGACTACATGGCCACAGAGTGCAAAGGCCTTTGGGAAAGATTTCGCCATAGCAGACTTTTAGGCGTTAAGCGTTAAGCATTATCGCGGGCAAGATGCCCACGTCCCTGAGTTGACCATTAACCATTCATTTTATAAAATCAATGCGTGGGACATGCCAATAGGCGTGCCCCACGCTTCTTTTATAATTGCGCCGCTGGGAGGGGGGTGGTTATGAGCTTTAAGCATTGAGCTTTAAGCATTAAGCTTTTAGTATAGGAACGGGATTATTTCCTGATAGGGTATTTATAAATAAGGTATATCATGATGAGGACTATTGCTGCGGGGAAGAGGGAGAAGATAGCCCATATCATCTGGTTGACGGCTTCGGCGTTGGTGATGGTGATGACGGTCTCGCCTGTCGCCTCATTGGTCTGCGACACGAAGCCTGCCATGCCCAGCAGCAATGCCACGAGTGCTCCGGAGATGGCAGAGCCGAACTTCTGCGACATCGTGCCCGAGGAGAAGATGAGTCCCGTTGATGAGGTGCCGTTCTTCTCCGTGGCATAGTCGGCAACGTCGGCATACATAGACCACAGCAGTGGCGAATAGAGCCCTATGCCCACAGATGTTATTACCACGATGGCTATCATTGCCCAGATATACGCGGGTTGCATGGGTATGAAGAAGAAGAGCACCGACGACACCGCACAGATGGCTGCGGCGATGATGAATGCCCTGCGCTTAGAGCCCGCCCAACGCGTGAAGGCAGGCGAGAGGGCTCCGAAGATCATGCAGGTGACCTCGCCGAAGGTCATGAAGACGGTATAGTTGATGATGAGTCCGCTGATGGTGACGTTGCCATGCAGGCAGTATTCGAGCAGATAGCCCGCCACGGCATAGCGGAAGCCATTGAAGAAGTTGGTGCAGATGCCGATGAGGGTGAGGTATATCCATGGTTTGTTGCGGAGGAGGTCTGCATACTGTTTCATGGAGAATGTCTCGGCCATGACGGGTTTCAGTCTTTCCCTGGTCATCAGTCCGCATGCCAGCGTCATCACCGCAGCGAGGGTGCCGAAGCCTGCTCCGAGGACGGCGTACTGGTGAGCATTGCTGCCTCCCACCATTTTCTGCAGATAGGGGAAGGAGAGGAGTGTGACGAAGCCCATGGCATAGGCTCCTACCATGCGATAGGACGAGAACTGGTTCTTCTCGTTGTCATCGTCGGTCATCACGCCCAGCAGCGAGCCATACGGCACATTCACCGCCGTATATACCGCCATCATCAGCAGATAGAGCGTATAGGCATAGATGCGCTTGCCCACAGGCCCGAAGTCGGGGGTGTAGAGGAGCAGGGCGAAGATGAGTCCGAAGGGTATGGCTCCGAAGATGAGCCAAGGGCGGTATGTGCCCCAGCGCGAACGGGTACGGTCGGCCAGGCTTCCCATGAGAGGGTCGGTGATGACGTCGAACATACGCGCCACAAGCATCAGCGTTGCCGTATCGGCCACGGTGAGCCCGAAGACATTGGTGAAGAAGAACGGGAAGGCTATCGACATTACCTTCCATGTGATGCCGCCTGCTGCAGCATCGCCAAGAGCATAGCCTATTTTTTCGTACATTGAAAACGGTTTCGAATTAACAAATTAACGAATTAACGAATTATAAGAGGTCGAACCTTTTTTGTCGCGGGCGAGACGCCCACGTCCCTGGGTACAACGAATTAACAAATTAACAAATTGTTCCCACGTCAGCGTGGTTTTACATTATGACGTCGACGGTGTGGGTGCCGGGGGTGTAGGGTATGACGTTGCCATTGACGGGGGCACCATCGACGGTGACGGTAGCGACGCCTTTCTGCCTGCCATTGGGGTTGCTCACCCTGATGATATATTCCCCATCACGAATGACACGACGGACAGTATATTCCTTAATGTCTTCTGAGAGACACGGGTCTATGAGCAGACCGTCATACGTTGGTTTGACACCCAGGAGATACTGGCTGACGGTGAGCCACATCCATGCTGCCGTGCCCGTGAGCCATGAGTTCTTGCCCTCACCGGGCCTGGCGGCATCCTTGCCTGCCACCATCTGACAGTTCACGTAAGGCTCGACCTTGTGGAGGGTCTGGTCTTCGATATACATCGGGCTGATTTTGCGGAACAGCTCCCATGCGTCGTTGCCGCGTCCCGCGACGGTCTCGCCAATGATGACCCAGGGGTTGTTATGGCAGAAGATGCCGGCATTCTCCTTGTAGCCCGCAGGATAGGAGCTTATCTCGCCCATCTCCACATGATAGCGTGTGAAGGCCGGATTGTTGAGCACCATGCCGAAGTCGCTGTCAAGGTATTTGCGACATGAGTCGATGGCCTTGTCGGCCATACCTTCCTCAAGTCCAATGCCGGCCATAGTGCAGAAGCCCTGCGACTCGATGAAAATCTTGCCTTCCTCACACTCCTTGGAGCCAATCTTGTTGCCGTAGTAGTCGTAGGCACGGAGGAACCATTCTCCGTCCCAGCCATGCTTCTTCACAGCCTGCACCATGTCGTCGATGCACTTCTGGGCACGGGAGATTTCGTTTGAGAATTGAGAATTGGACATTTTCAACGCCCACTGACCCCCTATAGTCTTAGAGGGGAAGTTTATTACAGGGGTGGAAGGAGTTTGTGAGAGGGCCTTCAACAGCTCTACATATTCCTTTCCCGTCACGACGAAGAGCCCGGCAATCATCAGCGACTCTGCCTTTGAGCCCTCGCTCTTGTTTTCTGTTGTCTGGAATGATTCGTTAGGGTCCCATGAGAAGCAGTTGAGGTTAAGGCAGTCGTTCCAGTCAGCACGTCCGATGAGTGGCAGACCATGCGGGCCGAGGTTCTCCACGACGTGATTGAACGAGATACGCAGATGCTCGAGCAGCGTCACCTCCGTACCGGGCTCATTGTCCCATGGCACCATCTCGTCGAGGATGCTGAAGTCTCCTGTCTCCTTGATATACGCCACCGTTCCGAAGATGAGCCAGCAAGGGTCGTCGTTGAAACCTCCACCGATATCGTTGTTGCCGCGCTTGGTCAAGGGCTGGTACTGGTGGTAACATCCTCCGTCAGGGAACTGTGTAGAAGCGATGTCGATGATGCGCTGCCGCGCACGTGAGGGGACCTGATGAACAAAGCCCACAAGATCCTGGTTGGAGTCGCGGAATCCCATGCCGCGCCCTACGCCACTCTCGAAGAAGCTGGCTGACCGGGAGAAGCAGAAGGTTATCATGCACTGGTACTGGTTCCATATATTGACCATACGGCTGAGACGTGGATCATCGCTGCTGACGGTATAGCGCCCGAGCAGGTCGTCCCACATGCTGCGCAGCTCCTCGAAGGCCTTATCCACGTCCTCCACGGTAGCGAAACGCCGTATTGTGGCCTGTGCCTTCGACTTGTTGACGAGCGTGACATCGCTGGCCTGGGAGGAGACGAGCTCTCCGCGGCGCTTGCGCTCTATGTCGGCCTCGCAGAACTTCTCGTCCCTGTCGTTCTCCACATAGCCCAAGAGGAAGATGAAGTCCCTGCTCTCACCCGGGGCAAGCTCCACCTCTATGTAATGTGAGGCTATAGGACTCCAGCCATTGGCAAGCGAATTGCCTGCCTTGCCCGCCATGACACACTGTGGTTCGGAGAAGTCGTTATAAAGACCGATAAAGCTCTCACGGTCTGTGTCGTAACCCGAGACGGGAGTGTTGACAGAATAAAAAGCGTAGTGGTTGCGGCGTTCCTTGTATTCCGTTTTATGATATATCACGCTACCATCAATCTCCACCTCCCCCGTTGACCAGTTACGCTGGAAATTCTCCATATCCGTAGCTGCATTCCACAGGCACCACTCCACGAAGGAGAATAGTTTCAGGCTCTTCCTCTGAGAGGTGTTGTTGGTGAGCGTCACCTTCTGCACCTCTGCCCACGTCTTCAGCGGCACGAAGAATAGCACACTGGCCGTGATGTCGTTCTTGCTCCCCGTGATGCGGGTGTAGTTCATGCCATGCCGGCACTCATAGCTGTCGAGAGGTGTCTTGCAGGGCTTCCATCCGGGGTTCCACACTGTGTCGCCGTCCTTGATATAGAAATAACGTCCACCATTATCCATGGGAACGCCATTATATCTATAGCGCGTGATGCGACGAAACTTGGCATCGAGGTAGAAGTCGTATCCTCCTGCCGTGTTAGATATCAACCCAAAGAAATCCTCGTTCCCCAGGTAATTAATCCAAGGGAAGGGCGTAGCAGGGCTGGTGATGACGTATTCGCGATTGGCGTCATCATAATGTCCGTAGGTCATATATTCGAATTAACAAATTAACGAATTAACAAATTAACGAATTTCCCCTGACAGCCATTTGCAGTAGGTCCTTATGGCCAACTCTACCATCTTTACGCATGGGCGCTTGCGGTAGTATTCATCGGTACGCTCTTCGGGTGTAGGGTCGGTGCTGACCTTTATGTCCTTTACATAGCCCGTCAATAGCTCCCTGCATATCAGCGACCCTGTCTGGGCCTTAAATGCAGCTGCCAATTGCTGCACAGCGGCATAGTTCCTTGCTTTCACCTCTTTGTCAGCATAAGGTGTGGCAATCTGTAGCCCAGCCAGCATAAACATACCTGATGCCGTGCCACACGTCTCACGCATCCTGCCGATACCGCCCCCAAAGGAGGCTGAGATGCGTGCCATGAGGTCTTCGGGCACATCGTAATAGTCAGCAAAAGCCAACGTGACCGACTGTGAGCAGTTATAGCCCTGCTTGAAGTAGGCCACGCCCTTGGCTACGAGCGATTCTGTCTGTTCTGATGTCATATTTTTTTACCTGTATTCCTCTGGGAGCAAGTGCCTCCAGTTGGGATAGGGGTCTGTCAGCATGCGCTTATTATAGAAGTGTGGATCGCCTGTCACCTCTGGTCCGATGAAGGGGGGCAAGATGACTGCCTCGTCAGGCTCAGCCAACTCGACCTCTGCCATGAGCAGTCCCTCGTTGGCTCCATGAAACTCATCAATCTCCCAGACGTGTCCCTCGTATTCCACGATATGGCGCGTCTTCTCCACCAGTCCGCCCTTACACAGATGCAGCATTTCCTCTGCATCGGCAAGGGGTATCTCGCGCTCAAACTCATAGCGCGACAGTCCTCCGTCACGGGACGGGCCTTTGATGGTGAGGTAGGCGACGCCCTCTGGGGACGAAGACGAAGCGGTGCTGCCGCTCTTACGAAAGGCGCTTGCAGCGCTACGAGAACGAAGACGTATGCGCACCGTGGCGCCCTGAACGGCCATATATCCCTGGGCGATGTCCGTAGATGACACCACCATTGACCGGAACGACCCATCTCGCTTTACGAGGTATTTGCGTTCTATCTCCATTGAAGATTGAGAATTGAGAATTGAGAATTATGATTACCAGGGTACTATACCATACACCAACTTAATTTTCAATTCTCAATTTGTTATGCCATGATGTACATGGAATAGATGGCATACAGCACACCCAGCGCGATAAGGATGCCGAAAATCCAATTTATCACCTTGCGGCCTTCCTGTTCCTTCTTGGCTGCATAGGCAGCCTTCTTTGCTTCTTTTTTTGCTTTGTTACTCATTGTTGTTGATATTGTTTGAATGTGTTAGTTATTCAGAGCCATGAGGTAGGCCTTGATGAACCCCTCCAGCTTACCGTCCATCACGGCATCGACGTCAGAGGTCTGATAGCCCGTGCGATGGTCTTTCACGCGTTTGTCGTCGAAGACGTAGGAGCGTATCTGGCTGCCCCACTCTATCTTCATCTTGCCGGCCTCGATAGCAGCCTGGGCCTCCATGCGTTTCTTCATGGCACGGTCATAGAGCTGTGACTTAAGCAGACGCATTGCGTTCTCCCTGTTCTGCTGCTGTTTGCGCGACTCGGTATTGGCAATGAGGATTTCCTCCTCCTCGCCCGTATCGGGATCTTTATACATATAGCGCAACCTGACTCCCGTCTCAACCTTATTGACGTTCTGTCCGCCAGCACCACTTGAGCGGAACGTGTCCCACGAGACGCGTGCCGGATCAACATACACCTCAATGGTATCATCAACGAGGGGCGTGACGAAGACAGAGGCGAAGGACGTCATTCGCTTTCCCTGGGCATTATATGGCGAGACACGCACAAGGCGATGTACGCCACTCTCGCTCTTGAGGTATCCGTAGGCATAGTCAGCGCCAGTACCCGCCACATTCTCTATCTGCATTGTCACCGACTTGATGCCGGCTTCGTCAGCCTCGAGGAGGTCTACGATGGTGCACTTGTAGCCCCCCTTTTCTGCCCAGCGCATATACATACGCATGAGCATCTGAGCCCAGTCCTGGGCCTCGGTACCTCCAGCACCGGAGTTTATCTTCAGCACAGCGTCCATAGGGTCTTCCTCCTGACGTAGCATATTCTTCATCTCAAGGTCTTCAATGGCCGTCAAGGCACGCTGATAGGCCTCGTCGACCTCTGCCTCGGTGAGCATCTCATCGCGGTAGAACTCCAGCGACAGCTCCAACTCATCAGCAGCGGTGCGCACCTCCTTGTAGCCATCGAGCCACTTCTTCAGGTCGCCCACCACCTTCATCTGGGCTCGGGCCCTCTCAGGGTCGTCCCAGAAGTCGGGAGCCTGAGTGCGCAGGTCCTCCTCTTCATATTCTATTTTCTTCCTGTCTATGTCGAGGTATTTGTTAAGAGCCTCGGCACGGTCAAGGATGTCTTTCAGTTGATCTTGTGTTATCACCTATCTTTCAAATTTAATTATGGATGTCTGCGATGGTATCGCAGACTCTAGGACAATATTTACATCATTCCTTATACATCGCCTCTATCTCTTCGGCGTGATTCTTTATGATGGTTGGGCGGCGGGTCTTGAGTGTATTGGTGAGTTCGCCATTCTCCATAGAGAACGGTTCGGTAAGCAAGGTGAACCGCTTCACCTGTTCATATCCCGCCAGTCCCTGCTGCAGGGTTTCGATGCGTTCTGCGAGCATCTGCATTATCTTAGGATTGCTACAGAGGTCGGCCCTGTCGGCAAAGTGTATGTCATTCTGCAGGGCATACTCCTCCAACATGGGATAGGCAGGCACTATGAGCGCGCTGACAAACTTACGCTCATCAGCAATCACTGCTATCTGCTCGATATATTTATCCACCAGCAACTTCGACTCCACGGCCTGCGGAGCAACATACTTACCGTTGCTGGTTTTGTAAAGGTCTTTGATGCGCTCCGTGAGGAACAGCTCTCCATCCTTCAAATACCCCGCATCACCAGTGCGGAAGAAGCCGTCTTCGGTGAATGCCTCACGGTTCAGTTCGTCACGACGGTAGTAACCCTTGGTGATGGTGGGTCCCTTCAGCAGTATCTCTGAGTTCTCGCCGATACGTATCTCAATCCCGTTAATGGGTCTGCCAACAGAACCCACGGTATATTTCTCATCGCGATGGTCGCACGACACCGTTGCCAGACTTTCCGTCAGCCCATAGCCGACTATCATCGTGATGCCTATGGAGTGGACGAAGGTCTCCACCTCTTTCGACACCACCGCTCCGGCTGTCGGGAAGATATTCGGGCGTTTCAGACCTAACTGCTTTCTCACCAGTGAGAGAAGCGTCTTGTCTATCACCTTATATTTCAGAGACAGGCCCAGCGGAGCCTTCTTGCCTGCTGCCTTGTGCCTTATATTATATTCATAGCCAATGCTGAGGGCCTCCCTGAGCATCTTCTGCTGCATGGGCGAGGCATTGTCAATCTTGGCCATGACACCTGCATATACCTTCTCCCAGAAGCGCGGCACAGCCGACATGCACGTGGGGTGCGTCTCACGCATCGCCTCCTGTATCTCGTGAGGGTTCGTATTGATTATCAATGTACTACCCTCTGTCAGAGCCAGAAAGTCCCATCCCCTCTCAAAGATATGTGTGATAGGGAGGAAGGTGATGATACGGTCGTTCTCGTCAATGGGCACACATTCATTATTCGCCTTGAATGCCGCCGTGTACTGTCCGAAGGAGAGCATCACGCCCTTGGGATCGCCCGTGGTGCCTGATGTATAGAGGATGTTGGCCAGGTCATCATCATTACTCTCTGAAAGACGCTGCTGCCGCGGACCTTCCAAGGCAGGCTCATCACCCAGTTTGATAAAGTCAGAGAAGCGCATCGAGGTGACGTCATGGTCGGCAAAGACAACCATTTCATCGTAGACGATGATTCGCTCCAAGGTGCTGCATAAAGCCTGTACGCGGCGTGCCTTATCATACTGCTCCTGCTCACCGACGAAGATAAAACGTATCTGGGCATCGTTGATGACGAACTGCAGCTGCTGCTCCGAACTCGTTGCATAAAAAGGAATGGACACAGCCCTGATACCGAAAGCGCCGAAGTCGGTGTAGATATACGGCAGCGCATTCTGCGAGAAGACACCAATATTCTCCTGTACCTTGATGCCTAACGACAACATGGCACACGAAACTCTCCTAACGTTATCAGAGAAATCGTTCCAGGTGGCCTTCTTCCAGGTCTTACTTCCGAAGTCCTTATACTCAAAGACTGTACGGTCGCCGTATTTCTTAGCCTGCTCATGAGGCAACAAAGCAAGATGACAAAGTGTCTGCATAGGCTCTTATAATAAAGGATAGGTTCAGGGATTATGCCAAATTCGGGTGCAAAAATATGAAATTTTATCGAATTATCCAAATTTTTTTGTAACTTTATGCGGTCGTTTGAGAAATTCTTTGTAACTTTGGCGGCGAATAACATCGGGGCTATGTCCCGCTAATAGCTATAAAGAAAGAAAGACAACCATCCACGAAATGACAACAAAAATACTCAGCGTAGACGACGAGCTGGACCTGGAGTTGCTGCTCACCCAGTATTTCCGTCGCAAGATTCGCAAGGGAGAATATGAGTTCTTCTTTGCTCACAACGGCATCGAGGCCCTGCAGAAGATGCTGGAGCATCCCGACATCGACATTGTACTCAGCGACATCAATATGCCTGAGATGGACGGCCTCACCCTCTTGAAGAAGCTCAACGACCGCCACAATCCTGCCCTGAAGGTTATTATGGTCAGCGCATACGGTGAAATGTCAAACATACGCACCGCCATGAACAATGGTGCCTTCGACTTTGCCATGAAGCCCATAGACCTTGACGACCTGCAGGTGACCATCGACAAGGCCATCAGCGAGATTGCCTTCGTCAAGCAGACCCAGAAGGAACACGGCCAGCTGGTAGACATCAAGAGCGACCTTGCCCTGGCAGCCGAGATACAGCTGGCCATCCTGCCTCAACAGTTCCCGCCCTTCGATGACCTCAAGAGCGTCATCGACGCCTTCGCCTCAATGAAGCCAGCGAAAGATGTCGGTGGAGACTTCTATGATATAATACGCATCGACGACGACCATATCGGCTTCACCATTGCCGACGTGAGTGGCAAGGGCGTGCCGGCCGCAATGTTCATGGCTGTCAGCCATACACTACTGCGCCTTGCAGGAAAGAAGAAGACAAATCCCGTGGATGTCATCACGGAAAGCAACAACGTGCTGGCGGCAGAGAGTTTCGACAACATGTTCGTCACACTCTTCTACGGTGTGATGGACGTACGCAGCGGCACCGTGGAATATGTCAATGCGGGTCATAACCCACCATACATCCTGAGGAGCAATGGCACGCTGGAGACAATCACCTCGTCAAAGAACATCTGCCTGGGAGTGATAGAGGACTATGCCTACACCTCCGACACCATAACGCTGCAAAAAGGCGACAGCATCATAACATTCACCGACGGTGTTACCGAGGCATGCTCCACCACCAACGATCTCTTCGGCGAGACACGGTTAGAGGCCCTGCTGCCCACTTTATCGGGAGAAACGGCAAAGGGGCTCGTTGACAAAGTTCTCCAAGCTGTCCACACCCACGCCGAGGGCGCGGAGCAGAGCGACGATATTACCATGCTGACCATTAAGAGACTGTGAAGCAAAGTATTAAAGGCATATCGGAAAACATCGTAGCACTCGCTGCTACTGCGTTGATCAGCAGCGGAGCCACTTATTGGTTCTGCGCAAGCAACTATGAAACGCAGCTGCAGGAGGCTCACGACAAAATAGCCGCCCTTCAGGAAACAGAGCGCAACGCCCTTGTGACAAAACGCATCAGCGAGCAGATGGAGGACATCGCCTTCGAACAGAAGACCCTCTCCGACCGCCAGCGAGCCCGCGCCGAAGAGCAGTCGCGCATCGCCGACATCGAACGCGGCAAGGCCGAGATGGAACGCAGCCTCGCCCAGAAAGCCGAACGTGAAGCCCTATTCTCAGCCCGTCAGGCTGACAGCATGCGCCTCGTTGCAGAGACGGAGAGCGAACGAGCCATGGTACACGCCCTACAGGCACATCAGGCACGGGCACAAGCCGATACCTTATATTATATATCACTGGCACGCTCCCTGGCCCAAAACTCCACCGTGCAGCTCAATTCCGGCAACAGGGAGCTGGCGGCATTGCTTTCTTACTCCGGATGGTATTTCAACGACATCTATGGAGGCAACCCCTACAAACAAGACATCTTCACGGCACTCCTCAAGACTGCTCCCGACGCACAGAGTAATGTCTGCCACCTGACAGGCAACGTCAGAAGTCTGCTGCTTTTTGGAGGTCCTATAGCAGCTGATGAAGACCTGGAAAACGACATTTCATGGAAGCACGGCATGGATGCTCCGAAAGCCGTCAGACCCTTCATCGCCGTCACTGACTATGGCGAGGTGGTAAGGGTGAATATCAACGACAGCGACAATGGAAACGACTATGACTTCACACCACTATTCTCCGATAACAGCCATATCTTCCGCGCAGCCTGCCTGATGCGCGACCGATTGTACCTGCTTGACACCAGGGGCTGCATCATGAGTCTCGATGCCTATGGCAACAGAACGGATAACAGCAAAGTGGGGCAGCAAACAAAGCCCATCATCCTCAATGAAACGGCACAGAAGAAGTCGAAGATCAAGAATTCAGGCTTCAGTCCTCTCAGCCCCGACACATGGATGCACCTCAAGGATTTGCGTGACGGTATGCTCGTGGCTGCAGGCAGAAGACAAGTGGCATGGATAGACCCTGCCAACGGCAACATCGTTAAGGCATACCAGACCAACAACGACATCACCACGCTTGGTGTCAGCGACGACCTCCTGTTCATCTTCTGCCATAACGGCGAGGTGCTGGCATTTGACGGACAGCGCCAACCCGTGAACAACATGCTGCAGATACCGAAGAGCTATGACGTGACCAGCTATTACTTCCAGAAGGACAACAACTGCCATTATTTAGGCACAGAAAACGGTGATATCTATGTTTGTGACCGCACAGGCAAATACCTCGCCACACTCATCGGACACTCAGGACGCATCACCAGCATAGACCAGTATGCCTCACAACTCGTCACCTCTTCCTACGACAAGAACATCTGCATCTGGGACATCGCCGACTTTACAGCGCTCATGACGCCCATCAAGATTGGCTTCAACCAATGGCCTCTGTGCTTTGCCTACGACAAACCTGCCAGGACACTGCGTGTAGGACTGGCCAACGGCGACATAGAGACCGTTAGGATATCCATCAGCAACAACACCGAAAGCACCCATAGGAGCATCACCCGTGAGTTTACGCCTCAGGAGTGGAACTACTACATAGGTGCGAACGTACCATTTGTTAATTTCAAGCAGCAATGAGACACTACGGCAGACATATCATCACAATGGCATTGCTGCTCGTTTCAGCCTGCCTCACCGCCGCTAATGGTGGCCTGCCATACCTGCGAAACTATAGCGCCAACGAGTATAATGCCCACAATCGCAACTACGACGTGGTATGCGACAAATACGGCACAGTCTTCTTTGCCAACTTCGAGGGCCTGCTATACTTCGACGGTGCTTCATGGCGCAAGGTGCATACCACTGGCATCAGCCGCATCACACGTCTGTGCTGCGACCATAGCAACCGCATCTGGTTAGGAGGACACAACATCTTCGGCTATTTGGAGCCCGACACTAACGGACGGCTGCAGATACACTACATCATCTCCGACAAACAGAAGAACAGTCTCGGCGAGGTCACGGACATACGCCTTGACGGCAAAAACCTCCTCGTCATCAACAGCGAAGGCTCCCGCTTCTATCTTGAAGGAGAACGACTGGTACCGTCAGCCATCAAAGACAGCACTGCCAACGCGTCAGACGCCACCGTCTCCATCAAGGCCTACAACGCCACTGTGACCACCAACGGCAAGGACGGCATCACCATCATAGGCAACAATATGCGGCAGACCATCAGCGAAAGTGACGGTCTGTGCAGCAACAATGTTGTGCGAATGGCCTACGACGGCGACCACACAGTATGGGGCGCAACGAGCAAAGGCATCTTCGCCATAGAGATACCATCGCCATATACCCACCTCACTGAGGCCCAGGGACTGAAAGGCGAGGTCTACGCCTTAGGACAGTCAGGCGACATCCTGTATGTCGGTACGCTGCAAGGCCTGTACCGCATCACCAACGGAAACGTGTCAATGGTGCCTGGCATCGACGCGGCATGCTGGCAACTGCTCGACATAGGCAACAACACACTGCTTGCAGCAACGTCCGTAGGTCTATTCAAGATTAACGGAACGAACGTGCAGCGCATCGTAGAGAACAACTGTACGGCAGTATGCTATGACGGCAAAGAATACTGTTACATCTGCGAACTGGATGGCATCGGCAAGGTAACGCTGAACGGACAGTACACCAAAATCTCTGAACTGGAGAAGGGTGCGCATGCCGACATCGTCGATGGAGTGCTGGAGATAGAGACCATCTACGGCGAACTGTGGCACGTCACCATCAACGACCGCCACGTCTCAACGCTCGTTCGCAAAGACGACGACATCAATGAGCCGCTTCTCGACTTCACCGACAACACCGGTCGCCGCTGGCTTACCGACCCTGAGGGCAGGGGACTGACCGTAGCCGACAAATCACGCAACAAAAACCTGCTGAACTGGATACACCCGCTGAGCCAGATTGTAGTACGTGCGGTGACCTATACGAAGGAACACACGCTGTGGGTAGGAGGAGAATACGGCGTGATACAGTGTGAGACAGGCAAGCTGAGCGAGCTGAACAGAATAAAGGAGCAGACACAGATGTTCATCCGCGGGGTGACCATTATGAACGACTCCATCGTATGGGGAGGATTCCAGAAAGACGGAATGACACCCATCAAGAGCCTCAAAGACCTGCGCCTGTCATCTTCGATACACACCATCACCATATACTTCTCAGCTGACAACAACTCCCTCTTCCGCCCCACGCAATACCGCTACCGCATCAACGGCGGCACATGGAGCAACTGGTCGTCAGAGACCTATGCCCGTTTCAGCAATATGGCTTACGGACAGACATTCTTCGAGGTGGAGGCAATGGACATGTTTGGAAACATCTCAGGCAAGGCCAGGGCCGAATGGGAACGTGCCTACCCCTTCTACATGCGTTGGTGGGCCGTACTGGTATATTTCATTATAGCCATCCTGCTCGTCAGGAAGTTTATGGATTACCGCACACGAAAACTGGAGAAAGCCAAGGAACAGCTGGAGAGCATTGTCGACGAACGCACTGCCGAGCTCTCCACGGCTCTTGACGACCTTGAGGAGAAGAACCGCGAGCTGAAGCAGACCCAGGCCGACCTTATAAGGATGGAGCGCACCGCCACAGCAGGCAAGCTGACGCAGGGCCTCATCGACCGTATCCTTAACCCCATCAACTACATCAACAACTTCTCAAAACTGACGCATGGACTGGCCAATGACCTTGCTGAAGACATCGAAGACGAGAAGGTGAACATCAGCGCAGACAACTATGATGACTGCATGGACATCCTCGACATGATGCAGCAGAACCTCCACAAGATAGAGGAACACGGCGTGAACACCACCCGCACACTCCGCGCCATGGAGGCCATCCTCAACAACAACGTCGGCACCCCGCGCGACATCAATATCTCGCAGCTGTGCAGACAGGCCGTAGAGGTGACCAACGAATACCACAAGGAGCAGCTCGCAGCCATGAACGTCAGCGTCAAGGCCTTAATGCCCGACGAAGACATCACGCACAGCATTGACCCAGAGTCGGTCAACAAGGTGCTGCTGGCTATCCTAAGCAATGCCATATATGCCGTAATGAAGAAATTCCAACGAGCCCCCTACGATGCAGAAGTGTCGCTGAAACTCTCACCCATCGACGGCAAACACGTGGAAATCGTCATCCACGACAACGGCATCGGCATAGAAGAGACAATACAGGAAAAGGTATTCGACCCCTTCTTCACCACCAAGACCACCGGTGAAGCCTCCGGAGTGGGACTATACCTCGTCAGAGAGACTATACAGGCGCTCAATGGCGCCATCTCCCTGCAGTCGAAGAAAGACCAGTACACCGACTTCCTCATAATGCTATAACAACAACCCTCACCCCAAAACCCAAAATATCACACCATGACAGAAAGCGAAAAGCAACAACAGAAGCTCGCCTCCTTAGGAATGCTTAGCGCAGGAATAGCCCACGAGATACAGAATCCCCTGAATTTCGTGATAAACTTCTCGAAGATGTCAGAAAAGCTGCTGGCAGACCTTAAGGATATCATCGAGGACATCAGCGACGACATCGACAGCGATGATGCCGAAGAGCTGAATGACATCACCGCTGACCTCGCCACCAATCTCCAGAAGATTAAGGAACACGGAGAGCGTGCCATCAGCATCATTCAGGGCATACTGCTTATCTCACGCGGCAAAGAAGGAGAGCAACTGCCTACAGACATACCACAGCTCATCCACGAATACATCTGGCTCTCCTTTCATGCCATGCGTGCAAAGGACAAGAGTTTCAACGTCACCATCCGCGAAAACTATCCGGAGGACATGCCAAAGATGATGGTCATACCGCAAGACCTGTCACGCGCTGTGCTCAACATCATGAACAATGCCTGCTATGCCATCAGGCAACGACAGCAGACAGAGAACGAGAAAGGCAACGGAGGCTTCGCCCCTGTCATCGAGGTGAGCGTGACACAGAGTGAGCAGAGCTTCTCCATCACGCTGAAAGACAACGGCTGCGGCATTCCCGACAATGTGAAAGAGAAACTCTTCCATGAGAATATCACGACGAAGCCCGTTGGTGAAGGTACTGGACTGGGCATGCAGATTACCCACGACATCATTGTCAACAATCATCACGGCGAGATACTTATCGACACCGCCGTTGGAGAAGGCACCAAGGTAACCTTCGTCATACCCGCATCAAAGATATGAGACACCTTATTTATATATATGCGGCACTGCTACTGTTATGCAGCCATCCCATCAGTTCCTTCGCACAAGCCAGCGGCGTCAATGCGCAGGAGCTGTATAATCAGGCGTTGAAGGTGTACGAGCAGGGTCTCTTCAATCAATGTGAAGAACTGACACTAAGCATGTTGCCCTCTGCCGACGACATGCTGAAGACCAGTGGCTACAGGCTTCTGGCCCTTTGCTGTATAGAAAAGGGCGACATGGACGGAGCACGTCTCTATGCTGAGAAGATGCTAAGGACAAATCCATACTTCACCCCCACCCTTGGCGACCCTCACCGCTTCATAGACCTCGTGGCCGAGATAAAGTCGGCAGAGGCCGGTATCACCACCGCCTCACGTCAGGCAGAGGCCATTGAGGAAGCGCCTGTCCCCGTGACGCTCATCACCGAGGACATGATACGCTATTCCGGTGCCACAACGCTGCAGGATCTGCTGGCCCTCTACGTGCCCGGCATCACCGTTGCAGAGGGTATGGAGTCGAACATCGCGATGCACGGCATCTACTCCCTGACCCAGGACAAGATACTCTTCATGCTCGACGGACATCGTCTGAACTCCTCATCCACCAATGCCGAAGCCCCGGACTTCCGCTCTTCCCTCGATAAAATCAAGCAAATAGAGGTGCTTCGCGGACCTGCGTCGTCACTCTACGGAAACGTTGCCCTCACCGCTGTGGTGAATATCATCACCCGTAAAGGTGCGGAGCTTAATGGCGGACGTGTTTCTGCTACCATCGGTACTGCTAACACCTATGGCGGTTCCTTCGTCGTTGGTGGTGGAAACAATGTCGTTGACATCATGGGCTGGGGCTCATTGCAATATATGGAGGGCTTTCCCGATATTGTGGACAACAGTATCGGAGGCACCACCACGCTTTATTCACACGGCTTTCGCGGAAGACCCGCCTATGATGTGGGCATCAAGGCTCGCTGGCAAGACTTCACCTTGTCCCTGAACATTCAGCGCTCCAAGCACACGCCATACATAAATGTAATACAATTGCCCAACGATCAGAGTGTTGCAGATGCGTTACGAGGCCGGGACCCAGACGTGAATGCTTTCCGTAACTTCTCTTACGACAAATATGCAGAGATTGACGGCATCACTCCTGGCGTATCGCGCTCAAACAATCGCATCAACCTCGACTATTCCCATTCCTTTGAGGGCTTCGACCTCCAGGCCTCTGGCTATATCTCACTTGAGAGCAGCTCACTGTATAATGCCCTTGGCGACTCTATCGACAGAGGTCTGGGAGCAGCTATGCTCCTCTTGCTCTCTCGCACGACGAGGGATGCTGGCGAAATGGGCGATGCATTCGTAAAATCCCTCGCCATAGTAGCAGAAAATCCATTCACACAAGGTGCTTACCAGAAGATGGATTGGGATGGCGTCACCTATGGCTTCCAGGCACAGGGACTTACCAGCTACAAGGCTCTCGGAGAGGGCTCGCTGGTTTTTGGTGCACAATACGAAAACTTCGTACTTGCCAACGGCAACCTACTGCTTGGCGGTAACTACAATGCATACGGTGCTCTGTCCTCCAATGCCATCTTCCAAGACGGCAACGAGACATCCATGTCTGGCTATGCCCAGTTGAAACACTTCTTCATGCCACGCACAAGAAACCTCATTTTCAACGCTGGCTTGCGCTTTGACCGCAAGGTACGATTCAATGAAAAGGTTCTGACACGCCTCTCCCCACGCTTCTCTCTCATCTACAAACTTACGGACCACCTCTCACTGCGTGGCAACTACAACTACAGCTTTGTGGATGCGGCATACATTTACCGTGCAAGCATTCTCTCTATCTTCGCTGGCGGCAGCGACATGAAACCCGAAACGATGCGCTCATTCAATATCGGGGCATCCTACCATAATCCCCGAAAGCATTTCAATGCCGATGTCTCTGTATTCTACAACATACTGAAAGACCTGGCAGTGCTCAATGCGAGCATGAGAAACGATCTGGAACATGAGGATTATATGTTTATCAATACAGGCAAGGTACGCAACCTGGGCGTTGATGTCTCCGCGCAATACAACCACAACGACCTGTTCGTGAACATGAATGCCACTTGGCAGCGCATCTTAACGTCTGAGAACTACATAGAATATGATTCCCAAACCTTCTCCACTCCTGAGTTCCATACCAACATGACGGTAGCAGGATGCGTATGGCATAACCCAAACAGAAAGCATCAGCTGTGGGCACGAAGCACCGTACAGTTTAGGACGGCTACGTTTTATCAGTCCTTAGACCTTATACGGACGTTCATCCAATCTAAATTCATTTCAGTAATCTATCGCGTCAAGCCACAATGCGACATTGGCCTGGGTCTCAGCTATACGAGCAAAGTCTTCGACGTAGACCTCTCTCTGAAAAACCTGCTGAACAACCAATACAAGATTGGTTCGATGCTCATTGATGGTATACCACATGCAGGCCGTCAGTTCATTGGCAAAGTGACATTTAAGTTCTAACAGTCATTGTCCCCAGTTTTCGCTTGAGTTCTTCCTTTTAAGTTCTAATCAGACAATTCGTGACATCATATACTACCGATGCAGTAACGCTTCTGAAGCGACTCATAGCCACCCCGCGTGTCAGTCGCGACGAGAAGGCTGCTGCCGACATATTCGAAGAGGCTATCCGCGATTATGGCTATCAGCCTGAGCGGCTTGGCAACAACATCTGGATAAAGTCTCAGGACTGGGACGATGCGCGTCCCACCATCATGCTCAATGCCCATATCGACACCGTTAAACCCGTTGCGACATGGACACGCGACCCTTTCACGCCATCCATTGAAGACGTGGAAGTGACTGATGCACAGGGCAACAGCCACACCGAACAACGTCTCTACGGCCTGGGCAGCAACGACTGTGGCGGCGGTCTGGTGAGCCTCTTGCAGGTGTTCAGGCAACTGTCCCCAGCCCCTGCGTGCCCGGCGGTCCACCCACTAACAGGAAGCCCTGCCCAAGGGTGCCCATCGGTTCACCCGCTGACACAACCACCGTTCCCGTTCAATCTTCTCTATCTGGCCAGCTGCGAGGAAGAGGTGAGCGGCAAGGACGGCATACGTGCCGTATTGCCCATGCTTCCACCCATCAGCGTGGCCATTGTCGGCGAACCCACCGGTATGCAGCCTGCCATAGCAGAGCGCGGACTGATGGTCATCGACGGCATCGCTCACGGCAAGAGCGGACATGCAGCACGCTCCGAGGGCATCAATGCCATCAACGAGGCCCTTGACGACCTGCTCTTCCTGCGCGACTATCAGTTTGAGAAGGTATCGCCGTTGCTCGGTCCCACGAAGATGCAATGCACGGTGATTAACGCCGGCACGCAGCATAACGTAGTACCCGATGAGTGCCGCTTTGTCATCGATGTGCGCACCAACGAACACTACACCAACGAAGAGGTGTTCCAGTTCCTGCAGAGCAAGATGAAGAGCGAGCTGACAGCACGTTCCTTCCATCTGCATTCCTCGTCAATCCCTGCAGAGCATCCGCTCATACAGCGTTGCATCGGGATGGGCATGAAGCCCTTCGGCTCTCCCACGCTCTCCGACCAGGCCCTGATGCGATTCCCGTCATTCAAGCTCGGCCCCGGACAGTCCTCACGTTCCCACTCCGCCGACGAATATATCTGCCTGCATGAGATAGAAGGGGCAATAGAGAGATACATACAATTGTTGGATAACATAAATCTTTAACTTTATTGAAACCGTCTAACTCCAACACATTCGCTACGCAATTGGGTAGCATCCTTGCCACAGCAGGCTGTGCCGTGGGGCTGGGTAATATCTGGCGCTTCCCCACCGTAGCAGGCCAGAATGGCGGTGCGGCATTCATCTTCATCTACATCTTCTTCAATGTAGCATTGGGTCTGACATGTATGATGACCGAGTTCATCGTGGGACGCAACGGAGCATGCAATCCGTTCAGGGCATATATCAAGGCAGGGCGCAATAGTGCGTGGGGACTGATGGGCATTATGTCCGTGATATGTTCCGTGCTGATACTCAGCTTCTACTGTGTCGTGTCAGGATGGTGCACATACTACCTGTATCTTGCCATAAAAGGCGGCGTGCTGGGCTCAGTCGCGCACATACAGGAAACGTTCGATGAACTCACCAGCGCTGACGGCATCTTCGTCTGTTGCTCCCTGTCCGTGCTGTTCATCGTGCTGACACATATCATAGTGGTACAGGGAGTGCAGAAAGGCATTGAGAAAGCAGCCAAATACATGGTGCCGCTCCTGCAGGTATTGCTTGTCCTGCTGGGCATAGCCGCCTGTTCGCTGCCCAACTCATGGAGCGGCATAGAGTTTCTCTTCAAACCCGACTTCTCCAAAGTTACCGCAAAGACCTTCTATGAGGCTATGTCGATGTCGTTCTTCTCATTGTCGCTCGGCACGGCCTGCCTCGTAACCTATGCTTCTTACTTCAACAAACAGGCCAACATCATTAAGTCGGCAGCACAGATATCACTCATCGATATCTGCGTGGCCATCCTTGCCGGCGTGATGATATTCCCCGCCGCATTCTCCGTTGGCATACAGCCCGATGCCGGACCAAGCCTCATCTTCCTCACGCTGCCCAACGTATTCACCACGGCCTTCTCTACGACGGTAGGCTATGTGGTCTCGATACTCTTCTATGCCCTCCTTGTATTGGCTGCGCTCACCTCCACCATATCCCTTCACGAGATAGGAACGTCGCTCATCAGCCAGGAGATGCACACCTCACGCGTGAAGTCAGGAATGATAATTACCGTCATCTGCAGCTTCCTCAGCATTCTCTGCGCCCTGTCATTCGTTCATCCTGAGATAGGCGTGATGGGCCAGACGCTCTTCGACAACTTCGACAGCGTCACCAGCAAAGTCTTCATGCCAGTAGGAGCCTTCTTCACCAGCCTCCTCGTGGGCTGGGTGATGTCGCGCCGGACAGTAATGAAACAACTGACCTCGAATGCGCGATACCATTGGAGCAAGGGCATGATAAACCTTTTCTTCGTGTTTGTAAGGTTCGTATGCCCCGTATTCATCCTTATCATCTTCATCGTAAATCTCTTAATTGGTTAATTGATTAATTCGTTAATTCGTTAATTTGAACTACCGCATCATAGACGACCTCGCCCTCGGTTCTGAGGAACTGGAGAAGCGAATCCTTGCTCTGCCTGAATGGCGGCGCATCCTTGCCCGTGCCTTTAAGAAGGAGCAGGGCAGGAAAGAGTGTACCTTGGCATATCATTTGCTATGTCAGATGTTACGTGAGGACTATGGCATCACCACCCCACCCGTCTTCGACTATGGCGAGCACCATAAGCCTTTCCTAAAGGACTATCCCGACATACACTTCAACCTCAGCCACACGAAGAAAGCCATCGCCTGCATCGTGAGCGACAGTCCCTGCGGCATTGATGTGGAAAGCCTGGGGCGATATAACGACCAAGTGGCACGCTACTGCATGTGCGACGAGGAGATGGAGCAGATAAATGCCTCGCCAGACAAGGATGTGGCATTCATCTCACTATGGACCAAGAAGGAGGCGCTGCTCAAACTTACCGGCGAGGGCATTACCGACGACCTCAAGACTGTGCTCTTCTCGTCAAGAATGGAGGGTGTAACACTCAAGACTATCATCAATGAAGAGAAAGGCTATTGCGTCAGCATCGCTGTGAAATAATTCCCGTAATCTACTCCCCCTCCAAGATTAGAGGGGTCAGGGGGCGTTGACCATCATCCCCGTTCCCGTCCCATCAGGGCAACCAAGAAGTCCAGAAACTTGAAAACTTTGCCATTTATTCGTCCTCTACGGCTCAATATTTTCCAACAAACGCCCCGAGGCAATGAAATACGGCGTTTCCGAGAACGTTGTAACTACCTGATAATCAGCAGCAGGATTTTCCGAAGCATCGTTTTCGACCCACAAACCCACTGTAATCGACCCACTTTTACACTGTAAGAGTGGGTCTTTTGCATCCTAAAAGTTACTCTTTTAGGTCCTAAAAGTTGCCCTTTTACAACCGAAGGGTAATTTTACCCCAATTTCCTGGTCTGTTTTTCCTCTTCATTCAACCATCTGATTTCTAAAATGCAAGAAAACTCTGTCAAAAATACCACAGTCGGAGACAACCGGAAACAACCTCTGGCACGGATTATGTTAACGCTCTTTTTTCCTTATGTCAACCCCTTTTCTCACCTTAATATGCCTATTTTTCGGTATAAAATCCAAAAACTCACCGAAATATTTGCGTAATTCATTTATTATCATTAACTTTGTGCACTTTTTTATGTGGCAAGGTGCCACAATAGATGTAATTAGTTAAAACAATAAAGATTTTAAATGAACGTAATCACAAAGACCGTCTCACTGCCTGATGGACGTACCATCACCATTGAGACCGGAAAGTTAGCCAAGCAGGCTGACGGTTCTTGTACCTTGAAGATGGGTAACACCGTACTGCTGGCTACCGTTTGTGCCGCGAAGGATGCAGTGCCCGGCACAGACTTTATGCCACTGCAGGTAGAGTATCGCGAGCAGTATGCCGCAGCAGGCCGCTTCCCTGGTGGCTTCACCAAGCGCGAAGGCAAAGCCAACGATGATGAAATCCTCACATGCCGACTTGTGGACCGCGCCCTGCGCCCACTTTTCCCCAGCGACTATCATGCTGAGGTTTATGTCAATGTAATCCTTTTCAGTGCTGATGGCGTTGACCAGCCCGATGCCCTTGCAGGCTTCGCAGCATCTTGCGCCCTCGCATGCTCTGATATACCATTCGAATGTCCTATCTCTGAGGTTCGCGTAGCACGCATCAACGGCGAATACGTCATCAACCCCACAAAGGCCCAGATGGCTGATGCCGACATGGATCTGATGGTTGGTGCCACAGCCGAGAACATCATGATGGTGGAAGGCGAAATGAAGGAAGTGCAGGAGGTAGACCTTCTCAATGCCCTCAAGGCAGCCCACGAGGCCATCAAGCCTATGTGCGCCCTGCAGGAGGAGCTGATGAAGGAACTCGGCACCGACACCAAGCGCGAGTACTGCCATGAGGTGAACGACGACGAGCTGAAGGAGCAGATTAACAAGGAGCTCTACCAGAAGGCCTACGACGTAGTGAAGCAGGCACTGGAGAAGCAGGCCCGCGCTGATGCCTTCGAAGCTATCATCACAGAGTTCAAGGAGCAGTATGCTGCTGCCCACACCGACCTCACCGAGGAGGAACTTGAGGAGAAGAACACACTCGCCGACAAGTATTACCACGATGTAGAGCGCGATGCTATGCGCCGCTGCATCCTCGATGAAGGCATACGTCTTGACGGTCGTAAGACCACTGACATCCGTCCTATCTGGTGCGAGGTATCTCCACTGCCAATGCCTCACGGATCTTCTATCTTCACACGCGGCGAGACACAGTCGCTCACCACATGTACCCTCGGCACAAAGCTCGACGAGAAGCTCGTTGACGACGTGCTGGACCGCAGCTATCAGAAGTTCCTTCTGCACTATAACTTCCCACCATTCTGCACCGGTGAGGCCAAGGCACAGCGTGGCGTAGGCCGCCGCGAGATTGGTCATGGACACCTCGCATGGCGCGGCCTGAAGGGACAGATTCCTTCTGACTTCCCATACACCGTACGTATCGTGAGCCAGATACTGGAGTCTAACGGCTCATCATCAATGGCTACCGTCTGCGCAGGCACTCTGGCGCTGATGGATGCAGGCGTACCAATGAAGAAACCCGTCAGCGGTATCGCTATGGGCCTCATCAAAAATCCTGGTGAAGAGAAGTATGCAGTCCTCTCAGACATCCTTGGCGACGAGGATCATCTGGGTGATATGGACTTCAAGACCACAGGCACGAAAGACGGCCTCACAGCCACACAGATGGATATCAAGTGCGACGGCCTTTCCTACGAAATCCTTGAGAAGGCTCTCATGCAGGCTAAGGCCGGTCGTGAGCACATCCTGGGATGCATCACCGACACTATCGCAGAGCCACGTCCAGAGTTGAAGCCACACGTACCACGCATCGTACAGATTGAGATACCGAAGGAGTTCATCGGTGCTGTCATCGGCCCTGGCGGAAAGATTATCCAGCAGATGCAGGAAGACACTGGCGCCACCATCACCATCGACGAAGAGGATGGCGTTGGAAAGGTGCAGGTATCAGGTCCAGACAAGGAGTCTATTGATGGGGCTCTGGCCAAGATTAAGGCTATCGTAGCAGTACCCGAGGTAGGCGAAATCTACGATGGAACCGTGCGTTCTGTAATGCCTTACGGCTGCTTCGTAGAGATTCTGCCAGGCAAGGATGCCCTGCTCCACATCTCTGAAATCGACTGGAAGCGCCTTGAGACCGTCGAAGAGGCTGGCATCAAGGAAGGCGACAAGATTCAGGTGAAGCTCCTTGAGATTGATCCTAAGACCGGTAAGTACAAGGTATCACACAAGGTACTCATCGAGAAGCCCGAGGGATATCAGGAGCGCGAGCGTCGTCCACGCCCGGAGCGCCGTCCACGCCCTAACCGCCCACGTCGTTTCGACAACAATGGCGGAGGCCAGGAAAACAAGGAATAGTAACATCAGCAGAACCGGCAACAACGGTTCTAAAAAAATACAGAATAACTCCCGATGCGCCGTAGTAGCGCATCGGGAGTTTTTTCGCGCTCCTACAACAACATTAGTCGCGGGCGGGACGCCCACGTCCCTGGTGTATCGGGAGTTTTTTCGCGCTCCTACAACAACCCGTATCAGACCGTGTAAACATGTCGTGTGGATATTTTAACACATAAAACAAACATTTTGGCCAAATCGTTTGTCACTCTAAAGAATTTTTACTAACTTTGTCCCGAATTATATAGAATACAGAAAACCAAACCACCAATATGACAACAACAATGACCAAGAGAAGTTACAACAGGCTCACCGCCCTTGTGATAATGATGCTGAGCTTCGTTCTGGCACTATCAGTTAATGCCCAGTCACTGGCGCCCAAACGTGCTGCCGATTTACACATCTCAGAAGAGCTCTGGAGCATCTATCAGGCTTCACAGCGTTCAGCAGAGAACTACGACTCCATCTCCTACTACTCGGAGAAGATGGATGCCCTCGCCCAGAAGAACGGTGAGACGGCAGGTCGAGTGCTGGCAGCCAAGATGCTGCTGGAATACTTCCGCGACCACGGCACAACGGAGAATATGGAGAAGGCCGTGGGCCACATGCGCGACGTATGCCTGGAGGTGGGCGATGCCCGTTCCTACCAGGAGGCCGTAGCAATGCTGTGCCGTCACTATCGCAAGAAGCACCTCTACAGCGCCGCCTTCGACCTGGTGTTGCGTACATATAACGAGGCACGTGCCTCTGGCGACCATTACGGAGTATTCAGCTCATACGCCAACTACGGCATGCTCTATGCCGCACGCCACGACTATGACAATGCCAAGCGATACTATCAGCTGGCATTGGCGGAGCAGCCGCATATCCCCAACATCTCGCTGGCACAGACATGTATCAGCCTTGCCAACATGTATGAGAACGGTGCAGACTCCGCACTCATATATCTTGACAAGGGTATGACCGTGTCACGTTCCCCACAAGACACGCTGCAGCTCTACCAGATGTTCACACGCCAGTATGCCCTGCAGTTGGACAAGGCCAACACCGAGCGTTACTATGCCCTTTGGAACGACTATTGCAACACCCATAAGTATGAGGTGGACGAGCTGACACGCACGAAGATGGATGTCTGCATGGCCATAGCCAACAAACAATGGGCAGCAGCCGAGAAAGGGGCACGCACCTTCACCGACATCACCGAGAGATGCTCCACCCTGGCCTTCATCGGAAAGCAGTCGGGCAACAAGATGCTGGAGTATGAATCGCGCGCCAACCTGCTCTCATACAACGACTCCATACAAAGGGTGGCATCCCATGTGGCCCTGGAGGAGCTGGATGCGAAGTCACGTCGCGACGAACAACTGGCGAAGTCACACAAGGAAGAGATGCGCACACTGTGGATTACAGGCTTTGTAGTGCTGCTGCTCGTGGCCCTGGCAGGCATCATCATCACCGTACTCTTCCGTAAGAAGAACGAAGCAACGAACCGTCTGCAAGAGGAGGTGGACAAGCTGAAGCGCTCCAACCAGACACAGAAACTCTTCCTGCAGAATATGAGCCATGAGATACGCACACCGCTGAATGCCATCTGCGGATTCTCACAGATTGTCTGCGAGCCGCAGATGCGCGAGATGGTGACCGACGATGAGCTGACCAACTACGGACAGATTATCAACAGCAACACCGAACTGCTGCTGACGCTGGTCAACGACATCCTCGACATCTCTGAGATGGAGAGCGGCAAATACAAGGTATTCCTTGAGCCTGCTTCGCCAAACATGATATGCAAGCAGGCACAGAGCACCGTGGCCTACCGCTGCCCGAACAACATAAAGCTGTATTTCACCACCGACGTGCCCGACACAATGAAGATAATGACCGACTCACGCCGCTGCGGACAGGTCATCATCAATTTCCTCACCAATGCCATCAAGCATACACGCGAAGGCGAGATACACATCCATGCATCGTTGTCAGAGAACCCCGGCAAGCTGACATTCTCTGTAACCGACACCGGCGAAGGAATACCGGCAGATCAGGCAGAGTTCATCTTCAAGCGCTTTGAGAAGCTCGACACTTTCAAGGAAGGCACCGGACTGGGTCTCTCCATCTGCCGCAACATCTCAAAGGCATTGGGAGGCGAGGTAAAGCTCGACACCTCATATACCAACGGCGCACGCTTCGTATTCATCCATCCATTCGACTCGCTGTAGGCCTCTGGACTATCACACTCCTAAAAAATCTCAATGAATTCAGATAACAACGCTTTTGTGCGCAGCGTGGCAGAGCAGAAGTACGAACACGGCTTCACCACCAACGTACAGACAGAAATAATCCCTGCCGGCCTGACGGAAGACATCGTGCGGCTTATCTCGGCAAAGAAGGAAGAGCCCGAATGGCTCCTTCAGTTCCGCCTGGAGGCCTTCCGCCATTGGCAGACGATGGAGCAGCCCACGTGGGGACACGTTACTGTTCCGCCTATAGACTATCAGGCCATCTCATATTATGCCGACCCAATGGCGCGCAAGAAGGCAATGGGCGACGGCAAGGGAGGCATAGACCCCGAACTGGAGAAGACCTTCGACAAACTCGGCATACCACTGGAGGAGCGCCTGGCACTCTCCGGCGTTGCCGTTGATGCCATCATGGACTCCGTATCGGTAAAGACAACCTACAAAGACAAGCTCCGCGAGCTGGGCATCATCTTCATGTCTATCGGCGAAGCGGTGAAGGAACACCCCGAACTGGTTAGGGAATATCTCGGCAGCGTAGTGCCATATCGCGACAACTTCTTTGCCGCACTTAACAGCGCGGTGTTCTCCGACGGTTCCTTCGTTTATATACCACGCGGTGTGAGGTGCCCGATGGAACTCTCTTCCTATTTCCGCATCAACGCCGCAGGAACAGGACAGTTTGAACGAACGCTGATAATAGCCGACGACGACTCCTACGTCTCATACCTTGAGGGCTGCACGGCTCCCATGCGTGATGAGAACCAGCTGCATGCCGCCATCGTCGAGATTATCGTAAAGGACAGGGCTGAGGTGAAGTACTCCACCGTGCAGAACTGGTATCCGGGCGATGAGAACGGCAAGGGCGGCGTGTTGAACCTCGTCACTAAGCGCGGTGACCTGCGCGGAGAGTCAAGCAAACTGTCGTGGACACAGGTGGAGACGGGCTCCGCCATAACATGGAAATACCCGTCATGCGTGCTTCGCGGCGACAACTCCACCGCAGAGTTCTACTCCGTGGCCGTCACCAACAACTATCAGGAGGCCGACACTGGCACGAAGATGATACACATGGGCCGCAACACCAAGTCTACGATTATCTCGAAAGGCATCTCTGCCGGCCATTCGCAGAACTCTTATCGCGGTTTGGTACGCGCCACTTCAAAGGCCGCAGGAGCCCGCAACTACTCCTCATGCGACTCTCTGCTCCTGGGCAGCCATTGCGGAGCGCACACATTCCCCTATATGGACATACGCAACAACAGCGCAGTAGTGGAACATGAAGCCACAACCTCAAAGATCAGCGAGGCACAGCTGCTCTACTGCAACCAGCGCGGACTATCCACCGAGGATGCCGTGGGGCTTATCGTCAATGGCTATGCCAAAGAGGTACTGCAGAAACTGCCGATGGAGTTCGCTGTTGAAGCACAAAAGCTACTGAGCGTAAGCCTCGAAGGCAGCGTAGGATAACCACCTCCTCGTACCTCCCCGCTTGAGGAAGGGGCGTTATCACAGTAAAAGACAGGAACAATAATATCAATACGAACAAATATATGTACCTCCCCTCCCGCGGGAGCGGTGCAGGAGAGGGATCACAATTATGCTTGAAATAAAAGACTTACACGCCAAGGCCGGCGACAAAGAGATACTGAAAGGTGTCAGCCTCACCATCCGCGATGGTGAGATTCATGCACTGATGGGCACTAACGGTGCGGGCAAGAGCACGCTGAGCAATGTCATCGTGGGCAACCCCGCCTACGAAGTGACTCAGGGCAGCATCACATTCAATGGACAGGACCTGCTCAGCATGACGCCTGACGCACGCGCCAATGCCGGCATATTCATGTCGTTCCAGATGCCCGTGGAGATACCGGGCGTATCCATGACCAACTTCATCAAAGCCGCCATCAATGCCAAGCGCAAGTCGCGTGGCGAAGAGCCCATGAAGGCTGCCGACTTTATCAAACTGATGAAGGAGAAGCGTCAGCTCGTTGAGATGGACCAGAAGCTCATGAGCCGTTCCGTCAATGAGGGATTCTCCGGAGGAGAGAAGAAGCGCAACGAGATATTCCAGATGGCAATGCTTGAGCCAACCTTCTGCATCCTCGACGAGACCGACTCAGGCCTTGACGTCGACGCGCTGCGTATCGTGGCTACAGGCTTCAACAAACTGCGCAAGCCTGAGACGTCTGCCATCATCATAACACACTATCAGCGCCTGCTCGACTACATACGCCCCGACGTGGTGCATGTACTCATCAATGGCAAGATAGTGAAGACCGGAGGCCCCGACCTGGCACAGAAGATTGAGGACGAGGGCTTTGACTGGATTAAGGAAGAGTTGAACATTTAGGCTTAAAGGGGTAGAATGAACCAGTATCTGGAATTATATAATGACGTCAAGCCGCTGCTCGACAAGCAGTCATGCGCTGCCCTCAATGCTCAGCGCGAGGCTGCCATAGCCAGCTTTAAGGCCAAGGGACTGCCTACGCGCAAGGATGAGCGATACCGATATACCGACGTGGCACAGGCCTTTGAGCCCAACTATGGCCTCTCCCTGGCTCCATATACCATCAAAGGCGTAGAATTTGTCCACCCCATGAAGGAGGCACCCGTTGACCCTGCGCCCTACTACAACCACATTGCAGACATCTCAGACCCCCTGACGGCGCTTAACACCGCGCTGGCACACGATGCGCTGATTATCTACATACCAAAGGGAACGGTATGCAAGACACCTGTACGCATTGAGAATATCCTCAGCGGTATGCAGGACACCATGGTGGTGAGGCGTGTTCTCATCGTCATGGAAGAGTGTAGCGAGGCCACCATCTTCTTTGTTGACCACATAAAGAAGACCAAGTCTGCACCCACGGGGGCTACTGAAACACCAGAGATGTCGGATTCTACGGCTCTTCCCCTCTTCCTCACATCACAGGTCATAGAGGTTTATTGCAAGGACAATTCCCACCTCGACCTCTACGAGATAGAGGAGACGACACCACAAAGCCGCCGCTTCAGTAACCTATATGTTGAAACGGGACGCAACGCTACGCTGACTCACAACAACGTCACCCTCTCCAACGGCATCACACGCAACGGCCTCGACATACTTCTTAGAGGTGAGGGCAGCGAGGTGGTGCTCAACGGTGCCGTCATTGCCGATGGACGCCAGCACGTTGACAACAATACACTCATCGACCATCAGGTAGCGCGATGCACATCCAACGAGCTGTACAAATACGTCATCGACGACAGCGCCATAGGAGCCTTTGCCGGCAAAATACTCGTCAGGGAAGGAGCACAGCAGACATCTTCACACGAGACCAACAACAATATGTGCGCCTCCAACGAAGCACGAATGTATACACAGCCCATGCTTGAGATATATGCCGACGATGTGAAGTGTGCCCACGGCTCAACGGTAGGAGTGATGGACGAGGCAGCACTGTTCTATATGCAGCAGCGCGGCATACCACTTGAAGAGGCACGCACCCTGCTAAAGAACGCATTCATCTCACAGGTGATTGACGAGATGAAATGGCACGGACTGCGCGACAGGATACACATACTCGTGGACAAGCGACTCTCAAAAGAAGAGCGCTGCGGCACATGCAGGATATGCAATAGTTAATTTTCAATTCTCAATTTTCAATTCTCAATTTGAACAGTATACGCAACGACTTCCCCATCCTCTCAAAGACCATATATGGGAAGTATCCGCTTATCTACCTCGACAATGGTGCTACGACGCAGAAACCCCTTTGCGTCCTTGATGCCATGCGCGAGGAATACCTCAATGTCAACGCCAACGTACACCGCGGCGTGCATTATCTCTCGCAGCAAGCCACCGACCTGCATGAAGCAGCGCGAGAGAGGGTACGGCAGTTCATCGGTGCCAGCAGCACCAACGAGATAGTCTTCACACGTGGCACTACCGAAAGTATCAACCTCGTGGCATCAAGCTTCGTGGAGGCATACATGAAAGAGGGCGATGAGGTGATTGTCTCCGTAATGGAGCATCACTCCAACATCGTACCATGGCAACTGCAGGCCCGACGCAAGGGTATCGTAGTAAAGGTGATACCCATGAGCGATGACGGCATCCTCGACCTGGAAGCCCTTGAGACTCTCATCAGCGAGCGCACACGCCTCATCAGCGTCACACATGTCAGCAACGTACTCGGCACCGTCAACCCCGTGAAGGAGATAGTAAGCAAGGCACACCGTCACGGTATACCCTGTATGATTGACGGCGCACAGTCTGCTCCACACATGAAGATTGACGTGCAGGACATCGACTGCGACTTCTATGCGTTCTCAGGCCATAAGATGTACGGTCCCACAGGCATCGGCGTGCTCTACGGCAAGGAGAAATACCTTGAGGAGATGCCACCCTATCAGGGCGGCGGAGAGATGATTGGCACGGTATCATTTGAGGAAACCACCTTCGCCGACCTGCCTTTTAAGTTCGAGGCCGGCACGCCCGACTACGTGGCCACCCACGGTCTGCGCGCAGCGATAGACTATATGGAGGCCATAGGGCTGGAAGCCATCGAAGCCCATGAGCGGGAGCTGACGCGCTATGCCCTGGAGCAGATGCAGACCATTCCCGGCATGCGTATCTTCGGACCGCTCAATGCCGACAACCGCGACGCCGTCATATCGTTTCTCGTAGGCGACATCCACCACCTTGACATGGGGACGCTGCTCGACCGCCTCGGCATAGCAGTGCGCACAGGCCACCACTGCGCAGAGCCACTCATGCAACGATTAGGCATCAACGGCACAGTAAGAGCCTCGTTCGCCCTATATAACACAAAAGAGGAAATCGACTCCCTCGTCAGCGGCATAAAGCGAGTGGTAACAATGTTCTAACAAGCAACCCCGCCAGAGAGCCTGCGATACAGCAACCGTCTGGGAGCTTGCGATACCATCGCAGGCACAACAACAATGAAAAAGACCACCACCATAGAGATGCACCGCCTGTCGGTAGAGCAGTTTCGTCAGTCAGAGAAACTGCCGCTGACCGTTGTGCTCGATGATGTGCGTTCCTTATATAATGTAGGGAGCATCTTCCGCACCTGCGATGCCTTTCGTGTGGAGGCCATATACCTTTGCGGCATCACTGCCACGCCCGAGCCCGTGCTGTCCGACGATGGCAGCACCCTGCTTCGCGACTGCACGCTGAAGGCCTCACAGGAGATACACAAGACGGCATTGGGGGCCGAAGAGAGCGTGGCATGGCGTTACTTCAAAGACGCGTGCCAGGCCGTCAAGCATCTCAAAGACAGCGGTGTCACCGTTCTCGCCGTAGAGCAGTGCCACGATTCCACCATGCTGCAAGACTTCCTGCCGGAATATAATGCCCCCTCGGGTGCCCGGCAGTTCCCCCATCGTTACGCCATCATCCTTGGCAACGAGGTGAAGGGCGTACAGCAGGATGTCGTAGACCTCTGCGATGACTGCCTCGAAATACCGCAGTACGGCACCAAGCACTCCCTAAACGTAGCAGTGACGGCAGGCATCGCAATCTGGCATTTCTCCAATATATTCCGACTGACCGTCCCCGCAACACCCGTAAACTACACAAATGACATCTATCTAACATAACATCGATGAAAAAGCTACTAACCCTCACTACCATTCTTTCCCTCGCCCTCGGCACGTATGCCGACAGAGTGGATGACCTCGTACAACAGACTCTTTCTCAGATGACACTCAAGGAGAAGGTGCGCCTCTGCTATGCACAGTCCAAGTTCTCATCACCAGGAGTGCCACGCCTCGGCATCCCTGAGCTGTGGTGGTCTGACGGCCCTCATGGCGTGCGACCTGAAATAAACTGGAACGACTGGGGACATGCCAAGTGGACCAACGACAGCGCAACGGCATTCCCTGCCCTGACATGTCTGGCTGCCACATGGAATATGGACCTCGCCACGCTCTATGGAGCAAACGTGGGTGAGGAGGCACGCTACCGTCATAAAGCCGTGTTGCTTGGCCCTGGCGTGAACATCTTCCGTACGCCACTCAATGGGCGAAACTTCGAATATATGGGCGAAGACCCATACCTCGCCGGTACCCTCGCGGCAGCATATATCCGCGCCCTGCAGTCGAAGGGTGTGGCATGCAGCCTCAAGCACTTCGTGCTGAACGACCAGGAGGAATACCGCGGACACGTAGACGTGAAAGTCAGCGACCGTGCCCTCTATGAGATATACCTCGCTCCATTCAAGAAAGCCGTCATCGATGGCGGGGCATGGACCGTGATGGGTTCCTACAACAAGAACTGCGGCACACACATGTCCCACAATGCCCGCACGCTCAACGACATCCTCAAGGGCGAATGGGGCTTCAAGGGTGTCGTAGTAACCGACTGGGGTGCTGCGCACGACACTAAGGAGAGTATCTTTAACGGACTTGACGTGGAGATGGGCTCTTATACCAACGGCCTCACCACCGAGGCTACAGGCTTCACCTACGACGACTATTACCTTGGCAATGCCTACTACGATATGACACGCAAGGGTGAGGTGCCCGACAGCATCATCAACGACAAGGCCGCACGCATACTGCGCCTTATCTACCTCACCACACTCGACAGCAGCAAAGGATTCGGAGCTCTCAACACCCAGGAGCATCTCGATGCTGCGCAGAAGATATCTGAAGAGGGCATCGTACTGCTGAAGAACAAAGCTCCCAAGGGGCAGAAGACCCCTCTGCTTCCATTGCAGAAGGGTGCCTACAAGAAGATCCTCGTCGTGGGCGAGAATGCCACGCGCAATCTGTCAGAAGGCGGCGGTTCCTCAGAGCTGAAGCCCAAGACGCTCATCTCACCATTAGAGGCCATCAAGGCAGAGTTCGGCAATAGCGCCACCATCGACTATGCCGCAGGCTGGCGTAGCGGCAAGCCTTCATACGGCACACCAGAAATCATCCCCGACAGCGAGCAGGAGGCCTTGCGCAAGGAGGCAATAGAGAAGGCACGTCAGGCTGACCTTATTATATATATAGGCGGACTGAACAAGAACCACTATGAAGACTGTGAGGGTGGTGACCGTCGCAGCTACAACCTCTCCTACGGGCAGGACCAGCTCATCAGTCAGTTGGCCAAGGTGCAGTCCAACATGGTCACCGTCATCATCAGCGGCACAGCCTATGCCATGCCGTGGATTAACGAAGTGTCAAACCTCGTACAGGCATGGTACATGGGTTCCATGGCCGGCACCGCGCTTGTCAATGTACTCACCGGCACCGTCAACCCAAGTGGCAAGACCGTCTTCACCTACGCCAAGGAGCTGACCGACTATCCTTGCCATCAGATGGGCAAGATAGGATATCCCGGTGTGGAACCGCAGGACATGCCTGAGGGCAAGGCCTTCGTTGCTCAGCCAAAGTCTGCCGACGTGCTGGCATTGGGAGCACAGTGGAAGGGCATCAACCCCAAAGACCCACAGCTGAACACCGCATGGGACGAGAAGGACCACCACGGCAAGGGCAACGAGACACAGCTGTATAATGAAGACATCCTCGTGGGCTATCGTTGGTTCGACACCAAGAAAAAGGCCGTCCTCTTCCCATTCGGCTACGGACTGAGCTACACCACCTTCCAGTACAGCGGTGCCAAGGCATCGAAGAAAGAACTCACCAAGGGCGAGACAATCGACATCTCCGTAAAGGTGAAAAACACTGGTAAGGTAGCCGGCAAGGAGGTGGTACAGCTATATGTCGGCGATGACAAATGCAGCGTGATGCGACCGGCCAAGGAACTGAAGGCATTCAAGAAGGTATCGCTGCAGCCTGGTGAGGAGAAGACCGTCGCCATGACCATCAGCACCGACGACTTGGCCTTCTTCGACGAGGCAAAGCACGAATGGGTGGCCGAACCCGGCACATTTAAGGCATACGTGGCAGCATCAAGTGCAGACATCAGGGCTGCATTGCCATTCACACTGAAATAATAAAAGACACATTAAATATGAAACTACGCAACATCTTTACGTTAATTATTATGTTAACGCTCCTTTCCACCTCAGCATCGGCACAGGCCCAGACAGCCAAAGCCGGCATAAAGGCTGAGAACTTTGACAAATCTGTAGCCCCGGGCGAAGACTTCTATCAATATGCCTGCGGCGGCTGGATGAAGAACAATCCGCTCCCGGCAGCCTACTCACGCTACGGTGCCTTTGATGCCGTAGGCGAGACAGTGGACGAACAGATTAACGACATTCTCTCCACCCTCACCAAGGGACATTATGCCAAGGGCACGGTGGAGCAGAAGGTACGCGACCTGTATCTGCTGGCAATGGACTCCGTGCGCCGCAACAAGGAGGGCCTGTCACCGATAAAGCCATACCTCACACAGCTTGAGAGCCTCGGCAGCACAAAGGCCCTCAAGGCATGGGTGCTGAAGCAGGTACCCTACGGCACAGACTATATCTACGGCACCTACTTTGGAGCCGACGAGAAAGACTCCCGCAACAACATCCTCAACATCTATCAGGGCGGCCTCACCCTTGGGCAAAAGGAATTCTACACCGCCACCGACTCCGCCTCGCAGGCCATCCTTGCAGCATATCGTGAGCATATCGCACGCATGTTCGTCATTGCCGGTTTCGATAATGCTACGGCAGAGACGAAGATGAAGAACGTGATGGACCTTGAGATGCGCATTGCTCAGTTCTCGCGCACGGCAGTAGAGCTGCGCGACCCTGAGCGCAACTACAACAAGATGACCTACGCAGAGTTTGAGAAGCTGTATCCCAACCTCATTCTCGACGACGTAATGACCTCCCTCGACATCAACAGGAAGCATTATGCGAGCCTCGTCGTTGGCCAGCCAGAGTTCTGTGAAGGCCTCAACGCACTGCTACCCACCCTCACCCTCTCACAGCTGCGCGACTACTACGAGTGGCAGCTTATCAACGAGGCCGCCACGCTGCTCAACGACGAACTGCGCGACGAGGACTTCCACTTCAACGGTGAGATACGCCGCGGACGTAAGACGCAGCACCCTCGTTGGCGCACCGCCACCAACCAGGTGCAGAGCGTGCTGGGACAGGCACTGGGCCGCATCTACGTAGAGAAGTACTTCCCCGCTTCTGCCAAGCAGCGCATGGAGCAGTTGGTAAGTAACCTTCAGAAGGCACTGGGACAACGCATCGATGCACAGCAGTGGATGACAGCCGAGACGAAGAAGGTGGCACACGAGAAGCTCGATGCCTTCTACGTGAAGATAGGCTATCCTAACAAATGGGATGACATCTCAACCCTCAACATCAATCCCGTCATCTCTTTCTATGATAACATGCGCAATGCTTCACGCTTCCACATACAGCTGCACCTGAGCAAGACTGTGGGCAAACCCGTGGACCGCGACGAGTGGCACATGTATCCCCAGACCGTCAACGCCTACTATAACCCCACCACCAACGAGATCTGCTTCCCAGCAGGAATCCTGCAGTATCCGTTCTTCGACAATGATGCCGACGATGCCTTCAACTACGGCGCCATCGGTGTTGTCATTGGCCATGAGATGACCCACGGCTTTGACGACCAGGGCAGCCACTACGACAAGGACGGCAATATGCGCGACTGGTGGCAGGCCTCTGATGTAGAGCAGTTCAAGGCTTTGGGCGATCAGTATGCGGCATATTTCGACGGCATAGAGATACTACCTGGCCTACATGCCAACGGTCGCCTCACGCTGGGCGAGAACCTCGCCGACCATGGTGGACTGAGCGTCAGCTATCAGGCTTTCCTCAACGCAGGCGGTGAGAACAACGGCAACAAACTCGGCTTCACCCCACAGCAGCGTTTCTTCCTGGCATATGCCGGTGTTTGGGCACAGAACATCACAGAGCAGGAGAAGCGCAACCGCCTAAAGAGCGACCCACACTCACAGGGCGAATGGCGCGTAAAGGGAGCACTGCCACATATCGACGCATGGTACGACGCCTTCCAGATAAAGCCAACCGACAAGCTCTACCTGCCAAAGGAAAAGCGCCTCAACCTGTGGTAAAGGTTCGAATTAACAAATTAACAAATTAACAAATTATGATTACCCGACTGCCATGTCGGAACCATGATACATAAACCATAATGAAAGCAACACTCAATACACTACTTCTGCTATTGCTGACAACAACGTCTGCAATAGCAGAGGTTAACTTTACGGAGAAGACGTATTTTTCATCATCTTCATCAGGTTTGGGAAGCGATTTCTATTCCACATTCTTTGACCTTACAGATGTTAATGGAATAAAGATTAATGCTTCTACAAATGATATGGCAAACATAAGCAAACGATCATTTGAAAGCGTTTCCAAAGAATTCTTTTATTATTCAAAAGCCATTAATGCTGCTACTGACTCTTACAATAGCAACTACATACAAATTACTTCTAACAGCAATAGTATAAAACGTCTTCGACTAATTACATGGCAGAGCTATAAAGACACGAGCAGACCCTGTCAAATTGTATTAGTCGGTTGGAAAGGCCTAAATTCTGCAAGTGAGAACGCAGATTACTACACTGCTGACACATACACAGGTGACGACATTGATTGGATTTCTTTTGATCTTTCTTCATGGGAAGATGTAAGAACCATCCGCATATATTATGGAATTACTGGTGGAATATTTGTAAATGATACAGAGTTAAAATTGGATGTATCAGGCAATACAAACAGTTTTCCCTATATACTCGGCATCCAAGTCGGCATTGACACGGAAAACATCTCCACTTCTATCAGCAACTACGGCGTTGCGGCGTTCTCGTCGGCGTCGGCTTTGGACTTCACTAATGTCACGGAGTGTTCGGCCTTCTATGCTGACAGCTATGCCAATGGTGTGCTTCACCTTACGAAGGCTACGGGCGTTGTGCCGGCACATTTCGGCCTGCTCCTCTGCTCTACCAATGAGGGAGCCGTTTCCTTCAGCATCCCCATAGCAACAGCCGCCTGCACCCTCACTACTGATGACAACATGTTCGTTGCCACCGACGAAAGCACATACACCCCCACCACCTCCACTGAAGCCCTCGCCCTCGGAGTAAAAGTAAAGAACGGCAAGGCGGGGGCGGGCTTCTATTATGTCGGTGCAGGTGTCACCGTGCCGCAGTATCGCTTCTACCTCCCCGCCCCGTCAGTAGGAGGAGCCAAGAACCTTACCCTCGACTTCGACAACGCAACCGGTATCACCTCTATTCCCTTTAATGACCCTGCTACACAGAACTCCGTTGGAGAGTCTGCGATACAATCGCAGACAACTCAACCCACCGACCTCCTTGGCCGCCCCTGCCCCACCCCACGCGCGGGCGCGTTATATATAAAAGGTGGAAAAGCATACCTAACACCCGCAAGATAATCATGAACAAGATTCTTTCCCTTCTCCTGTTCCTTGCTCTGTCCCTGCCATCCGCGGCCTCAGCGCCTGAGAGCAAGGCCGTAGGTCGCCTTCCCGAGCTCACCCCTGAGCAACTGTCTGTAGCCAAAGGCATCCGCGCCGCCGAGCTGCACTATCCCCGCATCCCGCGTCCCTACTGGGAGCACCGCATCCAGATGTGCAAGGCACTGGGCATGAATGCCGTCTGTATGTATGTCTTCTGGAACATCCACGAACAGCAGGAGGGCGTCTTCGACTTCTCCGGCCAGAACGACATCGCAGCCTTTGTGCGTCTCTGCCAGAAGCATGGCATGAAGGTCATCGTGCGCCCCGGACCCTACGTCTGCGCTGAATGGGAGATGGGTGGCCTGCCGTGGTGGCTGCTGAAGAAGCGTGACATCAAGCTGCGCGAGAAAGACCCATACTTCATGGAGCGCGTGAAGCTCTTTGAGGAAAAGGTGGGCGAACAGCTCGCACCCCTCACTGCCGACAAGGGCGGCCCCATCATCATGGTGCAGGTAGAGAACGAATACGGCTCCTACGGCGAGGACAAGCCTTACGTCTCATCTATCCGCGACATCCTTCGCAAGGTGGGCTTCGACAAGACGCTGCTCTTCCAGTGCGACTGGTCCACCAACTTCGAGAAGAACGCCCTCCCCGACCTGCTGTGGACCATGAACTTCGGCACCGGCACCGACGTGCTGAAGCAGTTCCGCCGTCTGCGTGAGCTGCGGCCCGACAGTCCCATGATGTGCTCCGAATACTGGAGCGGCTGGTTTGACGGCTGGGGCAGCAAACACGAGACGCGTCCTGCCGCTGCAATGGTCAGCGGCATCAAGACAATGCTGGAGAACGATATCTCCTTTTCACTCTACATGACTCATGGCGGCACCTCCTTCGCCTGGTGGGCAGGAGCCAACAACAAAGGGTTCGCACCCGACTGCACCTCCTACGACTACGATGCTCCCATCAGCGAGCAGGGCCGTGCCACGGAGAAGTACTACGAGCTGCGCAGCCTCCTGCAGCAATATAGCAAGGAGAAACTGCCATCCGTGCCGAAGCCCATCCCCGTCATCTCCATCCCAGCCATCACCTTCACAGAGATGATGCCGCTCCTTCGGGCTGGCAACATGCCTACAGCCATCAACAGTCGCGACCTGCAGCCTATGGAGCAGTATAACCAAGGCTACGGTAGCATACTCTACACCACCACGCTGCCCGCCGTGAAGGCCGGAACGCTGCTGCGCATCAACGACCTCTGCGACTATGGCATCATATACCTTGGCGACGATGAAATCGGACGTTTCTATCGCGGCAACAGCGATGGCGGCAAGGGAGAGTGTCTGTTGCGCATAGACAAGGACATCGCCGAAGGCACCACCCTCGACATCTTTGTAGAGGCAATGGGACGCATCAACTACAGCCGTCTCATCCACGACCGCAAGGGCATCACCAACAAAGTAGAGCTCATCACCACGCAGGGCAAAGACGAACTGACCTACAACCTGAAAGAGTGGCAGACATACCTCTTCCCCGTAATGGAAGGCGCAGCCCTCTCACAGCACCTCGACGACATGAGCGCCATCCCCGTGCCTCCAACAGTACAAGAGCCCGCAGTATTATCTCAGGCCTCCAGCAGCAGCCCCGCCTACTACCGTGCCTCCTTCAAGGTGAAGAAGATTGGCGACACCTACCTCGACATGTCCTCATGGGGCAAAGGCCTCGTATGGGTCAACGGCCACTGCCTCGGACGTTTCTGGGAAGTAGGTCCGCAGCAGACCCTCTACCTGCCAGGCTGCTGGCTAAAGAAGGGCCTCAACGATATCGTCATCCTCGACATCGCCGGACCTGCTAAAGCCACTGTCAGCGGTATCACAACTCCAATCGTTGACGTGCTGCACCGTGACCGCATGCCACAGAAACCTACCGAAAAAAACGCAACCACCATCACCACAGGAAACACCAAAACCACCGGTGCCTCCAGCCTCTCCACTGGCAACGATGCCGCACCGGGAGCAACAGGGCAATAACGCACTGAAAGCACCGCGTCAGGCCGCTAAGGCAGTACGCAAAAACACCTTTGCAACAATCACAAGAACGCAATAGAAGACCGTCCATTACACGCTAATGGACGGTCTATTACTTTTGGATGGAGTATCAACGGTTCCACGTCACCCCAATGAGCAGCGCCTGAAAGCCTCTGAAGCCTTCAGTGCCTGCTCAATGACGGGTGCCATGTCATAGTATCGGTACTGCCCTAAACGGCCACCGAATACGACGTTTTTCTCCTGCTCGGCCAAAGCACGGTACTGCTCAGCCAGCTTGTTATTGCGCTCATCGTTCACGGGGTAGAACTGCTCCATGCCCTCCTGATACTCCGTAGAGTATTCCTCACTCACCACCGTCTTGGGACAGTCATAAACCTCCTGCCCGAACATCTCAAAGTGCTTGTGCTCTATGACACGGGTATAGGGCTCATCATGCGAGGTATAGTTCACCACCGCATTGCCCTGATAGTTCGGTGTGTCCTCAATGCGGGTCTTAAAGGAGACGGTGCGCCAGTCGAGCTTGCCGAGCCTGTAGCCGAAATACTCGTCGATAGGGCCGGTGTAGATGATCTTACCACATTGAACATTGAACATTGAACATTGAACATTTAAGGATGAACATCTAACATCCCACAGTCCTGTCTCGCTGTTGAAGCTGCGCTCACAGTCCTTGAAGTCAATGCCCGTCATACATTCCGTACCCTCGAGCAGTCCGTCAATGAGTTTGTTATATCCACCTATAGGAATGCCCTGATAGCGGTCGTTGAAGTAGTTATTATCAAATATCAGCCTCACGGGCAGACGTTTGATGATAAAAGCCGGCAAGTCTTTGCAGTCCCTGCCCCACTGCTTCTCCGTATAGTCCTTGATGAGTTTGGTGTATATATCGTGTCCCACGAGGCTGATGGCCTGCTCCTCCAGGTTCTGCGGTATGGGAGCGTGAGCGCCATTGAATGGTGCGCGCTGCTCCTCTATCCTCGCCATCGCCTCGGCAGGGGTATGCACATCAGGCCACATCTTATTAAAGGTGTTCATATTGAACGGCAGGTTATACAACTCACCCTTATAGTTGGCCACAGGGCAGTTGGTATATCTGTTGAACTCCACGATGCCGTTGACAAAGTCCCACACCTCCTTGTTGGAGGTATGGAAGATATGTGCACCGTACTTATGCACGTTGATGACGTGCTCGCCCTTGCCGTCGGCATCAGCCACCGCCACGGGTTCACAATACACATTACCGCCCAGGTGTGGGCGCTTGTCAATCACCAAGCAAGTCTTGCCAGCCTGACGTGCCTTATAGGCTATGGTAGCTCCGAAGAGGCCGGAGCCGACAATTAAGTAATCAAAACTCATCATCGTTATTTCTTCTTCGTTATACCGTTATCACGTTATAACGTTATACCGCTTTCGTTATAACGTTATACCGTTATCCCGTAATCTCGCCCCTTCCCCTTGGGGAGGGTCGGGGTGGGGCTATTCCAACAGCTTTCTGTATCTCGGACGCTTAATCTCGTCGGTGCCGAGTCGGCGCGCCTTGTTTATCTCGTAATCAGAATATGAGCCTTCAAAGAAGAATACATTGCCGTCTCCTTCGTATGCCAGGATATGCGTACAGATACGGTCGAGGAACCATCGGTCGTGGCTTATCACGACGGCGCAGCCTGCGAAGGCCTCAAGACCTTCCTCCAGTGCACGCAGGGTGTTCACATCGATATCGTTCGTGGGCTCGTCGAGCAGCAGCACGTTACCCTCCTGCTTCAGTGCCAAAGCCAGCTGCAGGCGGTTTCGCTCACCTCCGGAGAGGACGCCGCAGAGCTTCCCCTGGTCGTTACCCGAGAAGTTAAAGCGTGAGAGGTAGGCACGGGCATTCACGTCGCGACCTCCCATGCGGAACGTTTCCACACCCTGGCTCACCACCTCATAGACGCTCTTCTTTGGGTCAATGTCCTTGTGCTGCTGGTCCACATAGGCCAACTTCACCGTCTCGCCCACCTCGAAGGTGCCGGCATCGGGCTGCTCCAGACCCATGATGAGTCGGAAGAGCGTTGTCTTGCCCGCTCCGTTCGGTCCTATGACACCTACGATGCCGTTAGGCGGCAACATGAAGTTCAGGTCCTTGAAGAGCACCTTGTCACCATAGGCCTTCGCCACACCCTTGGCCTCCAGCACCTTGTTGCCCAGGCGCGGACCATTGGGGATGAATATCTCCAGCTTCTCCTCGCGTTCCTTCTGCTCTTCGTTGAGCATAGCGTCGTAAGAGTTCAGACGTGCCTTACCCTTAGCCTGACGTGCCTTCGGTGCCATGCGTATCCACTCCAGCTCGCGCTGCAGGGCCTTCTGTCGCTTAGAGGCGGTCTTCTCCTCCTGCGCCATACGCTGTGTCTTCTGGTCGAGCCATGAAGAGTAGTTGCCTCGCCAGGGTATTCCCTCGCCACGGTCCAGCTCCAATATCCACTCCGACACATCGTCGAGGAAGTAACGGTCGTGGGTCACGGCAATGACGGTGCCCTCATACTGCTGCAGGTGCTGCTCCAGCCAGTCTATCGACTCTGCGTCGAGGTGGTTGGTGGGCTCATCGAGCAGCAGAACATCGGGCTTCTGCAATAGCAGTCGGCACAGTGCCACACGCCTGCGCTCACCTCCTGAGAGTGTCTGCACGCTGCTCTCCCCTGGCGGGCAGTGCAGGGCTGCCATAGCGCGCTCCAGCTTCGAGTCCATGTTCCATGCATCGGTAGAATCGATGATGTCCTGCACCTCGGCCTGTCGCTGCATCAGCTTGTCCATCTTGTCGGGGTCGCCATAGTACTCCTCCAGTCCGAACTTCTGGTTTATCTCGTCATACTCCTTCAGGGCATCATAAACATGCTGCACGCCTTCGCGCACATTGTCCATCACGCTCTTCGTCTCGTCGAGAGGCGGGTCCTGTGGCAAATAGCCCACGGTATATCCCGGGCTCCACACCACCTCGCCCTGCGTAGGCTGCTCCAGTCCGGCAATGATCTTCATCAGCGTAGACTTACCTGCGCCGTTGAGACCCACTATACCTATCTTCGCTCCATAGAAGAAGGAGAGATAGATGTTCTTCAAAATCTGTTTCTGGTTCTGAGGGATAATCTTGCTCACCCCCACCATTGAGAATATAATCTTCTTATCGTCCATTGTTTTCAAGTCTTTCGGTATAACGGTATATCGTTATCACGGTATTACGGCTGTCGATATAACGTTATATCGGTATGTCGTTATCACGTCCTGCCGTTATTCCGTCCCCCTCCCTTTGGGGAGGGATGGGGTGGGGCTTTTTCTTCCCTCTGCGCTGTAGGCGCCTTGGGGCGTCTCTATCAGCACTTTGTTTTGTGCAAGGTATTTCTTCGCAGCCTCGCGTTCCTTATTATTATATACGCATGCGAGGGCCGTTGCATCAGCCATGCGCTCATACTCCACAGCAGCGAGGATGAATGCTCCCAGCACCTTTCCCTCTGTCTGCTTCATCTCTGCAGTAACGCGTGTCACGTCCGGTCCGAGCAGATAGTATGCCGCAGAGCCGTCTCGCTTATTGCTGCCGCATAGCCCTGCCGAGCGGCAAGAGCCTATGAGGTGCACCCCCCCGTTGCCGTCATCAACGATAAACTGCTCCACGAAACCTTTGTAGGCCTTCTTTGCCACAGCGGTATAGTCAGTATCGAACATTCCCAGTCGCTGTCCCTTCAGGTAGGATGCGATGAAGATAGCCGTGGCCGATGATTCTATATAGTTATTGACGGAGTTATATTTCTTTCCCTTATACGTGTCGGCAGCGAACGATGCATCATAGTTCAGCAGCTGATACCAGCATCCCGTCTGTGCATCCTGCTTTGCAGCGAGGCCTGCCGCCATCTTGTTGAGGTATGTGCGGAGCGTGGCATAGTCGGCGCTGCCTGTCATGCCTGCCAGCTGCATCTGCTCCATAACATCTATGAGAGCGAGGAAATACCATCCCTCGGCACGTCCCCAGTACTCCTGTGAGTGGTAGACTCCTTCCTGTCCCCATGCCGCAGCCGACGTTGATGCCGTTGGCGTGGCAGAGAAGGCGTGATAGAGCAGTCCCGTCTCATCGTTCCAGAGGTAACGCCATGTGATGTCAAACTGGTTCATTATCACCTTCCAGGGCTCCTGGAAGTCCACCTTCACCACTGGTGTGCCTCCATTGAGGGTGTTGAGGGTGACGAGTTGTGCCAGCAGTGCCGGCCCCATATACTGTCCGTCGAGCCACAGCTGGTTTACATATCCGCTCTTATGGAACCACCCGCCTGCGGCATCGCTGAGGGTAGAGGCCGCGATGCTGTAGGTCTTGTCGTGTGCCTTCAGTCCCTTTGCTGCATTCTGCATGGCGCTGAGGGCGTTAGCGGTTGTGGCGGCATTGGCCACACCGGCGAACTTCCCCCTTGAGAGCTCATAGAGCAGCGTGTAGATCTTCGTGGCGTTAAGGTCGTCGAGGCTGCCTCCCGAGGTAGGCACGGTGGCATAGAAGGCATTGCCATAGTTCTCCAAGGTGCGATACCATCCCTTAGCCGCCTCATCGTCCTTGCCGCTATAGTAGTCGGCAGCTTCAAGCACGGCCTTGCCCACAAGGCCCAGCACATAGTCAAGGCCCAGGTTGCCGGGCTTGGCCGAAGGCTTGACCTTCGTGCCATTGGCATCATACACGTCGAAGCCCGTCTGCTTCGTGTTGGCATAGAAATCACTCAGTCGAGAGTTGATGACGACCTTGCTGTAGCGTGTCGTCTCGTCGAACGTCACGGCGCAAGCCGGCTGCAGCACCGCCATCAGCAGCAATAAAAGAAGAGCGCAATTCTTCATTTCTTTAATAATTATTGTCGTTATCACGTTATACCGTTATTTCGTTATCACGTTACGTCGTTATACCGTTATCACGTTATATCGTTATTGCGTTATTGCGTTATATCGTTATCACGAAAACCCAATAAAGGACACCACGCCCGTGCGCAGTGTCCTTTTATTATAATGTCATTTACTTAACCCTTGCACCACCAATGTTATACTTGCCACCGATGATGATGCCGTCCTTCGTCAGCACCTTCTTAGGCTGAACCTTTGCAGGAGCTGCCTGCGCAGCCTTCACGCTTGAGCCACCCTTGATGTCGATGAAGTAGAGATGGCAGCCAGATGTAGCCTGCACCTTAACGGTAACATTACCTGTACCTGCTGGCACTGTCCATGTGTTCTCTGCATACAGAGTTGGAGTGAAGGCCTCACCGAGGTTTGTACCGTCGATAGAGAGCTGAATGCCGCGTGGGTCAGAATCCTCACCCTCAGTAGCACCGTTTTTGTGGCTCTCAACACCGATGGTGATAGAAGAACCTGCTGGTACGTCAGGAATGAGGAAATAGTCCACCTTGTTGCCCAACCAGAGGTAGCAAGGACCATTGTAAGGACCGAAGTTAGTACCTACGTGTCCGCCATAGTTCACTGCGATGGCGAGCTGTCCGCGCTTGCTCATGCCTCCAAACTTCAGGCCCTTTGTCTCAGCAATGACAACGCCGTTGGCTGTCAGTTCCTCGTCGGCATATTCCTTGCCGCCATAGTTCCAGAAGCAGTTGCCTGCAGCCAGCTCAGCAGGAGTATCCCATGCTTCCTTCTCAATGTCGGTCCACAATGGGGCTGTGCTGTTGAGCTCAGCCTTCAGAGCAGCCACTGTCTCTGCGCTCCATGCGGTAAAGTCATAAGTGTGGGTAGAAGCAACGGCTTGCTTCTCGATTGCTACAGTGAAGTCAGTCAGGTGAGCATTATCCACAGAGAAGAAAAAGCTGAAGCCCTCCGTTGTCAGAGCCTCTTTGGTGACAACGTCGTATGTATAGGTGTTGCCGTTCTTCTTGGTCAGCACGTTGACATTCAGCTTGCCGGCATCATCCTGATAAATAGTAGCCTCAACCTCTGCACCATTGAGCAGGCCGGGAAGGTCTGTCCAGTCGTAGGTATTTTCGTAAGAGGCAGCCCATCCTGCAGGGTCCTCACCAGGCTTGTCAAAGTACTTACCCCATCCGTAGTTGTCGGCGCGGAGAGCACCCAGTTCGTTGTCAGGAGTGTAAGCGGCTCCCAAAGTCTTCGGTCCCTCAGCACCGGGGTTCAGACCCACTAAGAGCCAGTTGTAATACCAGTTCGAACCAGTGCCGGGATTGTGGTTCACGAATGTCACCACGGCCTTCTCGCCTTTCTTCACGGTGTAAACATCAGAGAATGCAGTCCACCAGCCACTTGTGTTGTCGGTATTACCGATAGTCTCCGCGTTGACAGACAGTGTTGCAACAAGTGCAACGATAAGGGTAAATAGTTTCTTCATACGTGTAAAGTTGTTAGTTAGTAATATAGTTGTAAAAATAACGGTATAACGGTATAACGAGATAACGATATAACGACATGTCGTGATAACGGAATAACGACATAACGGAATAACGACATAACGGAATAACGACATCACGCCGTCACGTCAGGTTTCTCGTTCCATTGCATTGAGGGTATCCACTGCAGCTCCAGAACTCCTTCCCTGAGTTTATACCCTTCTTGGCGACGCGCTTTATCATCGGCTTGCCGCATTGTGGACAAGAAGGCGCTGATGTCTGCACGCTCTGTTGCGTTCGATGGGCAAGGCGTTCAGCGGTAAGTCCTTCGGTAAAGCCGCCCTCTTCCCTGAAGACATCAAGCTGACGTTCCATCTGCCGACCTATCATCATTATAAGCCGATTGCAGAGTATCAGCAGGCAGTTGGCAGCCAACAGCGAATCGCCCTTTTCAAGCCAAGTGTCAAAGTGATGTTTTTGGTTCAATATGTGTATACTGCTGTTGTGCAGCACATCGTCTTTATATGTAGGGCGGTCAAGGCGAAGACTGTTTACCGCCTGATACGCAGGATCATTCATTGACCAGGGAATGCTCTCTTGCCGCATAAGCCAGTTGTGATAGTCGCTGACCAGTTCTGCAAGGCTGGCCCGAGCCACATCGGTAAGCTTCATCTCCGTCTCCTTCGAGGTGGAGTGGCGGGAATTACCCTCGGCTATATTGGCGGGAACAGAGCGTGCCGCTTGCGTCATCTGGTCATACTGCCTGCCGCAAGAATCATTGGTATGGTTCAGATACCGTATACAGAAATCCTGCGTGGCAAGCTGGATAACATTAGCCAACACCCAAGTGTCAAGCCAATAATATCCGAAATGGCCTATACTAAGCGGCTTCCTCTCAGTTGACATTGTTGTTTATTGTTGTTATTGCGTTATACCGTTCTTTCGTTAGCGACATCTCGCTCAAAACGCTTCGCCTGCAAAGTTACAAAAAAAGCAAGACTTTCCCAAACGTTTTCAGGAAAATCTTGCTTTTTTGTCTTATTGCCGTCAAAGTGCTGTCAAAGAAAGGCAGTGTCTGTCTTCTTAGGCCTACCATTCCTCGTCCCAGTCGAAGAAGCCGCCTTTGGCATCGTTCATGTCGCTACCGTCGCCAACATTGCCGCCAGGTATGGTACCTGGGGCATCATCGCCTGGATTGGAATGCTCTGTAGTGTGGTCACCTGCGGTATGTGAGAACGTCAGCAGGTCTTCCCCCTCCATCAGTTCGAAGGTTACCTCTGGGGTTACGTATATCTTTCTCTTAATAATCATTGGTTATGTCTCCTCTCTCTTTACTTAATGTTGATTACCTTACCATTCACGATATACAGTCCTGCTGGCAGACCCTTGGTAGAGTCACCCACCTTCTGACCGTTGAGGTTGAATACACCCTGTACAGGAGCTATCTCCACGCCCATGTCATTAACGAGGACCTCCATGATGCCTGTAACCTCTTCCTCCCAATCCCATTCAACGCCGTCAAGGCCGAGATAGTTAACAGAAGAAATCTTTGCAGCATTAGCAGAGTTCTGTTTCAGATATGCACGGTATGCATTGAGTTGCACTGTGTTATTAGACTGAAGTTCATAAAGGTTACCATCATTGGCATTGATGTAGTAATCACCATTATTAACCGTAGTCTTCTTCAGCGTACCGACTACAACATAGCTGGCCGATGGCTCTTCATACAGGTCACTAACGTATCTATTGCTACCATAGTTCGTGTTCTCCTCAAGAGTGAAGCTAACGTTCACACCCTTGAATGTGAGACCACCATTGCCACCGACATACTTAACGCCAGCGGTTGTACCAACATTGTCAAGATCTGCCGTTCCACCCCACTTCTTTCCTGTAGGCTTAATGAAGTAAGGCTGTCCTGCCAGAATGTTCTGATCCACGTGGCGTATGAAGTGAGCCGTTGAGCCCTCAAGGCCATTGTACAACATCAGCTTGGTGCCTGCACCAAAGACCTTCTGCACCTGTGTCTCCGTCAATGGGAACGGCAGGGTGATGCTATTCCATGTGTCAACCTTAAACTTACGGTTGAAAGTTATCTGATCATATTGGGTTATTGCATAAGTCGTATTTGGCTTGAGGGATGTAACAGCTTCGACTTCCTGATCCAAGGCCTGAGAGCTTGAATTCCTTGTAACAGTCAGATACTTTTCTGTACCATTAGCATCAAATGCCTTGCATGTAATAGTGTTTGTTGAAGCAGGCTGGAAGTTATAGCCAGCAAAACCAACCTTCGAATTATTTGAGAAGAAATAATATGTGTTACCTGCCACCACATTGAGCACATACTTCACGTATGCCTTCTGGTGAACGCAGTATCCACTGTCAAGACGTACTACAGGCTGTGGGTCTGGGATAATTTTGGCGAGGTTAGCATCTACCTGAGCCTGCGTTGGCCACTGTGGAGCACCATTATTGTCCTCATACAAATATCTCAGGTTCTCGTTGTCATATAGCTCGTACCAATGCTCCAGATTGTTGTTTGGCTTGTCAGGATCATTAAACACCTGTATCTCACTACTATTGGTATAGTCGCGGCCATAGCACAACGGCAACTTGGATGTCACGCTCGTTGGTGGGATACGATAGCCATCCTGGTCAAACCAATAATAAATACGTGGCAAACCTCCTATACCATTTGGTAAATGGTCATTTCCTGTTGAGATATCACCATTCTGTAAGACGTAAGCCGTAAGAACACCATTCACCGTAGGTTCAAACTTCAGGTATGCCCCGCGAACAGGCAGTGTAAACGGCTCTACGCGCTGACGATATACGGTATCGGCAATATTGTCGGCCATCCAGGCCACCTTCTTGTTATACTCGTTGCGAGAGTCCTGTTCGGCCTGAGACTGATTTATAAATCCGTCAATTTGGCAAGAGTAAGGATTGGGTATTTCCTCGTATGGAGAAGGTTCATGCCAAGAGTCAGTCAGGTCTTTGCCATCCTTCTTAAATACCGTACCTTTATTATATTTGTATCCACATGCAATCATTGTGCATAATGTGTCAGTTCCATTCACTGCTGCATACTTCTGATTAAGGGCGGGCTTATAATCTTTGCCTGTACCCAATATTTTCACATTGTATCCTCGTGACTGTGTAATGGTATAATCTGTCTTAGCAGACTTCAAAGAAGCATCACCTACATAGTATACGGTAATATTTGCTGTACCAATACCACCCGAAACCAACGCCACAGCACCTGTCGTTTCATCAACAGTAGCGATAGACTTATCATCAGAGAAGAACTTGTAAGTCAAACCTGTAACGACAACTCCATCATTTCGATTGTCCTTCCTTGCTGTTATAGTCCAATCAGTAGTAGTACCACCATCACCTGTATCAGACGCACTCTTGTAAGATCCAGTGTGAGACGTTTCTGTCTTTGTATATGAATCAGCACCACTATGGGTAATAGTAAGGAACAGTTCATGTTTCTTAACTATAAGGTAGAACTGACGTTCTCCAGCATCGTAGTTACCATACGCATCCTGCGACAATTTGATATATCCCTCGCCTGCTTTTGTTGGAGTAATGGAAAGAGTACCGCTACTGAGCGTAACAGTAGCAAAGCTACTTACTCCAGTGGCATCAAGGATAATCGGAGAATTCTCTGAATCTGTATTAGTTGATGTCACCGTGTAGGTTGGTGTCTCGTCTACGTATATCTCGTCACTGGTAACAGCTTTACTACCCTTGGTCACAGTTATCACCGATGGTATAGTCTTCGAGAATATGAGTTGGTAAGCATACACATCACTACCTGCACCAGCAATGCCAACTGTTGTTCCTGTTGTGGCATAACTACTGATGTCATAGTAGGAAGATGTTGACTCTCCCGTTGCTGCTGTCTCAGTTGTCTGCGCTGAGCCATTGATTGTCATGCAGAACTTACGACCATTGCCGCCGCTGTTATATATAACACCAGCCACACCATTGGCACCCTTCACCTTTACCAACACCTTGTCATTGGTATTCTTCACACGATAGATCGTCGCGCCTTCATGAGTGCAAGAGGTTGCAGCATTCTCCTTTGTGAAATATGCGAAGTCATCCAAATTTTCTGAACTAAGAGTGAATGTCTGGCTGCCCGATGTCACGTAGAGATACTGGTTGAGGGCAAAGCCTAGCAGACCCAATTTAGTATTTGCACCATACACATAATAGGTTTTATTAGCCTCCACATTGATGCGTATTGAGCCTGCATCTACATTGGCAGTTGTCGCTCCGCTAGACAGAGTGAACGATGTAATATAGTCAGCAGAACCCAAGTCACTACCATGCGTAAGGATTTTATCGCCATTAGATACATACAGAGTCTTGTCCTTACCAATATTTACAGCGACTTCAAGTACGCCAGACTTTTTGGGTTTGAAAGCATAGTATGCACCATACGATGGAACACCTGTATTCTTATCGAATGAAGGGTTGTTACCGTAAGAATTTACCAAACGATAACTGTATGTTACATCACCTGTATATGATTGTGAATATGCAGTTAGATTCCCATAATTAGATCCTATACTATTCAAATCATTACCACCAGCTGTAGGAGAAATCCATGCATCAATATGATCACTTGTAAACTTCTGACCTTCATAATATGTCTGGTCTGCTATGGTATATGCATCATTGGTAATACTAAGGTTACTTGCTCTTGTAACCTTTATGCTGTAATTCTTTGTGCTGCCTCCCGATGTTGCAATAGCAGTATATTCGGTTCCAATAGTAGCATTAAATGTTACTGATTCTCCTTCGCTTCCCGTCGAAACATTGCCACCATCTTTTTCTTTGATGGTTAGGGATGCTTTATTGTATGGAGTTACCTTGACGGAAATAGTTGATGGCTCGTGAGCGTTACCTATGACATAAGTATATGTATCTTTATTCGTACCAGAAGGGACGAGGGTATGTCCATTTACCTCCAGACCTTGAATTGGGGCAATATTTGAAAGGTATACTGCATAAAGGTCAGTATTCTGTGTTGGATAGAACAGCTCACCTGCTTTACCTGCATCAACCACGGTTCCATCACTCTGAGTTGACCAACCTAAGAAACCATATTCTTCTTCACGTCCCATCAAATACATACCACTGGCAGGATAAGACTCTGTAACAGAGGTGAACCCATTGTTAGCATAATGGTACGTTACTGTATATTTACTAACAATAACCTCTATCTTTGTAACATAAAGATCATTATCTGGCGCAGTAAATATATAATAATTGTTTGCACCAGAAGAATATGCCTCTATGGTTTTCGTCTCACCTGAAGCTAAAGTTCCGTCCACTGCATTAACATTTGTAAGTGAGTTATTAATGTATGCTGTTCGAGCTGCGGCATCTGATCCCGCACGACTCTTGAAGGTCACCCTTACTCTTGCTTCTTTATCCACTTTAAAAGCAAGATAGGTACCTGTACCCTTCACGCGCACACCATCAACATAGAATGAGTTACCACCCCCTGAGAGAATGTGATTGTCATCATACATTACTCCTGAAACAAGCTCCTGAGAGGGAATGAATGTATAATCACTACTTATCGCAGTTAGATTATCGATTCCACTGCTACCTGTTACGGATATTGTATATTCTGCCTTGACATTATCTCCGCCTTTCGCCGTTGCCGTGATGACAGCAGTACCCACTGCTATGCCATGTACCGTACCATCAGCATCAACTGTAGCAATATTTGTATCACTTGAACTCCAAGTGACTGTCTTGTTTGTCGGTTCTGATGGTGTCCATTTAATTGACAAGGTTCTTGTATAACCTACAGCAACAGAACCTGTATTACTAAGGGCTATAGACTCAACAGGAGTAACGCTACCTTTCCACTTGATATATGCATAGTCGAAGTCTGCCGACTGGTTAGTCTTACCGCTGTTTACGGTATAACCGGTGATTCCCAACCTTGTATCGCGATACACCTTAAAATCTACGCTATACTCCTGAGCAGTACTGTTTTTATCTATTTCAGGTACCGCAACATAGTTTACATTAGCATCAGCGTTATCCAGGTCACGCAACACCAATGCCCTTCCGCCGTTACTTACCAGACGCACAGTGTATGTGTATTCTCCAGCGAGGAGTCTCTCTGCTACCACACCCGCATTACGACTAGCTACATAGCCATAGTCACCATTTGAATAAGCGCTATTGCTTGCATTGGCTGCATTACTTGCTTCCCCCTCTATGAAACCTTTGATATCAGAATTCAGAGTGTAATTTATAGTTTCAGTAACAGGAGTGTTATTTGTTGCATTTAAGAATGTGTGACTAAACGTTGACCCTGATGTCTCATAGAAAGAACCACCCTTCTCTATTACTTTTGGATAGAATACAGTAACACCTTCATCTCCAACGAAACCTTTTGATAATTCCTTTTCAGAATCTCCCAAATTCGCTATTAACGTATATTTGCAAAAAACAGGATTAACGAAAAGAGTCTTCAGATAGCCTCTTTTATTATCTCTAATATCACTCCAAAGATAGAAATCCTTTACGTTGTTTTGATTATTCAAAAATTCATTGGTCACAATGAAATATGCTTTTCCATTCGACACATTCACTGTACTATAAGTTTCTAATCTCGTAGTTGATGTAGTCACCAAAAAACCAGCGGTTGACAGATTGGTAGTAAAACCAATGGTATCACCTGCTACAAGAGCTTTATTCATTTTAACGTGAAGATACACATCTACACCAGAGTTCAACCTAACATGTAAAGTGCCACCATTAGAGTCTATCACACCACGTTCTCCATTACCCGAATTCACAACTTCAGCTGTGCCTCCGGTAATGTCGGCCATAGTAGAGAGATCCAATGACTGACCACCCTTAAGGCTTGTCTTGTATGCTGCGTCATTCAGCGCCATAGAGAATTTGCTCGGATACCCAGCCGCCTGGGCATTGGTGACTCCGAGGGCGAGGAGGAGCAGGGTGAATACTAAGTGTTGTGCCACGGCGCTGAGACGCGACAGGGCTGAAGTGTTGTTTGAAAAAGATGTCATGTTGGATGACATGATAGGGGTTGGCCTCATAATTTTATGCGTTCTCTTTGGAACGGTTCTTGGATTAATTAGTTATGTTTCCTCTTTGTGTAAACGAGCTTGAATTCTATTTCATAGGAAAACGAAGCGGGACGATGTCCCTACGAAACACTTCGTTACGAAACGCTGACGCTACGAAAACTATATCAGTAGTCACAGAGTGACGCTTCGTAGGCCTAAGGCCGATTCGTAGAGGCTGAAGCCTCGCTTAGTAGGCAGATCCTTCTGGCGCTTCGTACGGCTCCGGGCTTCCTATATATATTAAGGTGTAGAACACCTCAAGGTTTCCTTGCACTTGTACTGGGTGGCTGCCATTATTACGTTTCCTGGGCATTGCCCTCCCGAAAAGCCGAATTTGGGCGCGAAATTACTAAAAACCTGCGACTCTGCAAAAGCATTTCCGGTTATTTAACAATATTTGGTGCACGTACACAGTCATTGTTCCACTTTTCCACACAAATGCGGTGCAAAGTTAATACTATTATATGATACGGAAGGGGTAAAAAGTAATGAAAATGGTGGACATTTACGTCAAACATTGACGAAATGCCATAAAATACCTTTTTTTTTGCCTACGAAGTGGTGCTTTCGTGACTATGAAGACGAACCCACATAAAGATAAAGGGGTGAGGGGGTGATTTCCAAACTGTCAGTTTTCAGGCCGGAAACCTTACAAAGTGTCATTTCGGTTTTTTCCGTCTTGAGTCGCGAAATAGAGCGCGAAAAGCCGATGAAATGGCTGTTTTTGGTCGGTCAGAGGACGAAGATATATGTTTGACGCGTTGCGGAGGCTCAACAAGGAGGTAATAGATACTCCATTAGGGCCTAATAGATACTCCACCAGAGGGTGATGGAGTGTCTGCCACTGGCCATTTTTTTGGTTGTTTCTGGACTTTTCAAGGGCAAAAACAGCGTTTTCGGAGGCCAAAGAAGGACGCTTTAGACGTAACTATCACCGTAACAGAACGTTACGCATTCGTCCTTTACAGCGCGATATTTGCGAACAAAATCCCTCGCAGAGCTAAATTCGGCGCCGTAGAGGACGAATGAAAAATCACTTTGTCAGTTTTCCGAACCAAAAACCGACAAAGTGACAAAAACCGGGATTTATTTAAGGTGGGTTCTTGAATAAACGTTGTCCACCAGGGACGTGGGCGTCTCGCCCGCGATGCCGTGAGGCATATTACGCTGATGTGTGCACAGAGATATCTAACACTTTTCTGTCGCGGGCGAGACGCCCACGTCCCCG
>CAJOOC010000062.1 GCA_905236165.1 uncultured Prevotella sp. | reverse complement strand
TTCACTGTGTTGCAATATATCAATCTTCTCAATCATAGGCCCATAGGGCAAGTTAAGTATGCATTATTTTAATTCAACCAACAGGTATACTTTAGTTACGACAGAGCAGCTGCGCCTTGCGTTTCTTCCCCGAGGTTTTTCTGTTTTTCCTGCTATAGATAAAAAATACACGAAAATGTTTGTATGTTTCGTAGAAAAGTGTTAAATTTGCGGTGATTATGTGAACTAGCCTTTCGGAATAGTCAAAATATAAATACTACCTTTATGAAATGCATTAAACACACTTTCGCCATGAGGAGGGCGACGATGCTGCTCCTTATGCTGCTCACCGTATGTACGGCGTGGGCACAAGAACAACCTGTATCAAAAAGCATCAGCGACGTTACCGTGGATGACATCGGTAAGGTGGTCTGCCCTGATGGCAGCATCTACGCAACGAGTGATGAAGCATGGAGTGATTACAAGGATCCTGTAGCCATGATTGCGTATGTAGGAGACGATTCTTTCCTTGCTATCGCTTTTGAGGATATCGATTTGCAAATTGAAGGAACTCAATATTGGAAAAGTTCCTTCCAATGGGCAGAGGCCGCAGGTGCTGTTGCTACGTGGGCAGAAGACAGGGCTGTCACCGGCTGCACATGGAAGGTGCCCACCATCCAGGAGTGGCAGATGATGCTGATAGGCTGCGGAGCAGAAGGTACTGTGAGCGATAATCCATCGAGTGATGCCCTGACCTTTACAGGCTTAAACGAGAAACTCAACGCTCTCTCTGAGTATTATCAGTTGCAATACAGTTATTGGACTGCCACAGAGCAGAGTACAGACTATGCGTGGGAGGTATATTTCTATAACGATTTAACATACACACAGTTCTATGGATATTCAAAGGTTTCCGAGTACGGCGACAAAGTCCGTGCCTGCCTTACATTTGATACAAGCAGCGGCGGCGGAAGCGGCACAACCAACACATACGTATCGACCTTTGAGCAGCAAGATATTATCGACAATTATGGCAACCTGGCCAGCAACGAGGGTAATAATTGGGCAAAGCAGTTGTCACAAGATGCTTATCTTGAATATATAGAATACGAGAACGAACCCTGCATCGCATTCCACACGACTTCTGAGTATTTGAAAGGGACAGTTCTCACGCCAGCATTCCAAATCTCTGGCGAGGTAAGTAAGATTACCATTAAAGCTGGTGGCGGCATTAGCAGCATGGTGCTAAACGAGAATGGAGACGCAAATGATGGCGTGTTCACCAAAACAGAGGGCACACCTTTCGATGAATATACCCTGACTCCGGCAAGCGGTGTCTCGTTGAATACCATCACGATTATATGGCAAGGTGATTTCTCCCTCAAGAGCATAACCATTGAGACCGCTACCAGCGGCGAAGGCAGCGATGAACCCGTTGTCATCGACAGCGATGGCAGTAGCATCAACATGCCAAAGACTGGTACTGCAGAATATACGATAGCCGAGGGTGTCACCTCTTTTACAATATATGATGACGGCGGTGCTGAGGGTAACTATAGTAACGACTGCGACGGCGCCGTTATCCTGACCGCTCCCAAGTGTTGCATGCTGCAGCTCTCGGGCACCATAACTACAGAAGACGGGGCAGACTATCTCGTAGTATTTGACGGCACAAGCACCGATGACGAACAATTGACATATGTCTATAGTCCTAATTCAGGCGAAACTACAGACATCGTCACCTTTACCACCACAGGAGAGAGCATGAGAATCCTGTTCTCTTCAGATGATATGGGGAACTATGCCGGACTCAACCTCACGGTAACCGTTTTGCCCCCAGCCATCATCAACCGCAATACGGGCAGCATCAATATGCCGTATGAGAACATCGAGAAGTATAAGATAGCCCAGGGCGTCACCTCTTTTAATATATATGACAATGGCGGCGCTGAAGGAGATTACGGTAGCTCTTGCAACGGCACCGTTACCCTTTATGCTCCAGAGGGCTGCAAGCTGCAGGTGACAGGTTCTGTTATAACAGAATCAGGTTATGATTTCTTTACAGTTTGGGATGGTTCTAACAGTAGCGGTGAAGCCAAAGTAAAGCTAAGCGGCGACAACCCGGAAATAGAACCCATCGTCAGCACGGGAGAGAGCCTGACACTCAATTTCTATTCAGACGGCGGCGGGAACGATGCCGGACTGAACCTCATGGTAACGGTTGTCAACCCCGATGCCACGTACACCGCCACTATTCAACCGGCTGATAACGGCACTGTTACTATTAGTGAACAAACGAGCATTGAGAGTAAGGGCGGCAGCGCTATACAAATGTATATCTCGCCCAACTCCGGCTATATGATAGAGGATATCAGCGTTGTTTACGCTGATGACAACAACGTCAGCATAACGGGCGGAAAGTGGTACAGCGGTTCTCCGTATGCAAGCTTCACCATGCCTTACGCCAACGCCACTGTCACGCCTGCTTTCACCAACGCAAAGACGGCAGCACAGGGACTGTACATTGACATGCCTAACACATCTTCAGCCATGTACGCTTATATCCCCGAGGACGTACAGTCGTTCAAACTGTATGATGACGGCGGACAGAACGGCAACTATAGCAGCGGCCTCAACAGCACCGTCGTACTGGTTGCACCAGAGAACTACCTGCTGCAGCTCACGGGAACCATCACGGCATGCACATACGAAAAGCTGACCGTAAAGGACGGTCAATACTATAATGCCACCAAGTTGTTTGATGCTGGCAGCAGCGCTGACGGCGCAGGCACTGACATAGGCACCATAACCAGCACAGGACGTTATCTGAGGATTACATTCGACACGTATACTTCATACTACTCCGGCCTTGACCTCACCGTTAATCTTATCAACGGTGCTACGGGAAACGACATCACCATCACGTCTGTCAACAATGGCAGCGTAGTGGCGAAGGTTGGCGACAATGTGGTGACAACGGCCAAGGTTAACGACATCGTGACCCTCATCGCTACTCCGAAAGATGAATCAAACTTATTGACGGGCATCACCGTGACCGATGCCAACAATAATCCCGTCAGCGTGACAGGCGGCACATGGTATAACAACACAGCTACCTTCAAGATGCCTTCTACGGCAGTAACGGTAACGCCAGTGTTTGAGTTTTATACCAAACCCGATCTCTTCATCAACATCCCTACGAGCGGCACCCTGACAGCCACCATTCCTGATGTTGTAGAGTATTTCAAGGTATATGATGACGGTGGTAAGAACGGCGCATACCATAGCAATAGCAACGGCGTACTCGTGCTGAAAGCCGCAGATGGTCACATGCTGCACCTCAAGGGAAGCGTAGAGACTAATCCTTCAGCTACCCTGACGGTATGGAACGACAACGGCACCGACAATGACGAGGCCAAGCTCATCAGCGGAGCCTATAGCATTGCAGGCGGAGAAGAGAAGGTAGGCGGCGTAGTCTCCTCAGGTCAATACATGACACTCAGATTCGATGCAGGCTACAACCTCAATTCCTGGAATGGCCTTGACCTCACCGTGTCACGTGTTGACGTGTGTCTCGACGACCAGGCCGACAACAGCGAAGTCATCAGACAGTATGATGATGGAAATTTTTACAACGTGGTACTGAAGGGCCGCACACTCTACAAGGACGGCAATTGGAATACCATCTGCCTGCCATTCGATATGGAAAATTTCGACATCGAAAACGGGGCAGAACTCCGTAAGCTCAAGGAGGCCAGCATCAGCGGAACGGTACTCAACCTTACATTCGCAGATGCAACTTCAGACTATGTACCCAATACGCCATATATCATCAGATGGAAAGAAGGCGATGATGTTGTCTGCCCATTATTCACAAATGTTTCCTTCAATACCACTCAGGGCAGAAACTACGACAATGGCGTTAGCGGCAGCGGGCGTGTGCGCTTCATCGGCACATGCAAGGGCACGACCTTCGAGGCAGAGGACAAGAGCATCCTGCTGATGGGAGCAGAGAACCAGCTCTTCTATCCGCAGCCTAACGGCGGTCAGAACCCGTCCCTCGGCGCCTTCCGCGCATACTTCAAGATTGGTGAGGACGGCAGCCAGCAGGCACGCCAGCTGACAGGCTTCAACATCACCTACAATGGCGAAGCCACCACCGGCATCATCGAGACCACGACCACGAATTTCACGAATTCCACGAATGCCGATGACGCCTGGTATAGCCTCGATGGCCGCAAGCTCCAGGGCAAGCCAACGAAGCGCGGAGTGTACCTGAACAATGGAAAGAAAGTAGTTGTGAAATAAAGACAACCAGAATAATGTTAAGAAGACAACTTTTTTATCGCGGGCGAGACGACTACAAATTGAAGATTGAAAGCCCCCTCCCAGCCTCCCCCATAGGGGAGGTGACGTGATGGTGAGGCCAGGGACGTGGGCATCCTGCCCGCGATGCCATAAGGCATATTACGTTAATGTGTGTGCATTTTTTTCTGTCGCGGGCGAGACGCCCACGTCCCTGCCTACGAAGATTTCTGCGTTTTCTGCGATTTCTGCGAGACCTTAATCATCCAGTTGTTTTCTCTAAACATAAACCACGATTATACGAAACATAAGAAAATAGAATAAAGATATGAATAAAGCATACATAAAGCCCGTGATAGGCATGTCGGGGATAGAGCAGAACATCATCTGCATCAGCGAGATCACCACTACCAGCACCAACGCTGATATCAAGGAAGAAATCATCGGCGGCAACGGCCAGGGCCGTGCCCGCGAAAGCTACGGCTTCGACTGGGGAGACCAGGACGAAGAGTGGTGATTCGAGTAATTCGTGGTTAAGAAAAGACATCCGCGTATTTAGAAACTTTATACGGTGGGAATTAATAGACCCCACCATAAATGTAGACATTATGAACAATATGAAGAAAGAGTTCCTGCAACAGCACAGGAAATTCGCTATGGTCGTGGCACTATTGTGTCTGACGGCCTTGATGCCAGCTATGGTTCAGGCTAAAACGGTTGTCAATGTGACGGACGAGACGGCAACAATTACACAGTCTTCGACCTTGTATGTCGGTGAGGTGGTGCTTAACGGCCATCAGGCGTTCTGTTACATGTATTCAGAAGACCTGACAAACAGCGACTACGTGTTCGCGGCAGTGAGGAGTTGTCTGTCCGTTGTCAATGACGGGAAGTACAGCGCACTGGTGCCGGATATTATAGGCACGAGCGATAACAAGGGCATCAAGGTGTGCTCCAATACTGACTTAACGGAGAATATGAACTCTGACTGGACGAGTGCTGCTAATGCAGGACAGGCTTGCTTGAGCTATACGGATTTCAGCTCTTCATCCTCAAACGACCTTTATCAGACGAATGCCGACTTTGCCGCAAAGTGTGACAATCGCTTTAGTGGGGAGGATTGGGATATTGTTGATAATGCAGGACACGCCTGGATATACAGCGGCATACTCGGCGAGCTGTCAGCAACGAATACTGACAATGTTACATATACGGTGGTCGATAAAGAACTTGTCAAGCATATTGACAGAAAGGTTGATTATACCTGCGAGAATGTCACCGTGATTTACACAAAGGCAGAGTATTCATCTCCGCTGACATTCGAGGCTGTGGAGGCAGGCAGTATCAACATCTATAATCCCAATGCGCTGACTATAGAGTATAACAAGAACAGCAGCGACTGGACATCGGCAAGCGACAACACCATCAGTATCGCCGTTGAAGCCAACGACGTAGTGCTGTTCCGTGGAAACAATGCCTGTTACTGGGCCATTGGCGACAGCGGCGAAGAGGTGACACGCTTTACTGCCACCAACGACGTTTACGTCAGCGGCAACGTGATGAGCCTCATTGACAAGGAAAACTATGCCACCAACACTACGCTGACAGACGAGTTTGCACTGGCATATCTCTTTACGGCTCCATCAAGCAGCATGTTCGAGTTCTATACAAAGAACAATACTATCAAGAACCATCCAAGCAAGGATATAGCACTACCCGCAACAACGCTGACGGAAACCTGCTACGGCTATATGTTTGCCGGTTGCGAAGGACTGACACGCGCACCGGAGCTGCCTGCCACAACACTGGCGATGGGATGCTATCACCAGATGTTTGCCGACTGCTCCAGCCTCACTACGGCACCGGAGCTGCCAGCAGCGACATTGGCAGACGTATGCTACAGCAGCATGTTCTACAACTGTAGCAGCCTGAACAATGTGAAGTGTCTGGCTACGGATTTCTCTGCAGTGGACCCCACCTTCGGATGGATGGATGGCGTTGCATCTACGGGCACCTTCATCAAGGCAGAGATAGCGGATTATCCTCGTAACGAACACGGCATCCCCGCAGGATGGACGGTGGAGACAGAGGAAGGTGTGGGTACTACCGCCACGCTGACGGCCAATGCCGATGATGCCGGAAACTACTGGACGACCTACTATAACGGTTTGGCAAGTGTCGCAGCCGATGAGCACGCTACCGTCTATACTGCCAAGGTAAGTGACGACAAGACACAGGTGGCCCTGACGGAGGTTACAGACGGCATCATTCCTGCCGGTAATGCCGTGGTGATGAAGTCTTCCGTAGGCACCATAACCCTGACGACGACCGATGCTACAGGCACGCTTGAAGACAATGACCTGCTGGGACAGTCAGCATCGTTCGATACCCCCGACAACCTCTTTGCGTTGGTGAAGGGCAACAGCGGCGTAGGCTTCTACCGCTATCCCACAACCTATGGCGGCTATGCCACACAGTTTCCCGCTCAGAAGGCATATCTCATAGTAGGAGGAACGGCACTGGCCCGCACGTTCATGCCATTCGGCAACGAAAGCACTACAGGAATTATTTCGACTACGAATTACACGAATGCCGATGATGCCTGGTATACTGTTGACGGCCGCAAGCTTTATGGCAAGCCAGCAAAGCCCGGAATCTACGTGAATAGTGGGAGCAAAATCATCATCAAGTAAGGGTGGGTTTAGTTATCCCCATCGAAAAAAAACTATAAGAAGGAATCTGCAATGAAGAAGATAATGACATCACCCATCAGCAATGTCCGCAAGACATACCAGACACCTCGCATGAAGGTGTCTGGCACGGACATTGAGAGCACTCTGCTCGCAGGCTCAGGAACAAACCTTGATATCATTGACAAGGATAAAGAAGAATGGCCTTCTGACCCAGGCACGAACCAGCCAATAAAACCCTGGTAGAGGCCATTGGCCTTGAGCGTTGAACATTGGCTTCGCCGACCCTCTGAATACTATAAAGACCACGAATTACGCGAATTACACGAACCCCGAATGAGGCGACTATGAAACGCTTGTCGTTTCAATGAGCATCCTGAGCGGGTCAGCGAAGCTAATTACAATAGCTGCGCACTGCGATTTACTTTACACATACTTAATATGTTTATTATGCTATGACAGGTATTAATTAAATTCGTGAAATTCGTGGTGGAGGAAAGAATATGCGTACTTCAGAAACTTCAATAACTATTTCTTTCAGACTTCAGAACCTGATGTCCTGCAGTCGGGCCCGGAGGGTGTCGTAGTCAGAGAGCCTTACGGCGAGGGTGATGGAGCAGGTGGTGCTGCCGAAGTCCTGGCTGACGACGCGCAGCTGCATGTCTTTCACGATTTTCATTACGGCATTCATCTCGGGATAGGTGAAGGAGTGCGTCAGTTGCCGCTCCACAATCTTCTCCGTCTGTTCCGCATGGGCGAGGGCATCGGCGGCGGCAGCCCTGTAAGCCACGATGAGTCCGCCCGTGCCGAGGTTCACGCCACCGTAATAGCGTATGACGAAGATGACTGCATCGGTGACGTTGGCACTCAGCAACACTCCGAGGATGGGCTTGCCTGCCGTACTCGACGGCTCACCGTCGTCGTTGGCCCTGAAGAGCGCACCATCGGGGCCAAGGCGGTAGGAATAGCATACGTGCCGCGCATCATAGTATTTCTTGCGATAGTGGGCATTGAGTTCCTTCACCTCCTCGGCTGACGACACAGGGTGTATGAAAGCGTAGAACTTGCTACGCTTCTCCGTGTAATAGCCCTCGGCGGGGCTCTTTATGGTAATATATGTATCCATTAGGATGTGAAGAATGAAGGATTCCGCTTCGCAAAGAGAACGGCGTGAGCCGATTCTTCACTTTTCACTTTTCACTTTTCACTTTTCACTTTTAACTTTTAACTAACTTTTTAGCTGTATTGACTACTTGCTGTGCCATCTGGTCTACCTGCGAGATGGCCTGCTGTGTCACCTGTCCGGCCTGCGTGATGGCATCTTCGCGCATGGTGTGGATATCGTTGACGACCTGCGAGAAGAGCGACTGCATGATGTTGGGCTTGCGCTTGTTCTTGTTGGCATGCTCGTTGACCACGATGCGTATCTGCTTGCTCTTCAGCTCTATGTGAAGGTCGGCCTCGGCCTCGGTAGGGTCGCCGTCATAGTGTATGAGCCCCGGTGCTGAGCGGTGTATCAAGATGTCGGAGGCCCTGAAGCACTTCGTCTTTGCCGACTGGTTGAGTGTCTTGCCCATAAGGTCCAAGCCGAGTTGCGGAGCCTCAAGGATGTCGAAGGGCAGCATGATGACGATGTCGAGCAGACCGTCGGCCATAGATGCCTGCGGCGCTATGTAGGCATCGTTGCCATATTGCGAGGCATTGGCAATGGAGATGAGGAAGGCCTCGTACTCCATCGGTTCGCCGCCGTCGAGGGAGATGGTGTAGGTCTCGGGCTCATAGCGCATGCCCTCCTTCAGCACATTCTCCAGATAGGTGAGTTTGCCGCGCTTGCCGGCCTCGGCAAACTTCTTTGAGATGAACGCATCGAAGCCCATTCCGCAGGTGCAGAAGAAGGGATGTCCGTTGATGACGCCATAGTCGAGGTCGTGGATGATGCCCTCATTGATGATGTCGAGGGTGCGCTCTATGGTGGTGGGCAGCATGAGATGCCGCGCCAGGCCGTTGCCTGAGCCGCATGGTACGATGGCGAGAGCCGTAGAAGACCCCACCAGTGCGCGTGCCACCTCGTTGACGGTGCCGTCGCCGCCAACGGCCACTACGATGTCGATGCCGCGGCTGACGCAGTCGCGGGTAATCTCTGAGGCATGGCCGGCATATTCGGTGAATACTATTTCGTAGGTGTATCGCTCTGTGTCGATACGCTCGCCTATCAGCGCGGGAATGGCATCCTTGTTACCCGTGCCGGAGATAGGGTTTATGATGAAGACAATCTTTTTCAAATTAACAAATTAACGAATTAACAAATTAACAAATTGGCTTCGCCGACCCTCTTAATGCTTCCTGTTCCGCATCGCCTTCCCGCAGGGGCAACATCGGCGTGCGGCTCATGGTCGCATTCGCGAGCGTTAACGAATTAACCAAATTACGTGTTCAGTGTCGGCAAAGTTAATGGTTTTCTTTGATTGCTTGACTGAAATTAGCATTATTTTACATTTTTCTGCAAAATATTTGATAATTATTGCTCTGAATGAAAGAAAATGTGTATCTTTGCAGTTGAAATTGTATAATCATAGAGGGTGGAAGGCAGTTTTTCTACCTTATCTTATTACGTAAAAACAGTAAATGGGACAACTACAGAAAAAGTTTGAGTCATACCGTTTGCCTCAGCGTTTCATGGAAATGGGAGTATATCCTTACTTCCGTGAGATAACCGGTAAGCAGGGTACTGAAGTATCCATGGGAGGCCACAAAGTGCTGATGTTCGGTTCGAATGCCTATACTGGCCTTGTCGGCGACATTCGCATCTGCGAAGCCGCAAAGGCAGCTATAGACAAGTATGGTACGGGATGTGCCGGCAGCCGTTTCCTCAATGGCACTCTTGACATTCACGTAAAGTTAGAAAAAGACCTTGCAGAATTCGTGCATAAGGACGATGCCCTGTGTTTCTCCACAGGCTTCTCTGTAAATGCCGGAGTCATCGCTGCCATCGGCGGTCGTGAGGACTATATCATCTGCGACGACCGCGACCATGCCAGTATCGTCGACGGCAGGCGCCTTAGCTTTGCCAAGCAGCTGAAGTACAAGCACAACGACATGGAGGATCTGGAGAAGATTCTCAAGGGTTTGCCCCACGAGGCTGTGAAGCTCATCGTTGTTGACGGCGTCTTCTCTATGGAGGGCGACCTGTGTAAGCTGCCAGAGATCGTGGAGCTGAAGCATAAGTACAACTGCTCTATCATGGTTGACGAGGCCCACAGCCTTGGCGTCTTCGGCGATCACGGACGTGGCGTATGCGACCACTTCGGACTCACTGACGAGGTAGACCTCATCATGGGCACCTTCTCAAAGTCGCTCGCATCAATAGGCGGCTTCATTGCCGGTGACTGGGATACCATCAACTATCTGCGCCACTCCTCGCGTACATATATATTCTCTGCCTCAAACACACCTGCTGCCACAGCAGCGGCACAGAAGGCCCTCGACATCCTCAAGGCCGAGCCAGAGATAATAGAGCGTCTGTGGGAAGTGACCAACTACGCCCTGAAGCGCTTCAAGGATGAGGGCTTCGAGATAGGAGATACCGAGTCGCCAATCATACCGCTCTACATACGCGATGCCGACAAGACATTCCTCATCACGTCGCTGGCATTCGAGAGTGGCGTCTTCATCAATCCTGTAGTGCCACCAGCATGTGCTCCACAGGACACGCTCGTGCGCTATGCTCTCATGGCCACACACACCAAGGAACAGGTGGACCGCTCAGTGGAGATCCTAAAGCGCATCTTCGTAGAGCAGGGAGTGATAAAGGGATGAGGAACATTGACCATTGAACATTGAACATTAAGCTTTAAGCATTAAGCATTAAGCATTAAGCATTAAGCATTAGCTTCATTGACCCGCTCAGGATGCTCCTTGAAGATTATCTGCGTTTTCTGCGATTTCTGCGAGACCAGAATCTTCATAGTCGCCTCGTTCGGGGTTAAAAAATAAGGACTTCATGCGGCATTGCTATGGAAAGAATCATCATAGCTCTGCCGCATGTTTTTTAATAACAAAAACATTACAAAAGACTATTATGCGCGAAAACGGACAGGCAACATGGTTTGAGATAAAGATAAAGTATGACAAGATAATGGAGGACGGGCTTCAGAAGAGCGTCACGGAGCCATACGTGATGGATGCCCTCACCTTCACCGAGGCTGAGGAGAATATCATCAGCGAGATGTCGGCATTCATCTCTGGCGAGTTTGAGGTGAAAGATATCAAGAAGGCATCCTTCAGGGGCATCTTCTTCTCTGACGACCCCAAGGACGACCGCTGGTACAAGGCCAAGGTGCAGTTCATCATCATCGACGAGAAGAGTGGCAAGGAGAAATACAGCTCCGTAAACTACCTCGTGCAGGGACGTTCGCTGCAGAACGCCATCAAGAACGTGGAGGAGGTGATGAACGGAGGCCTGCAAGACTGGAAGTTTGCCTCTATTGCCGAGACGCCTTTCATGGACGTCTTTGAACACAACGAGGCCAGGACAAAGAAAGAAGAATAATGATAGCAACCAATCTAAAGAAGGTGCGGGCCTCGCTCAATGATGGTGTGGAGCTCGTCGCCGTCAGCAAGTATCACCCCGTGGAGAGTGCCCTGGAGGCCTACGAGGCAGGACAGCGCGTCTTCGGTGAGAGCCGCGAACAGGAGTTGCGTGTAAAGCACGAGCAGCTGCCCAAGGACATACGGTGGCATTTCATAGGTCATCTGCAGACGAACAAGGTGAAATATATCGCACCGTATATCGCTATGATTGAGGCTGTTGACTCGCTTAAGCTGCTTAAAGAAATTAACCGACAGGCAGAGCGTTGCAACCGCATCATCGACGTGTTGCTGGAGCTGCATCTGGCACAGGAAGAGACGAAGAGCGGCATGACGCCCGAGGAGTGTCACGACATGCTCGAAGGGGGCGAATGGCGCGACCTTGCCAACGTTCGCATAAGAGGCATCATGATGATGGCCAGCAATACCAATGACGAAGACCAGATACGCCGTGAATTCCTCATGGCCAAAGACTGCTTTGGCGATATCAAGAGCCGCTACTTCATGAACGACGAAAGCTTCAACGTGAGGTCTTACGGCATGAGCGCTGACTATCTCATAGCCCAGCAATGCGGCTCTAACCACGTCAGGGTGGGCAGCAAAATCTTTGCCGAATAAAGTTATTTGAATAAGATACTGAAACACATAGTGCTGTTCCTGATATGGACCATTGCAATATTCTATGCAATAGTCTATGTCTTGCCCCATGTGCCTGCCGTGCAGACGGCCATTGGGGAGATGGCGGCACAGGCTCTTTCAGAGAAACTCGGCACTAAGGCCACGGTGGGGAAGGTTGACGTACGCTTCCCCGACCGCCTCGTCATCGACGATGTGACGCTCCTCGACCAGTCAGGCAAGGAGATGTTGCGTGCCGGGAGGATGTCGGTGTCAATAGAGCTGCTGCCGCTGCTGAAGAACAAGGTTGTGATAACGTCTGCCCAGCTCTTCGGTTCGCGCATCACGCTATACCAGAAAGACGCGCAGTCGCCCCTGAACTGTCAGTTTGCCATCGACTCCCTGTCTAAGAAGAAAGAGAACAGCGAGCATACACCCCTCGACGTGGCTATATCATCGTTAGTGATACGCAACAGCAGCGTCACCTACGACCGGTATGACATACCCCAGAGGAGTGACACCTTCTCGCCTTACCACCTGCATCTCACGGGTGTGTCATCACATATCTCGCTGGAGCATCTTACCGACGATTCCCTTTGCCTCGCACTCAAAGAACTGCGATTGGAAGAGGCTTCTGGTATAAAGCTTAACGATATGTCGTTCAATGCGATATGCAGTCGTACTAAACAAGAATTGGAAAACACGTCGCAGTTCTCCGTAGCGCTGTCGGACTTCCTTGTGCGCATGCCTGATACGAAGGTGCTCATCCCAAAACTTAACGTCAGCCTCACCACCGACTCTGCCGGCAATGTCTCACCAGGCACCCTGAGGGCCGAGGGTGATATCGACGTGCCGTATCTCCATCCGCAGGACTTGAAGAGCATCATCCCCGCCGACATTCAGCAACTGCCTCCTGTATCGTTGAAGGCATCACTCGCTGGCACCGACAAGGAGGCAGATGCCACCATAACGATACACTCCACCGACACGGAAGACCTCACCTTGTCGGCTTCCATAAAGGCAACAGAAATCCTCGACGATGTGAAGGCCGACATCCTGCTATCGAAATGCCATCTCTCTGATCATCTCATAAAGCCTTTGGCCGACAAGGCAGAGGTTCCCGCATTGGCCAAGGTGGGCACGGTGGATGCCAAGGGGCGCATTATTTACAATGGCAAGGACAACCTTAACATCTCGGCTGAAGTGAGCACCTCAGAGGCAGGCACCATCAGCGCGGCTGGCACATACATAGCCAACGTGATAAAGGGAGAGGTGAAGATGAGAGACGTGGAACTTGCGCGCCTCACCGGCGACAATAAGTTCGGTCGCATGACGTGTAACACCTTGGTAGAGGCCACATTCCAGCAGGGAAAGCCCGTTCGCTGTGCCCTGAAAGGCGATATCCCCGACATCACGTACGACTCGCAGCACTTCACCAATATCACCATTGACGGCGCATACAGCAAGGAGAACGGCGAAGATGCCGTAAAGGGCATGCTGTCGGTGAAAGATCCGCGTCTGTCCTTCGACTCCGACATCGATGTGAGAAACCTCAGCATCGACAACCTCTCAGGCCGTGTTGACGTGAAGAACCTCAATATCAACTTCGGCAAGCCCGCATCGCTGCAGCATGTTCTGCTGACATCTGAGAGACACGGCAATCAGCGCGACATACAGCTCTACACCGACTTCGCCTCCGTCAATATGGTGGGAAGGATAGAGCTGAGCAACATACACCATACATTCTCTAACCTTATATCAAAATACCTGCCCTCCCTGCCCGGCATCAAGGCCGTCAGCCCCACACACAATGAATTCAGCATCAAGGCAAGGATTGAAGACCTCTCATTCCTTAAGACCTTTGCCGATATCCCTGTGGAGATATACCAGCCTCTTGACATCAACGGCGTCGTTAATGAAGAGTTGAACATGACCAACATCGGTCTCGATGCACCGTCGCTCGACATTCAGGGCATCTCCCTGAAGGGCACACAGATAACGCTCTGGACACCGCAGGGAAGCCTGAACAGCTCGGTGGAGACATATCTTCTCGACAAAAACGGAAAGGTGAGGGTCAATATCGACTGCCAGGCCGCCAACGACTCGCTGTCAACGCGTCTTACATGGGACAATCTGCGTCCCAATGCCTTCAAGGGCGATGTGTCGCTTATCACGAAGTTCTATCCAAGGGAGGGGCGTGCTAGCTTCTTCGATATTGGCATAAATGACTCATCCTTTGAACTTGGCGACACGGTGTGGAACGTACGCTCCAACGACATCTCATATAACGAAGGCAGGCTGAAGGTGGATCATCTGACGCTTGACAATGGCGACCAGTATCTGAAGGTCAACGGCATCTTCTCCGACTCGCCAGAGGACTCCGTAGTGGCTGAGCTGCAGAATCTGAACATACGATATATCCTCGACCTCGTGAACTTCCATTCCGTTGAATTCGACGGACTGGCCTACGGCAGCATAGCAGCAAAGGCTGTCTTCGGAGATATCGATGCCGCCGCTGCCCTCGACGTGCAGCAGTTCAGGTTCGAACAGGGTCGCATGGGTACCCTGCACGTTAATGCCGACTACACCAAGGGCGGCGGTCAGATAAATATCGATGCCATTGCCGAAGACCCTGAGGCCGACGGTCGCACTCTGATAAAGGGTTATGTGGAGCCCTCGCCAGGAAGCCTCGACCTGTATATCACGGCAGAGAACTCTCGGCTGGAGTTCATGCAGTCCTTCTGCGGCTCATTCCTCAATGACATAGACCTGCACGGCAGCGGAGACGTGCGTCTGGCAGGACCGTTCAATGGTATCAACATGACGGGTATGCTGAAGGCTGACGGCGATGTGACAGTAATACCGACCAACTGCAGGTATCACCTTGAGGGCGATACCGTTACGTTCATACCAGACGATATCTGCTTCTCCTCCGTACCCCTCACCGACAAATACGGCAACAAGGCATTTCTGTCAGGCCATCTCTACCACCATAACCTCGGAAGGATGTCGTACGACATGCACGTTAAGACCGATAAGTTTCTGGCCTACGACATTCCGGAACTGACCGGCGACGACACCTATTGCGGAACGGCGATTGTTAGCGGCGACATAGGCTTCAACGGCAGCGGCAACGAGGTGAAGATAGATGCCGACGTGACTACTCTTAAGGGCAGCTATATCATTTATGACGCCTCATCAACAAACACCCTGGTGTCACGCGACTTCATCGAATGGGGTTCCGTAGCCCAGAAGGAACAGCAGTCGCCTGATGCCGGCAGCGATATCGCGGCACATGCCACGAGGGAGAGGACCAAAGGCAACGAACGTGCAAATATACGCATGAACTTCCTCGTCAACGTGACACCAGAGGCGAAGCTGCATCTCATCATGGATGCCGCCACAGGCGACTATATCGACCTCTTCGGTTCGGCAGCCCTGCATGCCAGCTACTACAACAAGGGTTCGTTCGACCTGCACGGCAACTATGAGATCAGCGACGGCACATACCACATGACCATACAGAAACTCATCAGCAAGGACTTCCTCTTCCAAAACGGAAGTACCATAGCCTTCGGTGGTGACCCATACGATGCCGTGCTGCAGATGAAGGCACTCTATGCCCTGAACAGCGTGCCCCTTTCCGACCTCAACATGGGCAGCTCGTTCAAGTCGAACAATGTGCCCGTGAACTGTATCATGAATATCTCGGGCACACCGGCGCGACCTACGGTAGAGTTCGACCTTGAACTGCCGTCACTCAGCACCGATGCTCAGCAGATGATTAGCTCCGTAATCAACTCGGCTGAGCAGATGAACCAGCAGGTGCTTTACCTCCTCGCCATAGGACGCTTCTATGCTGGCGACAACATGGGAGGCAACTCCTCTGCCGAGACGGCGGCATCAACGGGACAGACCTCGTTAGCGCTGCAGAGTTTCCTCAGCGGAACCCTGTCGCAGCAGTTCAACAGCATCATGAGCCGACTGACGCAGCTGCTCACGAAGAACAACAGCTGGACCTTCGGTGCCAATGTGGCTACGGGCAACGAGGGCATGAGCAACGCGGAATATGAGGGACTGTTGAGCGGAAGGCTGTTCAACGACCGTCTGCTCTTCGACGGACAGTTCGGATATCGCGACAATGTGAGCACAAACACGCAGAATTTCATTGGCGACTTCACAATAAAATACCTCCTCACCCCCAGCGGCAACATAGCGCTGAGGGCATACAACCAGGCCAATGACCGTTATTTTACGAAAAACTCGCTAAACACCCAGGGCATCGGTATCGTCTTCCAGAAAGAATTTGGAAAATAGCCCCACCCTGACCCTCCCCCTGGGGGAGGGGAAAGCAACCTTCTCTGTGGTTTCCGTGATTTGATTTCATCAACCCTCTTAACACTCCTTGATACGACAAGCGTATCATAGTCGCCTTTGCGAGCGTTGATTTCATCGACCCTCTTAACGCTCCTTGATACGACAAGCGTATCATAGTCGCCTTTGCGAGCGTTCTGTGTGACTTAATTACTGAAGTTTCCCATCCCATATAGAAGGAGGTGTAACGAAACCCCATCGGGCATTGATTGTAAAAGGCGGCTCAACGAAGCCCCATCGGGGCTTGATAGGGGTAGCCAGCCATACAGCAATGCCATAGGTATTGCGAAATGGCTGGTGGTAAGTTGTCTAAAGGAAAGCATGCCCTTGGGTATGCGATGGCTTGTGCGACATACCTTATGCGACACCATTCCGCATCTTATCGCGTACCTAAAGGCACGCCTGCTACCCGTCACTTGAATCCCTGCCATTTCGCCGTACCTACGGCACGGCTGTATGGCAGGCTACCCTTATCTGATGCTTACGGCATTTTCTATTTCATATTCACTTTTTTGACGCAACTATGTGGCTTCAAAATACTTAGATGAGTGAATATGGATTGTTTCTTATTCACTCTATTTCACTCGATTTCATCCTTGTTTACTTTCGTTGGATGTCAATTTTGTCCTACAGACAAATGTTCGGGAAAGTCGCCGACCTACCATTGGGAAGTGGAGGTGGGTCGACGAGGCTGTCGTTGACCGTCTGCGAGGCGGTGATCGACCGTCTGTTAGGCGGTAATAGTTACTCGATTACAAGGTGATTGACCGTCTGTTGCAACGTATTGAATATGTGATGGTTACGAAGGGGTGTTTTGATGTGGTAAATCGTGATGGCCTTTAGGCTGGAAGAAGGGCGCTGGAAGGGCATGTCAATTTTGTCCAAATCCATTGACAGCGGTAACAATTGCCTCTGCCTCCTGTGGCGTTATCACGGGACTCATGGGCAGGGACAGTTCCTGAGTATGAATGCGCTCCGTTATGGGGAGGCTTCCCTGTGGATAGTCCTTCAGCGGCGACAGCTTTACCTGTGACGATGAAGGATTCCCAGCATAGCACGCCTGCATGTGGGGTGGGATAGGGTAGTGGATGAGCGTCTCTATGCCCTTGTTGATAAGATGCTGCCTGAGTCTGTCGCGCTGGCTGCAGAAGACGGGGAAGAGATGATACACATTATTGATGTCAGGAAGCCTTGAAGGCAGCGTGACAAGCGGATTATGGATATTGTCGTAATAATATGCTGCCAGCTGTTGGCGTTTCCTGTTGTCTTCGTCAAGATACCTTAGCTTTACCGACAGCACGGCGGCATCCATCTCTGACATGCGGCTGTTCTGGCCGATATTGCCACAAACGTACTTCTCCTTCATGCCGTAGTTGCCAAGGGCACGGATTGTCTCTGCAAGCTCGGCATCGTCGGTGGTGACGGCTCCCGCATCGCCCATAGCACCAAGGTTCTTTCCCGGATAGAAAGAATGTGCCGCTGCATCCCCAAGGCTGCCAGTACGTTGACCATTGACCATTGACCGTTGACCGTTGACCGTTGACCGTTGACCGTTGACCATTGACCGTTGACCGTTGGCTTCTGAATTGAGAATTTTACTTTCTGCATCATTCTTACTTAACCCTGCATTCAGCATTCGTGATCCTTCATTCACCCTGCATCCCTGCGCCTGCGCATTATCCTCGATAAGCTTCAGGCCGTATGTGGTGCAGAGCCGCTGCATGGTGTCGTCATAGGCGAGCCTGCCGTATAGGTGTACGGTGATGATGGCACGCGTGCGTGGCGTTATGGCAGCCTCTATCTTCGTGGTGTCGATGGTAAGCCCTTCCCATGTAGGTTCTACGAGCACGGGCTTCAAACCGCTGAGCACGATGGCGTTGATGGTGGCGATGAACGTGTTGGCAGGCACTATCACCTCATCGCCCTCGCTCATGATGCCCATCTCCATGTATGCCCTGAGGATAAGCCACAAGGCATCAAGGCCATTGCCCGTACCGATGCAATGTCGCGTGCCGATATAGCGGGCATAGGAGGCTTCGAAGGCCGCCGTCTCCTTGCCATGAAGGAACCATCCGGAGTCTATGACCCTGCTTACGGCATCCTTGTATTCATCGGCATGAAGTGACGTTATTTCCTTTAGGTCGTAGAATTTGAGCATGGTGTGTTTAGGTCGTAGATTTTGAGTAGAGTTCGTTGTAGAGCTTCCAATAGTCTTCAGCCATCTTCTTCCATGAGAAGCGGCGCGTATTCTCCAGTCCTCTTGCAATGATGTCCTTGCGCTTGTCGGGGTCGGTCACCATCAGCAGTTTCTCCTTCAGCGTCTCGGTGGTGATATCGTCAAGCAGCAGGTTGGCGTCGCCTATCACCTCGGGTATCGACGAGGTGTTGCAGGCAATAACGGGACATCCCGCCATCTGTGCCTCGAGGACGGGCAGTCCGAAGCCTTCATAGAGCGAGGGATAGAGCAGGCAGATGGCACCATTGTAAAGGCGGTTCAGTTCCTCATCGTCCACCTTGCCGCAATACTCATATTGCAGGCCGCTTTCGTTCATGTATTCCACCTCATCCTCGTCAAGCGCCACACCCGCAATCTTCAGCTTATATCCCAGCTCTGCAAGGGGCTTGACGATGGCGTTGAAGTTCTTGTAGCGGTCGCGCTTGCCCACATAGAGCACATAGTCTTCCATCTTCGATTCAGGGAGATGGGTGAAGCGCGCATCCACACCATTATATATTACCGACACCTTCTTCATGTCGACATCGGGCAGGAAGCGGTGCAGGTCTTTGCGTGTGTTCTCTGATATGCACACCACATGGTCGGCCTTCCTGATGGCCCGATACTGCTGGCGGCAATGGAGCCAGCGCAGCAGGGAATTGCCCACGAAGAGCTCGTATGCAAAGTCGTGGACGGTGGTGACGTTGATGGCAAGGGGATTGGAACAGGTGCGGTAGTAGCTGGAATGGAAGATGAACGGCCTGTCCTCGGCCATCTCGCGGCTGATGCGGGGATTGAAAAAGCGCATCACCTTAAGCAGCCTCATGCGTCTCCTCACCATGTGGTCTTGCGTTATGGCGAGAGTCCTGCGCGAGATATTGTCTGCGGCACCGTCATATTCCAGCATCGTGACATCGCATTCCTTGCCCAGGATATGCCCAAGCAGGTTCGTCCACACCACGGAGATACCGCCGCAAGACTGTAGGGAGTAGATGATATTGTCGAAGATAATCTTCATGCTTTCCTTGTGTTAGGGAATGCAAAAGTAATCATATTTTCTGAAACAACAAAGAGTTGAAACGATGAAAATACTCTTTATATGTAAAGAAAACATAAAAAACGTCGAAATACGCAGATATCTTGCCTATTTGTCATTAATTTTTAGTAATTTTGCACCTTGGTTGCAAGGCGTTAAAAACATAGAAAATGCGTCAGAGAGCCTAAAAAGCGGCAAAAAACCGATATTTGCACAAAAGAGAGCTAAATACAATAATCACATAAACATCAATAATGGACGAAACACAGACATACGATCACGACAGGATTAAAGTGATAAACATCGAAGACGAGATGAAGTCGAGCTACATCGACTATTCCATGTCGGTGATTGTGGCACGCGCACTGCCTGACGTGCGTGACGGCTTCAAGCCTGTACATCGCCGCATACTCTATGGTATGCTTGGCATCAACAACACCTCTGCGCAGCCATACAAGAAGTGTGCCCGCGTGGTGGGTGAAGTACTTGGTAAGTATCATCCTCACGGCGACAGTTCCGTATATGGTGCTTTGGTTCGCCTGGCACAGGACTGGAACATGCGCTATACGCTCGTTGACGGACAGGGTAACTTCGGTAGCGTTGACGGCGACTCTGCCGCAGCCATGCGTTATACGGAGTGCCGACTGAGCAAGATGGGCGAGCACATCATGGACGACCTGGAGAAGGACACCGTTGACATGATGAACAACTTCGACGACTCGCTGCAGGAGCCTACCGTGATGCCTACCCGCATACCTAACCTCCTGGTAAATGGCGGCAACGGTATTGCTGTCGGAATGGCAACCAACATGCCTACCCACAACCTGGGCGAGGTGATTGACGGCTGCTGCGCATATATTGACAATCCTGACATCGACACCGACGGCCTGATGCAATATATCAAGGCACCTGACTTCCCAACGGGAGCCTACATCTATGGCCTGCAGGGTGTGAAGGATGCCTACGAGACAGGTCGCGGACGTATCATCATGCGTGCAAAGGCCGAGATAGAGGCCGGCGATGCACATGACAAGATTGTCGTAACGGAGATTCCTTACGGCGTAAACAAGCAGCAGCTGATTGAGAATATTGCCGACCTCGTCAAGGACGGTCGTCTGGATGGCATCTCAAACGTCAACGACGAGACAGGCCGACAGGGTATGCGTATCGTTGTTGACGTGAAGCGCGATGCCAATGCCAACGTCATTCTCAACAAGCTCTTCAAGATGACAGCCCTGCAGAGCTCCTTCTCCGTCAACTGCATTGCATTGGTGAAGGGCCGTCCACGCCTGCTGACGCTGAAGGAGTGCGTGAAATACTTTGTAGAACACCGTCACGACGTAACCATTCGTCGTACGAAGTTCGACAAAGCCAAGGCTGAGGCCCGTGCCCACATTCTCGAAGGACTCATCATCGCCGTCGACAATATCGACGAGGTTGTACGCATCATACGCGCCTCTAAGACGCCGAGCGATGCACAGAGAGCATTGGAGAAGCGCTTCGAGCTTGATGAGCTGCAGTCGAAAGCCATCGTCGATATGCGTCTGAGCCAGCTGACAGGCCTGCGCGTTGAGGAACTGCGCAAGGAGTACGAAGACATCATGAAACTCATTGCTTATCTGCAGCAGATTCTGGACGACCCAGAGCTGTGTAAGAAAGTGATGAAGGACGAACTCATAGAGGTGAAGGAAAAGTATGGCGATGAGCGCCGCACCGAGATACGCCTCTCCAACGCAGAGTTCAACCCGGAGCAGTTCTATGCCAACGACCCCGTTGTCATCACAATGTCGCATCTGGGATATATCAAGCGCACCCTGCAGTCAGACTTCCGCGCTCAGACACGTGGTGGAGTAGGTGCTCGCGGTGCACGCACACGTGAGCAGGACTTTACGGAATACGTATATGCCGCCGATGCCCACGACATGATAATGTTCTTCACGAAGAAGGGACGCGTATACTGGCTGCGCTGCTTCGAGATACCTGAGCAGGCCAAGGATGCCAAGGGACGTGCCATACAGAACCTCCTGCAGCTGGAGCCCGACGATGCCGTCAACGCTTTCCTCGGCATACAGAGCCATAAGTTCACAGATGAGGAGTTCCTCACATCACACTTCGTTGTCTTTGCAACGAAGAACGGCATCGTGAAGCGTACAGCCCTCAAGGACTATTCTCGCGTCAGGGGCAAGGGAGTACGTGCCATCAACATCCTGGATGACGATGAGGTAGTAAACGTAATGCTCACCAACGGCCACAACGAACTCATCCTGGCAAGCCGAAACGGACGTGCCGTGCGCTTCAATGAGACCGACATCCGTGTTATGGGACGCATAGCAACAGGTGTGAAGGGTATGGAGCTGCAGGGCGACGACGACGCCGTAATCGAGATGGTAGTGGCCTACGACCCAGAGCAGTCGCTTATGGTAATCTCGGAGAAGGGCTACGGCAAGCGCTCAAAGATTGGTGTGCTCACCGAGATGACCCGCGAGGACGGCTCTATATATTATAAGGTAGAGGACGGTGGCTATCGTCTCACCAAGCGTGGCTCAAAGGGTGTCACGACGCTCAATATCACCGAAAAAACTGGCAAGGTTATTGCTATGAAGTGTGTTAAGGGCGACGAAGACCTCATGATTATCAACAAGAGCGGCATCGCAATCCGCTTCGCCATTGCCGACGCAGGCAACGAGAAGGGCCGCAACACTCAGGGCGTGAAGCTTATAGAGCTGAAGAAGCGCAACGAGTCCATAGCAAGCGTATGCGTGGTGCCTCATGAAGACGAGGAGGAAAGCGACGATCAGGAAAATCCTGAAACACAAGAAACCCCTGATAACCAGGAATAAAAATCATTTAACTTAATACCCCAAGTAATTATGAAAAAAGCTTTCATTACGATGCTCGCAGTTGTAGCAGCTGTAGCATCATTTGCCCAGAACCCAAACATCGGCAAGGAAATCAAGGCCACAAAGGACTACAAGGCTGGCCTTCAGATCTATGAGAGCCAGGCAGCTTCTTTGGCTGATGGCGATAAGGTAAAAGCATGGCAGGAGCTCTACAAGCTCGCCAAGGCTGCTGCAGAGAAGTCTTTCGAGGCTCTTGTAGCAGGAAAGAACGCTGAGGTAAACAATACCGACGTGTACAACGCACTCTTTGCTGCCAAGAACTATAAGGACGTTGACCCAAAGAAGGGTGGCGACGCTATGGCTGAGATAGAGAACTATCGTGCTGCGCTCATCAATGCTGCCAACGACACCAATGACAATCAGGAGAAGCTCAACTACAGCACACTCTATATCGAGACTGCCAAGGACGGCGACCCACTCGTGAACCTCGCATCATTCTTTGCTGCCTTCGCCAACTATCAGAACAAGGACTACAAGAAGGCTATCCAGTATGCAAAGAGTGCCATCAACGACGAGCGCGTGAAGGAGCAGGCCGAGGCTATCTACCTCGCCTCTGCCGGCATGAACCTCAACAGCAAGGCAGATACGCTCCAGTACATTGAGGAGCTCAAGAACATCAACGCAGAGAAGTTCTTCCCACAGATCTGCACTATGTATCAGAACATCGGTGAGAATGAGACAGCCAACAAGCTGATTGAGGAGGCTATCCAGAAGGATCCAAACAACAAGTTCGCATTCTATATGCGCGGCTCTGCCAAGAACGAGAGCAAGGACTTTGACGGTGCTATTGCCGACTATAAGAAGGTGACGGAGATTGACCCATCCTTCATCTACGGCTGGTATAACCTCGCACTCTGCTACGGCAACAAGGCCGACCACATCCAGTCAACAAAGGGCGACCGCTCAGGACGTCTCTTCGGACAGGACCTGCAGGACTGCAACGATGCCTTCATGGGGGCCATCAGCAACCTGGAGAAGGTAAAGGAACTCGATCCTGACCACACCGAAATCACAAACTGGCCAATGCAGCTCCGTATGTACTACAACGCAGTAGGACAGAAGGCTAAGGCCGACGAAATATCTAAGATGCTGGGTGACCTTTAATGAGAAAACTCTTCATCATACTTTTTTGCACTATTACAATCATTGCCTCGTCTTCTATTCTCGACAATAAGAAGACGAGGCAAATGAAAACTGCCATACAGACAGCACGTACGGCGATAAAAAACTCCAAAGACCTTGAGAAGAACGAGACGACTATCAGAAACTATCTCAAGGACAGCATGTTCGTCAACAATAAAGACCTGCATCTCGTGCTCTTCGACCTTCTGAAGAAGCAATATGAGGTGGGCAACGAGAAGATGTATCTCAATCAGGCCATCGATACCGCAAGCCTCTCACGCGTCAGCAAGCGACTGTTCCTTGCTGCCGAACAGCTTGACACCATCGATGCGAAAGCCAACGCAAAAGGTATCTCAGCACCTTCATATCGTAAGAAGCACTCCCTCTACCTCACACCTTATAGAGGAAACATCCTCAAGGGAGCCATCTACTTCCTGTCGCACAAACAGTATCAGGATGCATGGGAGCTGCTCGACATCTATCTCTCAGCTCCGGGGCACCCGCTCTTTTCAGATGTGCCCCAAGACTCCACGCACAACACCTTCGCAGCCTTTCTGGCCGTGATGGCGGCAAACAACCTCAGCGACCTCGACAAGGCTGAGAAATACAGCAAAGAGGCCGTGAAGTATCTGCCCAGACGGGAGGTGACACTCAAAAACCTCTCTGCGCTCGCCCTCTCTAAGCGGGACACAATGAAATACGTCTCGTACATCACAGAGGGATTCAGATACTATCCCGAGTCGGAGTACTTCTTCCCAAACCTCATCGACTATCACATCAACAAGGGCGACATCGAGTCAGCACTCGCCTATACCGATGAGGCCCTGAAGAAAGACTCACTCAATCCCCTCTTCCTCTATTCCAAGCACAATATCCTGATGTACAAAAAGGATTACGAGGGTGCAAAGAAATACGGCTGCATGGTGCTCATGCAGAACGACAGCCTCGCCGTGCCCAACTACAACATCGGATACATCTATTATCTTAAGGCCAACAGTATTCTGGAGAACAAAGAAAAATCCATGAGGCAGCGCATGAAAGAGGCTCAGAAATACTATGCCAAGAGCCTGCCCTATATGGAGAAATTCCGCGCACTGGAACCCAAAGAGGAAAAACGTTGGAAACCAATACTCTACGACATCTACCTTAACCTCAATATGGGTAAGGAATTCAGGGAACTTGAAAAGTAAATTTCCACATTCTATAATCATCTCAGCACTCCTTATAGTAGCGACACTTGCTGGCTGTAAGGAGAAGAAGTCCGATGTCATAAACACACCCTGGGGTTCTACCATCAACAAAGAAAACACCGCTGACACTCTTTTTGAAGTTTCAGAACACGCTACCGTCACCACTCTCAATGATATCAAAGCCAATGGTGAGATGATAATGCTCACACTCTCAGGCCCGCAGACCTATTACGACTATCACGGCAAGGGTATGGGTGTGCACTACCTTATGTGTGAGAAACTTGCGGAGCACCTCGGCGTCACGCTGCGCATAGATGTGTGTTCCGATACCCTCGACATGCTGAACCGTCTCAGACTTGGCGAAGGCGACATCATAGCCGTCCCGATGACAAAGAAAGATAAAACCCCTACCAACCCTAAGGGCAGCAATGAGACGAAAGACGGCAAGGGTGGCAATGATGCGAAAAGTGGCAAGGGAAGCAATGAGGCCAAAGGCAGCAAGGCTACTGCTGTGGATGTTGTGGGGCAGAACTTCATCATTTGTGCTGAAGGGTGGCTCGTAAACAAAGATAACACCTCGTTGGCCGAAGCTGTGAAGGCGTGGTACAAGCCATCGATGCTCGCCGAGACTCAGAAGCAGGAGACGTACCTCCTCTCCTCAGGTAGCGTTAAGAGACATGTATACCCCTGGATGCTCTCAGCAGAAAAGGGACAGGTATCGAGTTATGACAACCTCTTCAAGAAATACGCTCCGACAGCCTCTGTTGACTGGACTCTCCTTGCTGCCCAGTGCTATCAGGAGAGCTGCTTCGATCCCAAGGCCCACTCTTGGGCTGGAGCATGCGGTCTGATGCAGATAATGCCATCTACTGCCGATCATCTTGCTCTGCCTCGTCATAGAATCTATGAGCCCGAGGCCAATGTGGCAGCAGCAGCGCGATATATGAAAGAGTTGCAGGAAGAATTCAAGGATGTCGCCAATCCCGCTGAGCGACTGAAATTTGCCCTTGCAGCCTACAACGGTGGCCTCCATCATATCAGGGACGCTATGGCGCTGACAAAGAAATACGGCGGCATCAGTCAGCGATGGAGCGACGTGAGACATTATGTGCTCGCATTGGCTAATGCCGAATACTACCGTGACCCGGTGGTCAAGAGCGGATATATGCGTGGAACGGAGACGGCAAACTACGTGGATATGATTGTAGAGCGCCAGCGACAGTACCGTCATGCGCTACGCACGGGAACAACCGTGATATCAAAGGTCAACGTAAGGCATTCATCTTCTTCGCGTAACCCGTCTGGGGCATCATCGCTCATCGATGCACAGCCACATAGGGCTGCTAAGAAAAACAAATGGAGGTAAGACGAATATCTTACCTCCATTTTCTATATTAGGTGCCCAATTTAATGTATCCCATTTTGTTATGCCCACGTCTCTGACCTTACTGCATCGCGGGCAGGATGCCCACGTCCCTGGGTGGATGCTCGTCATCGGCATATAAAGAGGGTTCAACAAATTGAATACCCTATTTCTATATAACAACCTAAGTTACTTCTTTGTTGTCTTCTTTGTGGTCGTTGTCTTCTTTGTTGTTGCAGGAGTTGTAGTGACGGGCTTGTAGTATTTCAGAGCCTCTGACATCCATCCCTGTATGTTCTTGACACGTGTAGCATCAGAGGGGTGGTCGCTGAAGAGTCCGCCGGAGCCGCTGCCCTGTGCAGCCATACGCTGCCAGAAGCTTACTGCTACCTGTGGGTCGTAGCCGGCCATCGCTGCGAAGATGAGGCCCATGTGGTCGGCCTCGCTCTCCTGCTTCCTTGAGAAACCGGAGGTCCACAGCTGGCTTCCCAATGACTGTCCGAGTGCGAGCAGCTGCTGTGTGCCCTGTCCCAGTCCTGAGCCAGAGAGTACGGTACTGAGGATGGCGGTGCCATACTGATTCTTATATTCGTTGCTGAGTCGCTCTGCAGAATGCTTAGCAACAGCATGAGCTATCTCGTGTCCCAGCACGATGGCGAGGGCTGCCTCGTTCTGAGTGACAGGGAGCAGTCCCTCATACACTACGATCTTGCCTCCAGGCATGCAGAAAGCATTGACCTGCTGGTCCTGTACGAGGTTAAACTCCCAGCTGTAGTTTTTCGTGTCGGCACTCATGCCGTTGTTGTTGAGATAGGCCATAACGGCAGAGGCCAGGTTCTGCCCTACGCGCTTGACCATAGCGGTGTTGGCGGCATTGGTTGACGCTTTTGCCTGCTGCATGTACTGCTGGTACTGCTGGTTGGAGAGACTGAGCACTTCTTCATCAGACACGATGAGACGCTGTGTGCGGCCTGTGATAGGCACGGTTGATGAGGTTCCGCATGCTGCAAAAAGCACGGAAGCCAGGATTAAGAGAAGGAAATTCTTTTTCATTGTAATATTAGTTATGAAAAATGATTTGTAACTATGAAAAATGATTTGTAAAAATGAATAATGTTTTTTAATTTTCTTCGAAATATATACGCCTAACGCGGTTGCTGATTGTTGTAAGCACTTCGTATGGTATGGTGTTGAGAGTGTCGGATAGCGTAGTGACGGGCAGGTTGTTGCCGAATATCTCCACGGTGTCGCCCTCTTTGCAGTCTATCCCTGTGACATCAATCATAGAGACGTCCATGCAGATGTTGCCCACGTACCACGCTTTCTTTCCATTGACGAGACAGTAGGCCTGACGGTTTCCGAGGTGTCGGTTCAGTCCGTCGGCATATCCTATAGGTATGGCGGCGATGGTGCTGTCCCGTTCCAGCGTCGTGCGGCGTGAATACCCCACGGTCTCTCCCGCCTTGAGGTGTCGCATCTGCAGGATGGTGGTTTTGAGAGTTGACACAGTATGTATGGTATTGTTGTTGCGTGGGTTTATGCCGTAGAGGCCCAGTCCGAGTCGGCACAGGTCGAGCTGTCGCTCTGGGAAGTGTTCTATCCCGGCAGAGTTACAGATGTGTCGTAGGATATGATGTGGGAAAGCCTGTTGCAGCCTGTCGGCCCCTTTGGTAAAGATGTCATACTGCTGTGCCGAGAAGTCGTCAAAGGCATCGTCGTCGCTTCCCACGAAATGTGAGAAGACGGAGCGCGGCGTGAGTGTGTGCTGGGCCTTGAGGGTTGCAATGAGTTCGTCCATGTCGTCCTCAGGGTGGAAGCCCAGTCGGTGCATCCCTGTATCGAGTTTGATATGTACGGGCCATCCTACCACTCCCTGCTTCTCTGCTGCCTGATGCATGGCGTGCAGAATGCGGAAGGAGTAAATCTCAGGCTGCAGGTCGTAGGCGAAGATAGTGTTGAGGGCCGTCATCTCTGGGTTCATCACGATGATGTCAGCCGTGATACCTGCCTTGCGCAAGGCTGCTCCTTCATCGGCAACGGCAACGGCGAGATAGTCCACGTGGTTATCCTGCAAGGTCTTGGCAATCTCTATCGCTCCTGCACCATAGGCATCGGCCTTGATCATGCAGCAGAGCTTTGTGGTGGGTTTCATGAAGGAGCGGTAGTAGCCGAGGTTGGCCTTGAGGGCAGAAAGGTTTATCTCCATCGTGGTCTCATGTACCTGTGAGATAAGCATGGCTGTGATGTCGTCAAACCTGAAGCTGCGTGCTCCCTTTATCAGTATGTTTTCATCGCGCAGGGTTCCGAAGGTGCTTGATGCCAGGAACTGCGGTGTGTCGTGATAGTTGGCAAAGAGAAGTCCGCTGGTGATGATGCCTGCCTGGCTAAGCGTGGCGGGTGTTATCTGGTGGCCAATGGTGATGAGTTTCTTTATGCCTCGCTGCATGATGAGGGGCATCACCTTCTGGCATATCTCTATGTCTGACAGTCCCGTCTGCTCGATGTCGCTGAGTATTAGCGCATTGGTGCGCTGTACAGATGCTGATGGGAATGCCGCTGGCTGTGTGGCAGCGCTTGGCGACTCATTGGCAGCCGCTGCGTGGTGTGTGCGGCGGCTGATGAAGTCGAGGGCTATGTCGAGCGATGGTATGTCGGAGTTGTAGGAGTCGTTGATGATGATGCAGTTGTTGCGCGCCTGTATCACCTCCAGTCGCATTGCAACGGGTTGCAGCGTAGCTATGCGTTGCTTCAGTTCCTCCGGTGTGACGCCGAGCAGCATCGCCGCAGCGGCACAGAGGAAGGAATTGAGGATGGCAGCCTTGCTGATGAAGGGCAGGGTATAGGTGCTGCTCACGCTCTCTTGTGCTCCACAGGGGTTGCGGAAGGTATAGTGAATCTCGGTCTTCCCCTCGCCAATCCTCTCTATCTTGCTGATGTAGAAGGGGGCTTTGTCGTCGGTCTGCGAGATGCCTATCAGGGTAGTGCCCGTTGGTGCCGACTCTGCCATATATGATATGACGCAGTCATCGTCGGCAGGATAGATGAGTGTGTGGCTCTCCTGAAAGAGCTGCATCTTCTCGCGGCATTTGTCAAGCTGCGTGGTGAAGTTCTCGCGGTGTGCCTGTCCGATATTTGTGAGGATGCCTATCGTGGGGCGTATGATGTTAGCCAGATGCTGCATCTCGCCCGGACGGCTGATGCCTGCCTCGAAGATGGCGGCCTGCGAGTGGCTGTTGAGGTTCCATACGCTCAGCGGAACGCCTATCTGCGAGTTATATGACCTTGGCGAGCGGGTTACGGTCAGCGAGGGCATGAGGAGCTGGTACAGCCATTCTTTCACCATTGTCTTGCCGTTGCTTCCCGTTATTCCTACAACGGGGATGCTGAAGGAGTTGCGATGATGCGTGGAGAGTTGCTGTAGCGCTTCGACGGCTGATGCTACAAAGAGGTAGTTGGCATCGTTCTGCAGCGTCTCAGGCAGCTGTGTGACGACGAAGCTGCGCACTCCTCTTCTGTATAGTTCCTCAATGTATCTGTGGCCGTCGTTCCTTTCAGTCTTGATGGCAAAGAAGAGGGTCTCCTCGGGAAAGGAGAGAGAGCGGCTGTCGGTGAGCAGGAACGAGACAGTCTGTTCCCGCTTGCCGTAGCGACGTGCGCCGATAATGGTTGATATGTTGGATATATCGTAGTTCATGAAAAGTCGGGTTCTCTTAAGGTGGGTTCTTGCGCTCCGTAGGTGCTCAGGCGCGAGCGGAACTATTAATTAGCTTTGGCAGATTTTTGATTTTGTTTCGAGTGCAGAGTGGCAGTTC
>CAJOOC010000061.1 GCA_905236165.1 uncultured Prevotella sp. | reverse complement strand
CTGAAGTTGCGGGCACGCAGGAAGATGCTCATCATATCATAGATACACTCGGCATACTCCTTGTCCTTCCAGTGCTGTTCACCGTCGGCATCAATACGGTGCATCTTCAAGTGACAGTTGTTGCGCGGATAGGTATACCAAAGTTCATCCACATAATAGCGCTTTCCCTCAAGGGCGCCCTTTCGGAAATACAGTGGCGACAAGTCTTTGACACTGCAATACGACAGCAACGTGTCGCGCATCACAAAGACACCGTCCAGCTTACTGTTGCCGCGAGTTGTCAGACTGGTGCGGAACGCCGGTTGTCCCTTGAAAGTAGACTTCACCGTCGACATGGATGCCGAGCCTACCTTCAGCCACACGAACTTCCAGTTGAAATAGAGGTCATAGGCCAAGAACTCCCCACCGGTGAAAGCCTTATTCTCGATACCACACTGTGTCTGTGCCTGCATAGACAACGGCAGTAATGCAAAAAAGAAAAACAATAACTTCTTCATATTCTTCAATTTTCAATCTTCAATCTTCAATGTCCCACATATTCCTTACCCAAGCTGCGGGCCCGCTCGATGTTCCTGTTGCGCAACTGTTTCTTCTTATCGGGCTTCTGCTTGGTGATGGCCAACGGCTTCTGCTTGTATAAAGGAGTGGCCGTGAGGTTCCACTGACGGGTGGCGTCCCATTTGGCCTTACACTCCACAGGCTCGCGATGATAATAGACGGGCTCTGGCTGCAGGTCCTGGTCATAGACGCCCGTATCCCACTCTCCATTGCCGTTACGGTCTATAAAAGCACGCAAATAGTATCTTGAAGGTTTCAAATAGATAAACTCTGCCACGCCGGAAGCATCGGTCAAAGATTGGCGCAACACTTTGTCCTGTCCGTCAAGCAGTTGAACAATTACCGAGTCTGTTTTCCCGACACCACTCACCTCAACAGCCAGATAGGCATATTCGTCCTCGTGTCGCACCTTGAACTTCTGCTCCATCTTCTTCGTGGGAATGCCATAGATGCTATGCATGGCAGCAGAATCAACGGTTATCACATAGTTCATCTCCTGCTGGAAGTCGGCCGTCAGCTCGTAACGTCGAACAGCCACCTGCCGCAACATGAAGTCAATGGGCGTCTCCACGGAGTCGACCACCGACACCAGATGGAAGGCAGACGTGTCGCACTGGACCAAAGGCTCTGCCACTTCGAAGAAGCAGCGCTGGTTAGGTGCTATCTGTCCCTGAACACTCCACTTCACAGACAGATACTCTATAGGCATCACGCTATCGTAGGGCTCGTCATGCTTTTTCTTCTTGTCCTGTTCCTTCTTCCACTCCTCATATGCTTTCTGTTTCTCCTTCTGGCGCTTGGCATAGGGTGTTTTTGAGACAAACTCCACCAACGAATCGATATGTTCCACCAGACGGCCCAGCGTGTCGGTCGTCAGATAGGTAAGTTCTATCTGTAGTGTATCCTGATTGACAAGAGTGGTGTCAGCCAACCAATAGGTCAGCGTGTCATTCTTCTGCGAGGCTTCCAGGATAAAGGCGTTGGTATCATCGAAATTCAGGCCACGCAGACGCGGCAGCGTATCGTTGCCATAAGTGAAGAACAGTCCCAGGCGGTCTGTCGCCTTACGTTCTGTCTTCACCAGATAGCGGTCGGTCTGAGGCTCTTGGAAACAGAGCAACGTCACGTCATCGGGCAGGAAATGCGTATAGCCCACTTGCAGGATGTTGGCAATGTGCAGGGAGTCGCGCCAGATGGTATCCTGACGTACGTCGGGTCGCCATGAGGGTGTGATGCTGTCGTGGTTGAAGGCAATCATCTCGCTCTTCTGTCCGAAGATGAAGTCGCCATCGGCATCCTGCAAGGCAAAACAGCGATAGGTGCCGGGGGCCACGCCCTTGATAGTGAAATAGCCGCTGCCGTTGGTGCGCGACACACGCATCATGGGCTGCTGATGGAAGAGCGAGTCCTCGAAGTTGTCGTAAAGTCCCACCAGTATGCCCTTAATCGGTTCCAGATTCTGTGCATTCAGACAATAGCCGCTCACCTCAAGCGTGTCGATATGGTCGCCGGTAGAGAAGCTGAAGGTATAGTTGCCCATGGGGTTGCCCTCGTTGTTGTCGCTGATGGCATCGCTGAAATCTATGGTATAGGTGGTGTTCTCTTTCAGCGAGTCCTTCAGGTCCACGATAATCTTACGTCCGGCAGCCTTGATCTCTGCCTGTTCTATCTGAGGCGGCGAAACGATGACCTTATTCTGGGCATCCTCCAGTTTGATATATTCGTTGAAGTTGATGGTCACCTTCCTGTCTTTCACGTTGACCCCTTGGTCGTCGGGAGTAGAGCCGATGACGCTGGGAGGCGTATCGTCGTACCATCCGCCATCGGGACTTCCCATACGGGCACAGGAGACAAGGATGACGAATGAGAAAAGAGCAACGAGGAGTTTCCCTTTATATCGTGTCATGCCGAAATCATTTGTCATTTTTTCATTTATATGTCTCATTCCTCATGTCTCATTTCTCATTTAAAGCCAGCAACTGCTCTATGTGTTCACGACTGTTACTGAGGCGCGGCACCTTATGCTGTCCGCCCAACTTTCCCTTGGACTTCAGCCAGTCGTTGAAAAGATTCTGGCGGGCAGGGATGATTTCCAGAGGCTGCAGGGTGATATTCTTGAAACGCTTGGCTTCGTAGTCGCTGTTCACCTCCTGAAGCTTGCGGTCAAGGATGTCGGCAAACAGTTCCAAACTCTCTGGAGTCTTCGAGAACTCGATGAGCCACTGGTGCCGGCACTTGGCGTTCTGGTCCATGAACACAGGGGCAGCGGTATATTCCAAGACCTGCGCCCCCGTCTTCTCGCAGGCATATTTCAGTCCTTGCTCCGCATTGTCGACAATCAGTTCCTCGCCAAAGGCATTGATAAACGACTTGGTACGGCCAGAAATCACGAACTTATAGGGATTGGTAGAGGTGAAGCGCACCGTGTCGCCAATCATATAGCGCCACAGGCCGCACGAGGTAGAGATGAGCATGGCGTAGTTCTTTCCCGTCTCCACGCCCCAGAGCGGCACGATGGCATCGGTGCCCATCTCCTGGAACTCATAGAACACATCGTAGTCGAGCATCAGCAGCATGGCCTTGTCAGCCGGGTTGTCCTGAATACCGAAGAAGCCCTCGCTGGCATTATACGTCTCCATATAGTGCATCCGTGGACTGGTAATGAGCCTTTCATATTGCTCACGATAGGGTGTGAAGGCCACGCCGCCGTGGAAGAACACCTCGATGTTTGGCCATACCTCCTCCAGATGGGTCTTTCCCGACAGTTCCATCATACGGTTGAGCACCGACAGCATCCACGAGGGCACGCCCGAGAGGTTCGTCACGTTCTTCGTCATCGCCTCACGGGCAATGCGGTCGCGCTTCACCTCGAAGTCGCTCAACAGTGCTGTCTGCTTCGAAGGCACACGCACCAGGTTGACCACGGGGTTGATATTCTCTATGAGGATGGCACTCAAGTCACCCACCAGCGAGCCGGGCAGGTTGTAATTAGGTGCATGACTGCCACCCAGAATCAGTCCCTTGCCGTCGAACATACGGCTCTGCGGGTTGTTACGCAGATACAGAGCCACCACATCGGTGCCGCCCTTATAATGCAGATGCTTCAAGCCATCGGGCGAGACGGGAATGAACTTCGACTTGTCGTTAGTTGTACCGCTCGACTTGGCATACCATTTCACGCGGCCTGGCCAGAGGATATCCGTCTCGCCCTGCCGCATCCGGTCTATGTCGCCCTTCAGTTCCTCATAGGTATTCACGGGGTTGTTGCGTACGAAATCCTCATAGTTTCTTGTAGCTGCAAACAGATGTTTGCGGCCATATTCGGTATCCTTGGCCTTGCTGACCAAGCGAGCCAGCACCTCGCGTTGCAACTGCTCGCCCTGAGTATTATGTTTTTCCAGTTCCCGCCAGCGTTTGGCAAATAGCGGGCGTACTATTCCTGTCAGACTCATTGTATATTCAATCTATATAGAGGTGCAAAGTTACGAAAAGTCGAGAGCAAAACAAAAGAATTTATTCTTTTTTTTGCCGAGACGAAGTAACTTCGCGATTTTTCATCGCAAAGTTACGGCAAACTTTTTTAATATGCGCAAGTTTTACGTTTTTTAATAAGGCCATGTCGCTATCTTACAGATAGAAGATGCTTTCCGGACCCATATTGAATAAGAGGTCCATGATGCTGAGATTAGGCAGAAAACCGTGTTTCTGCCTGTAGACTTGGTAATAGGGACGGGGCTGGAACTCTGGGTCGGGCTGTGGATGCTTAGGGCTGATGGCCGTGCGGAAATCGGAGGAAGGAGGAAAGTTGAAAGAGGAAGGAGGAAAGAACTGAGGATGGATGTCCAGCAGTTCGCACATTTTCCGGCAGATGTCATCATTATAATCGATAAGACGCTCCCAGTTCCTTTCGGTGAAGAAGGGCCGGATGTCATCTTCGTAATACTCAAAGAAAGGAGAATCGCCATAGGCCGACTGCAGCGCCTGCCAGTGCAGGTGGCGCCAGTTGCCGTGGTCAGAGATGCCTATTGACGTTATAAGACGATTGCTTCCATGGACCACAGGCACAGTAAGTGCCTGGATTCCCTGTGTAGTAGCAATCAGACAGCGGTTGCGATAGGTCTGTTTCTGGAACGTCTCCTGTTGGTCTATGCACACACGGTCGTAGCGATAGAGCTTCTGATACCACTGTACCGGTCCGAAAAAGGTTGTAGAGAGCAGTGCTGTGGTCATAGCGGCAAGAAAAGACGGTCTGTGCACCAACCCTGCCATAACGGTTTCTGCGGGTCTTTGCTATATGCCACCATGAAGACGCGGCCTATGATATACTCTTCAGCGATAAATCCCAACGCCCGAAGGCCCGACTTTCCTACGGATTCCATCCAGTAATAGTCGGCATCGGCACAGTCCTTCAGGCTTGGCACGATGAACGTCTGCCCCTCATGACTGACGGAGTCGCCTGGCAATGCCGTGCAACGACATATCAGCACCTCGCTCGGGTTCTGTGGATTCTCTAAAGCCACCAGATCGCCACGCCCCACCGGCTGGCGAATGATGCGTCCATAATCAAACAATCCGTTCTTCCCTCCTACCTTCAGGCCATAGCTCCAGCGGTTGACCATCACGTGGTCGCCTGCCGCGAGCACAGGCTCCAGGCCTGTGTCGCTGACGGTATAGAGCGTGATGCCTGTGGCCCTGACAACCAACATCAGGATGAAGGCTATCAGGAATGCCAGCAGGAATCGGAGGGTCTTTTTCATTATTTGATTCAAGTTTCGCATTTACTCAACTTCCTTGTAGTTAAGAAGTTAAGTAGTTATCGCTTCGCTCGTCCTGTCGGACAGTAGTTAAGCCATTACTTCTATCGCTTG